>CANJQJ010000012.1 GCA_947476425.1 Sphingomonadaceae bacterium | reverse complement strand
TTGACCGAATCCATCGCAAAGGCGGACATGGTGAGCTTGTTCGAAAAAGCGGCTGCCACCGGGAAGGGCGTGGGTTCGGAGCTGAGAATCCCATATATGATATATCGCCCAAACTGCCCGAGGCTTGATGCGAGTTTTTCCACGCCTTGCCCGCCAACCGGATCGAAGATCAACTGGGCTCCCTCGCCACTCGTAATATCGCTCAGCCGAGCGACGACATCTTCTTGGTCGCTGACGATGACATGCTTCGCTCCGGCGGCGGTCAGCTTCTGCGCCTTGTTCCGGCCTCGCGTAATCGCAACCGGAATCGCACCCAACATATTGGCCACCTGGATCGCCGCCAGGCCGACACCGCTGGATGCGGCTGGTATGACGACCGTTTCACCAGCCGAAAGGCGACCGGCCGAGGTAAGGCCGCAGTAAGCGGTCAGATAGCTTGACCATAATGCGGCAGCCTCGGTCATTGACAGGAATGCCGGGTGGCGCGTTACATAGTCAGCTGAGGCGTTGATCAATTCCCCGTATGTCCCAAAGAGAGGCGCCATCCGCGGAATGACGCTCACCTTGTCGCCGACAGCGAATCCGCTCACATCCGGTCCGATGGATTCTATCGCTCCTGCCGCTTCAGAACCAAGCAGCGAAGGAAATTCTCCCTTTATGGGATGAAAACCGGCACGATATAGAATGTCGGCGCGGCCAATGCCTATCGCTTCGACCCGGATACGGACGATCCCCGGTCCTGGCTCGGGCGTATCGACATCCTCCAGCTTCAGAACCTCTGGACCACCGAACTGATGTATCCGGATGACACGCGACATCGATCGACCCTCTTCCATGAACTTGCAAAATGCAGATCGCCACGCGACCATCGGCCTAATTTACTTTCGGCCTCGCAGGTCAATCCAGCTTGTATAATGCTCGCGCGGTTCCACCAAGTATCTGCCGCGCAGCCTCCGGCGATACCGCATCGATCACCTGTTGCATGGCACTATAATTATAGCCGAAAGTGCTTTCGGTATGAGGATAGTCCGATGCCCACATCGCGCGATCTGCGCCAACATTGTCTATCAGTTTCAATCCCAGCATATCGGTCTGGAACGTGGCATAGCAATTCTGGTGCCAATATTGGCTCGGACGATGCAAGGGCTTCGGATTGAGGAAGCTATCATGCGTGTCGTAAATCATCTCGGCGTCCTGAAGCGCTGTCGGCACCCAACTGATCCCCCCTTCCGAGAACACCACCTTGAGGCCCGGATGCCGGTCGAATACGCCGCCAAAGATCATTTGGCCCAAGGGCTTGCGGAAAGGTGCGAGGTGCTGGAGCATCAGTGAGCCCATTGCGCCCCGCGTCTCGGGCTTGATATTCTCGCCGATATGGAAATTCACCGGCAAGCCGACCTCAGCTACCGCCTGCCAGAATATATCCATTTCGGGGCCGCCATAGCTCATGTCCTTGCCATCCAGCCCTTTACCTGCCGAGATCGGGACCATCAGCGTCTTCAGCCCGAGATCGGCGATCTGCCGGACAGCGCCCTGCACCTTTGATGGATCCCACCAGTTGCTGCAGACGCCAACGCCGTGGAAGCGATTGCCCTTCAACCGCGATCGATGCGAAACATACTCGTTATAAATCCTGTAGATATGTTCCCTGATTTCCAGATCCGGATGAAACAGAAATCCCAGCACCGTCTGCGGAAAGCAGATCTCCTGATCGATGCCTTCGGCGATCATGTGCTCCATGCGGACATCGAGATCATATAGCCCGGTCGGCAGATCGGTGATCGTCTCGATCTCGGCGAAACTATTCTCGCCTCGAGTCCCCACCCGCCAATATTCGTCGAACCAGACTCGAGGGGCCTGGGCCTTCAGCCGTGCAGGAAAGGATTCGTAGAAAATGTCAGCATCCAGCTCCCAATGTCCATCCGCGGACACCACGATATCGATTCCCATCGGCTTGGGAGGAGGCAATTGCGGGGTTCGCCGGGCCGATATGCCTACATCGCGAAGTGCCGGATTCTCCAGGGATGCATATGTACCATCCGCCATCTTGCTCTCCAGTCTTTGGAAATATTGCCCAGTGCGTGGGATGCCCAATCAAGCACGATGGGTCGGCAGGGTCAAATAATTTAAGACAGTGCCTTAAATGGCAACGCGTGATCGCTTGGCACCGGCGACAAAAATTGGCATTGGGGAAGCATGGGCAAAGCCTTCCAGGACTACTCTGAAAATGCCCGCAAACTGCTGATCGCCGCCGAGCGCCTGATTGGAAAGCACGGGATCGAGGGCGTGTCGCTCAGGCAGATAAATGCCGCTGCCGGCCATGCGAACAATTCCGCCGCCCAATATCATTTTGGATCGAAGGACGGGCTGATCATAGCCGCCTATGAAATGCGGCTTCCCCTTCTGGACAGCGTACGCCGCGATTGGTTCGAGGAAATCGAGGCACGACGCCAACCCGGCCTCGAGGACCTCCTGGCAGCGCTTTTGCTGCCGATAGTGGATTCCCTCAAGGAACCGGTTCGCACGACCTTTGCGATGTTTGGGCTGCGAACATTGGATAGCAACCTGTCCGAGCGGTTTGGATCGGAAAGCTTCTCACCGACCCTGGGTCTGATAAATTCCACCTTGCGCGCATCCCTGCCGGAGCTTCCCGATGAAATATATTCGATCCGGTACCGGATGGCTATCCGGCTCTTTCTGAACGGCTTTCTGGAGCAGAAGCGACAACATCACGTCGAGCCGGCTTTGCCCATCGACGTCGAGCTATTCTGGGACGAGATATTTCAGGCGGCCGTCTCGGTGTTCCGGGGGCCCTTTCCGGCGAACCCACGGCCCAAACGCGAGCCTGTTTAAGCTGGCGCTGGTCGTTCGGCCGCTGGCACGTTCAACACCCCGCTTCCGCCGTCGATTTGAGCCGGGCTTTTTCCTTTGCGGCGAGGCAGGCGACAGGCTTATGCATAGGCTTGATCGATGTTTGCCTGATCGGGGGAGGGGCGTCCATGGTACAGGTTTCGCGGCAGGCGCGTGCCGTTTCGAGATTGGCGTTCCTTGTATCAGCCGCGATCGCGGCACTTTCGCCGGCAGCAGCGCAGCAAGCGGCGCTGGCGACACTCCCCCTTTCTGCTTTTGCGCAAATCCCCTTCATCGAGGATCCAAGCCTGTCTCCCGATGGGAAGAGGCTTGCAGGCCTCTTCGGTATCGATGGCCATCAGATTATTGCCATTACCGATCTCTTCGATACTTCGGCCAAGCGGATCATGCTGAATGTTCCCGACGGGACAGAGGCTGCGTGGATCCGCTGGGTCAATAACGACAATATCATTGTTGCGCTTTATGCGCTGCTCCCGGCGCCTGACGGCAAGCGGATCTATGTCTCGCGCCTCCTCGCGGTCAATCGGATCAGCGGCAAATATACCAAGCTCGCCTGGGATCTGGCCGGCCAAAATGCGGCGGAAGTGCTCAGGGTTCCGGGTGCCGGCAGTGCGGAAATTCTCCTTGCTGCGCAGGATTCGATCTATGCCGAGGATGGCTACTGGCCTTCGGTTTATCGCGTGAACGTGGAGACCGCTCGCAAGTCGAAGATATTGACTGGCCAGGCCGGTATCTTCGAATGGGCGGCAGACTCCAGCGGCACCGTCCGGACTGGTGTCGGTTATCGTGACGATTTGCGCCGTTTCCGCCTCGTCTACCGAGCCTCGGAACGCAGCGGCATCTTTCGCACGATCGATGCAGCGGACACGCGCAAACGCGAGACGCTGATGAGGCCTTTCCTGTTCTTGCCGGGCACGGATCATGCCCTCGCCCTCCATGATGATGCCAGTGGCCGAAGCGGTGTCTTCGAGGTTGATCTGCTGACCCAGAAGGATGTTCGCACCGTCTATGCGGCATCGAATGCCGACGGCGAAGTCGACGGTCCCATATTGTCGGACGATGGCAACACCCTGCTTGGCGTTACAACCCTGGGGATCGGCAGCGGTTATCGTTGGGTGGATCCAGCCATCGCTGAACTGCAGGCACAACTCGACAAGGCAGTCGGGAATGCGCGCGCCCGCATCCTGAGCTTCAATGAGGATCGTTCGAAAATGCTGGTCAGCGTCACCAGCCCCGATACTCCCGGCCTGCTCTATTATTACGATACGGCTGGCGGGAAGATGCACCTGGTCGCCAAGATAAACGATGCGATCGGCTCGCAGCATTTATCGCCGGTCAAGCTTGTTCATTACACCGCCCGCGATGGCACACCGATCGAGGCCGTGCTCACCCTGCCGCTCGGTGCGGATCCGCGCAAGCTTGCCTTCGTCATGCTTCCCCACGGCGGCCCATGGGCCAATGACGGTCTCTATTATGATTATTGGGCGCAGTTTCTGGCAAGCCGCGGCTATGCCGTGCTGCAACCGAATTTCCGGGGCTCGACTGGATATGGCACCGATTTCCTTCGCAAGGGCGAAGGCCAGCTCGGCCTCGCCATGCAGGATGATCTGAGTGATGGTGTCCGGTGGGCTGTCGATCAGGGGATCGCCGATCCGGCGCGTGTCTGCATCGTTGGCGGTTCCTATGGCGGCTATGCGGCGATGTGGGGCATCGCCAAGGATCCAGCGCTGTATCGTTGTGCAATCTCGATCGCCGGCGTCTCGAGCCTGAGCAGCGAGGTCAATGATTTCGGCCATTTCCTCATGGGCGGGAAATTTAAGGACGACTGGCGACGAATGACGCCGGACTTCCCTGCGGTATCGCCGCTCAACGCGGTGGCACGGATAACGACTCCACTGTTGCTGATCCACGGCAAGAAGGATGTGACAGTCGATCCTTCGCAATCGTCGCGAATGTTTGCGAAAATGCAGCAGGCCGGGAAAACCGTGGAGTTTATTTCGCGTCCTCTGGCCGATCATCATTTCACGCGCGAAGCGGATCGCACGACATTGCTCGGCGCTATGGAGACATTCCTCGCCAAATATAATCCCGCGATCGTGTCGAAAGGCACTTCACGTTAGGCACCGCCCGGCGGCGCGTCGCACCGAGCGCGGCGCGCACTGGATCGGGACTCGAAACGATTTTCCCGATAGAAAGGCCGGCGCTGCCCGGGCGGATGCCTCCGATTCGGTTTCGTTCGTGCGGCCTTGGTGGTTTTTTCGGGGGACGAGACGATGGGCGCAGTCGAAATCGACGCAGGCAAGGTCGCGGTCGTAACCGGGGCGAGTGCCGGGATCGGCGCGGTGGTCGCGCGCGAACTGGCGCGCCAGGGTTGGCGCGTGATCGGGCTTGGCCGCGATCCCGGCCGCGCCGAAACGGCGCTGGCGTCAATTCGCGCTGCGATACCCGATGCCAGGGTCGAGATGATCCTCGCCGATCTGTCCGTGATGTCCGAGGCGGCCGGCGCTGCACGCGATATTGCGGCGCGTACCGACCGGATCGACCTGCTCGTCAACAATGCCGGGGGAACCCCCGCCGCGCGCAAGCTCACCCCGGACGGATACGAGGAAACCTTCGCCGCCAACCATCTCGGCCCGTTCCTGCTGACCGAACGGCTGCTGCCGCTGCTCCGCGCCGCGCCTTCGGGTGCGCAGATAATCAACGTCTCCTCGGTCGCGCATCGTTTCGTCAAGGACATGGCGTGGGACGATCTCCAGCTTGAGCGCAAATTCGATGCCGGCCAGGCCTATAGCCAGTCGAAGCTCGCCAATATCCTCTTCACCAAGGCGCTGGCCAAGCGGCTCGCCGGCGACGGCATTCGGGTCAACGCGATGCACCCCGGGCTCGTCCAGTCCAATTTCGCCAGCCATGGCAATCGCATCGTCAAGATGATCTACTGGCTGGCGCGCCCCTTTTCGCTCGATCCCGATCAGGGCGCCGATACGATACTCTGGCTCGCTGGTGCAGCCGATGCCGGCACCGGCGGTTATTTCGTCAAGCGTCGTCCGGCACCGATCACCCCTGCCGCAAGCAGCGCCGAGGGCGCCGAGCGGCTTTGGGCGATGAGCGAGGCATTGGTGGCGCAAAGCGGCGTCTGAGGAAACGGTGCTGGGGAAGTAGCGATGTCGGATTCGCGCGAAATCGAGATCAAGCTGGCGGCATCGCCCGAGATGCTTGCCATGCTGCTCGACGATCCCGCACTTGGTGGCCCGCCGACTCGGAAAAAGCTCAGCGCGGTCTATTTCGATACGGTCGACTGGCGTCTCCAGAAGGCCGGGATCGCCCTTCGCCTGCGGAGCGATGCCGAGGGCAGCGAACAGACTCTCAAGAGCGGCCTCGATGGGCATGGCGGCCCCCTAGTGCGCGGCGAATGGAATGTTCCGGCAAGCGGGGATTTTCCCGTGCTTGCCAATTTTCCGGAGGCCGCGCGATCGCTGCTCGAGCCAGTCGTCGAACGCCGCCGCCTCTGGGCCTATGCGCGAATCGAAACCGATCGCACGACGCGAACGATGCTGTTTCGCGATTCGGTGATCGAGCTCGCCTTCGATCGCGTTCGGATCGTGGCCGGCGAAACCGTCGTCGATTATTGCGAGCTTGAGCTGGAACTCGTCCAGGGAAACCACGCCGATCTCTTATATTGCGTCCTCGAATTGCCGCTCGGTCCGGGCCTTGCCTGGTCGACCAGTTCCAAGTCCGATCGGGGCTATCGGCTTGCTGCGGGGCTTGGCGATACGGCGATCAAGGCGCGGCGCGTCGTGCTCGATCCGGCGATGACGGCCGCCGAGGCGTTCCGTGCGATTGCGTGGAATTGCCTCGGCCACTTCCTGGCCAATTACCTTGTCGTCGCGAGGGCCCGCCAGGTCGAGGCATTGCATCAGAGCCGCGTGGCATTGCGCAGGCTCCGCGCGGCCTGTTCGATTTTCGGCGAACTGATCGCTGACGATCGCTCAGACAGGATCCGGCATGAGCTGCGCAGCGCCGGCCTCTTGCTCGGCGATGGCCGGGATCTGGATGTCCTGCTTGAGACGCTGCGGGCGCGCGATGCGGATGCCGAACCCGATCCCGAAGCCGCCGCCGATCTGGTCATCGAGCTCGGCCGGCAGCGCGAGCGGGCCTATGACAGGATCGTAGCACTCGTGCACAGCGAGCCATTTCAGCGCCTGCTGTTCGAGACTGCGCTGTGGATCGAGGATGGCGCCTGGTCGCACCATGGTTCGGTAGATGCGGTCGAGTTTGCCGCCGGCGTGTTGCGCCGCCGCCGTCGCAAGATCCATCACGCCCTCGCCACGCTGGCCACGCTCGCGCCAGACGAACGCCATCGCCTTCGCATCGCGGTGAAGAAGCTTCGCTACGCCGCCGAATTCTTCGCGACCATGTTTGCTACCTCGGGAGAAGCAATGCGCGCGCAGAAAAGCTTCGCAACCGCGCTCGCCACGCTGCAGGATCGGCTTGGCGAACTCAACGACATCGCTAGCGGTCGCGATGCTGCGCGAACCGAATTTCCCGAGCATGGCGATGCCGACCGCACCCGCCTCGCCGAGGCGCTAGACCATATGCTCGAGGCGCAGGAGGGTACCGAGCAGGCGCTGCTGGACGGTGCCGCCGACGCGGGCGACGTCGCGATGGCGGCTGCCCGCTACTGGAAGCGCTGATCCGCCGCGAACCTTTCGCCAGCTGAACGGCTGCTGTCGAACATGTTCAGCCACGCTGCATCGGGCACCTCGTAACAGGGCCCATGACGGCGAATGGCCGGCGAAAGGAATATGAGATGGTACGGAACTTCATAATGACTGCGGCGCTTGCGGCATCGGTTGCGACCGCGCTCGTTCCCTCCGCCGCCATGGCCCGGGATCATGGCTGGAGCGACAGCGATCGCGGCGACCGCGGCAATTGGCGCGATGATGACCATGGCCGTGGCAATCACCGCGGTTGGGATCATGGCGATCGCCGCGATCACTATCGTTATCGCGGCGGCTATGATGGATATTCGGGCCGCTATGCCCAGTCCTACGGCCGCGGCTATTATCGCGAAAGCGCGTATGAGGGCGACGGTCGCTATGGCGGCGCCTATTATGGCCGTCCGACTTACCGCTGCGGCAATAATGGCTCGGCGGGCACGATTATCGGCGCCATCGCCGGCGGACTGATCGGCAACGGCATCGCTGGCCGCGGCGATCGCACGCTTGGCACCATCCTTGGCGGCGGCGCGGGCGCCCTCGCCGGCCACGCCATCGATCGCAGCGACGACCGCTGTTAGAGCAATCCGGACCCCCTCTAACCGCCCCTCCCTTTGCAAGGAGGGGCTAGCCCCTGTTTTGGTAGAATTGTAATATCGTCATTCCAATGCTTCCCCCGTCATCCCCGCATCCCTCGTCATCCCGACGCCCCCTTCCGTCATCCCGACGAAAGTCGGTATCCATGGGACCCACAGGTTCACCGATCGAACCGACACCATATCGTGGATCCCGGCCTCCGCCGGGATGACGTTTCATGTAATCCGAAACGGAGCCTAGCCCCCCTGACCCCCCTCCCTGCAAGGGAGGGGTTGGGGTGGGTCCGCGCACAAGCGCGCTATCAGCAGTGCTTGCGTCGGTTGTGCGCAAGCGAATGCCCCGCCACCCCGCCAGCTGCCGCACCGAGCAGTACGCCCCCGGTGCCGCCGAGAATGACCTTACCAGCTACGCCGCCGGCGACGGCGCCTGCGATCGCCCCGGTGGTCTTGTTGAAGCGAAGGCATCGGCCATGGTGTGAACTGGCGTGGCGATGATAATGCCGTGCTTCCGCCGGGCCTGTAATGCCCAGTCCGACGATCGCGACGAAGGATGTGATGGCGAGGGCTGCTTTGCGCATGACTGATCCGATGCTGGAGTGAATTTTCTCGCTCATAGTCTCGCACCGCCGCAGGATTCGCCAGCGAATTCACCGCTCAAATTGCCGAAATAGTCTGCCCCCCGTCGATCCGCAGATTCTCGCCGGTAATGAAATCGGCTTCCTCCGCAACAAGGAATGCGACCGCGCGGCCGATGTCTTCGGGACTGCCGAGCCGGTTGACGGTCAGCCGCATCGCATCGCGAATGAATCGGCGTTCCCAATCGTCGAACCCGCCCTCCCATTTTTCGTTGGTCGCCATGGTCACGATCCAGTCGCGCTGGGCGTCGGTCAGGATCGGGCCGGGCGTGACCGTATTCACCGTGACGCCGGTGAACGCGACCGCGCGAGCGAGCGTCATCGTCAGCGCGTTGAGTGCTGCCTTGGCCACGGAATAGTCGGCGGGGACTTCATTGCCGGGCTGCTGACCGGCTGCGCTAGAGATATTGACCACGCGGCCCCAGCCGCGATCGCACATTGCCGGCACGGTCGCGTCGCACAGTCGCTTCGCATTGATGACGTTGCGATAATATGTGCGCTCCCAATCGATCGAATCGACTTCGAGCCAGGGCCGCGTTGCCCCGGCTATATTGGATGGATTGCCGACATTGTTGACGAGGATGTCGATTGGCGCGTTCTTCAGCGCCTTTGCAACCAGTGACGTCGTTCCTTCATCGGTCGTCACGTCGGCGGCAACGAAACAGGCGGCGAAACCGCTCGACCGAAAGTCGCGTTCCGCCGCTTGCCCCCGTTCGAAATCCCGGCCGCAAAACGAAACCATGATGCCACGCGCACACAAGGCGCGGACGATGCCGATGCCGATCCCGGCACTTCCCCCGGTGACGAGGGCATGCCGTCGGACGGAAGGCGGCGTTGAAAGCGTATCGGTCACTGGCATGATCCTGTCCTTGCGTTTTTTCAGGATCTAATGGCGCCGCGCCGTGATGGCCAGCGATGCATGGTCGGGGAGAGAGGATTCGAACCTCCGGCCCCTGCCTCCCGAAGACAGTGCTCTACCAGGCTGAGCTACTCCCCGTTGGAGAACGGTCCTTGTCGTAGCCGTGGGGCGGCGGACCGGTTCAGCGGAGGCGGCCTATAACGAGCCATGGGGTGCGGTTCAAGCGCCTCGTTCACGCAAAGCGTTTCGCCGACTCGCGCAGCCGCGATTCCGGATCGCCAGCTGGATATGAACGGCTTGGCCCTGAGGCTCCGTTAGTTCGTAATCCCGGCATCCGTCGGGATGACGAGGCGCCTCGGATTGCCGACATTCAAACTCGCCCAGACAGCGCTTACTCCCGCCGCGCCTGGTCGAGCATGTCCGTGATCGCCACGAACTTCTCGCGTGGCGCATCGGTTCGGGCGCGGGCGATTTCGGCGGCCTCGATCTTCTGCCAGTCCCGAAAAGTGACATGATCGACATTGCGGGCATCGAGCAGCGCGTCCAGTCCTACCCGGCCGGCCTTGCCAGCCGGCTCCGGCTGGTCGGCGGCGATCGCCTCGGCGATCAGGTAGCCGTCGGGCCGATTGGTCCCGATCGTCCCAGATGGTCCGCGCCGCGCCCAGCCGCAGGCATAGAGCCCCGGCGCGATACGGCCATCGACATTGGTGAATCGGCCGAGCTTCTCGTCATAGGGCAGGCCCGGGATCGGCGTCGTCTTGTAGCCGATCGCTGCGATGACCAGCCCGCACGGGATTGCGTAGGTCTCGCCAGTTCCAGTCGCATTGCCATCCGCATCGAGGCGGGAGCGCTCGACGATCAGCCGTTCGACCTTGCCGTCGCCCTCGATCGCGATCGGCTTGGCGAAGAAATCGAACGCAACCGTCACCGGCTTTTGCGCCGCCGCCGGATCCTCCTTCGCAAACCCGCGCAGCAGCGTGACCGACTTGCGCGTGCCTGGATCGAGTGCATCGTCGGCGGTAAGTGGCGGCAGGTCGGCAGGATCGACCACCGGCCGGGCACGCGCCAGATGGCCGAGCTCGCCAAGCTCCTTCGGGGTCATCGCGATCTGGTGCGGGCCGCGCCGGCCGACGAAGGTGATACGGCGCAATGCGGATCCGGCGAGCGAATCGAGCGCATGGCCGACAATGTCCGATCCGTCGAATTCCTCGCGCGTCTTGGCGAGGATTCGCGCGATATCGAGCGCGACATTGCCGTTGCCGATCACCACGACCTCGGCGACATGGATCGGCGGATCGAGCTTCGCGAAATCGGGATGCCCGTTATACCAGCCAACGAACGCCGCCGATCCGATCACGCCCGGCAGGTCCTCCCCCGCTATGCCGATCGGCCGGTCAGCCGGTGCGCCGGTCGCGATCACCACCGCGTCATAGAGTTCGCCGAGCTCGGCGATGCTGACGTCGCGGCCGATCGTGACATGCCCGACGAATCGCACATTGTCCGACAGCGCCACGGTCTCGTAACGCCGCGATACCGCCTTGATCGACTGGTGGTCGGGCGCGACGCCGGTGCGGATCAGTCCGAACGGAACAGGGAGCCGGTCGATGATGTCGATTCGCACCTCGGCCCCGAACTGCTTCTGGCACGCCTCGGCGGTATAATAGCCTGCCGGCCCCGAACCGATGATCGCGATATGCCGCATAAAACCGTCATCCTCACTCGTCTGTTTGGCCGGGATCGTAGCCGAGCGTGGTGGCGTGGCAAGGCCTTAAGCGCATCCGTCATCCCGCCGCCTCGCGATGCTCACCACCTCGAACCGGCATTCCGCATAGGCATAGCCAAGGATCGTCACCTCCTGCCCGACATGCGCCGCAATCGACCCCTCGCCATCGAGCACCCACGGCAATCCGTCGCTTCCCAGCAGGACAAGATCAGTTCCGCATCGGCGAAGATGCCCGTTTTTTTGCTGGAGCCGGTCGTCGTTCATAACGTGCCTTTCCAATGACTTGGTTGGAACGACATAGTGAATAGGAATGATCGTTCCTAGAACAATCGTTCCGGTCGTGGCGATCATGTCGCGATGGATCTCAAGGATATTCTCGCAGCAAACCTGCGGCGGCTGCGTCAGGCGCAGGATCTGACGCAGGAGGAACTCGCCGATCGTGCTGGCCTCAGCGCTCGCTATATCGGCGCGGTTGAACGCGGCGATGCCTCCGCCCGGATCACCATCGTCGGCAGGATTGCCGAGGCACTCGGCGTGGAACCTGCCGAATTGATCCGGAAGACCGGCGCGATCCCGGATTGAAAGAGTTCCGCAAAGCTGCTCCGCCAGAGCCCGTTTCCAGCACAAAGCACGACCGGACCATCGTTACGCACGACGAGCGGATTCGCCTCCAAAGGGGGGCTTTGGTATCTGGGCGACGCGAATCGAACGCAGGATTTATGGTAGCACCATCATAGCAGGACGGCATCTGGGCCGGGCAATGAGCCGCGTAGCGCGCTTTTTCCCGGACCGCGAAATCTTTGTGCGATCGAACGGCGAAGTGCGTTTCATCCATATCACGTCATCGCTCCAGCTCAAGCTGGTCGGGGCTGCGCTGCTTGCCCTGCTGGTCTGGCTTGGCGCGACCGGGGCAACGCTGGTGATGCGAGTCGAGCTTGAGCAGCGCAATGCCGCGATCGGTGCGAGGACCGAGGTGATGCAGCGCTCGGCAGGACGAATCGCCGCCTTCCGCACCTCAGTCGATGGAATCGCCGAGCGGCTGGAAGGGCGCCAGCAGCGCCTCGATCGCATCGTCGGTCATTATTTCGGGTCAGTGGCAACCACGCCTGCCAAGGGCCGGAGCGTTGCTGCGGCCGGCTCGGTACCCGGCGCCGCGCGGCTCGGCGCGATCGAGCAGCAGCAGATCGCCTTTGCGAGCGCGCTGAGCGCCGCCGCTGCCGAACGAAGCCGCAAGGCCGAAGGCACGCTTCGCCGCGTCGGCCTCAACCCCGCCGGCCTCGGTCGCACCGCTATGGCTACCGTCTCCGGCCAGGATGGCGTCGGCGGTCCCTATATTCCGCTCAGCAGCGGCGAGGTCGCCTTCATGAACCTCGGCCAGACCCTGCAGCGGCTCGATCGGCTCGAGCGAATCGTCATGGCACTGCCGTCAGCCAAGCCTGCAATGCCAGTCACGCTCAGCAGCGGCTTCGGCGTTCGCTCGGATCCGTTCAACGGCCATGCCGCAATGCATGCCGGGCTCGACATCAAGGGCCAGCGCGGCCAGCCGATCTACGCCGCCGCCGGCGGCCGGGTCACGCGAGTCGGCATGATGTCGGGCTATGGCAATGTCGTGATGATCGATCACGGCCACGGCATCGAGACTCGCTACGGCCATCTTTCCGGCTTCGACGTTCGCCCCGGCGCGATCGTCCGGCCCGGCGAGCAGATCGCGCGAATGGGGTCCACCGGGCGCTCGACCGGGAACCATCTTCACTTCGAAGTGCGGGTCAACGGGCGCGCGGTCAATCCGCGTCCTTTCTTGGAGGCAAGTGCCGATGTTCTCGAAATCCAGCAAAAAGCCGGACAACGCTTCGCCGTTCAGCCAAGGCGGGGCTAAGGGTGCGACCTTCTCGGTATTCGGGGCGGATGTCGTGATCACCGGGGATGTCCTCGCTTCGGTCGATCTCCACGTCGACGGGCGAGTCGAGGGCGATGTCACCTGCGCGTCGCTGGTGCAGGGCGCCGCGAGCCACATCATCGGATCAGTCACTGCCGATCAGGCGCGCATCGCCGGCAGCGTCGAAGGCTCGATATGCGTTAAGGCGCTCATCGTCGAGCAGAGCGCCCGCATCATCGGCGATGTCAGCTACGAATCGATCACCATGGCGCAAGGCGCCCAGATCGACGGCCGCCTCGCCCACATCGACGATTCGCCGCAACAGGGCCTCAAGCTGATCGCCGCCAGCGAGTAAGGCTGCGGGGCGACGTCGCCCGTTCCGACCTTCCCCAGCCGCCCCCGCGCCCAACTTCGTCATCGCGACGCTCCTCTCCCGTCATCCCGACGCCCCCACCTTCGTCATCCCGACGAAAGTCGGGATCCATGGGACCCACAGGTCTATCGATCGCACGACCACCGCGACGTGGATCCCGGCGTCCGCCGGGATGACGAAGAGGGGCTGGGGATCCCGGCCTCCGCCGGGATGACGAACTTCGAGTCTTTTCCAACAATGAGAAAGAGGGCATTTCGTTGCCCGATTCTAATCCGCCCATATAATATGCAGTTTCCTACACGTCAAGGAAAAAAAATATCATGACCGCGCCGCAGCCGATCCAAGCCTCTGTGCTCAAACGCATTCCCCACGGCTTCCTCGGGCGCGAAGGCGGCGTGTCGACCGGGATCCATGCCGGGCTCAACGTCGGTCTCGGCTCGGATGACGATCGCGCCGCGATCTCGGAAAATCGTCGTCGCGCGGTGGCGGCGGTACTGCCGGGGGCGGCGCTGGTGACGCTTCACCAGGTCCACTCGCCCCACGCGATCGCCGTGTCGGCGCCATTTCCCGACGCCGATCGCCCGCATGCCGATGCGCTGGTCACCGATCGCCCCGGGCTGGTACTTGGCATCCTCACTGCGGATTGCGTGCCGGTGCTGTTCGCCGATCCGCAGGCAGGCGTGGTCGGCGCGGCGCATGCCGGGTGGAAGGGCGCGCTTGGCGGGGTCACCGATTCGACGATCGCGCAGATGATCGCGCTCGGCGCCGATCGTGATCGAATCGTCACCGCGATCGGCCCCTGCATCGCGCGCGCCTCCTATGAGGTCGACGAGGCCTTTTTCCGCCGCTTTGCCGAGGATGATCCCGAGAATGAGCGCTTTTTCTCGGATGGCGCCCGCGCCGACCGTCATCAGTTCGATATCGAGGCCTATGTAGCAGCGCGGCTTGCCGCCGCCGGAATCGCCCGCGTCGAAATGCTCGGCCTCGATACCTATGCCGACGAATCCCGCTTCTACAGCTTCCGCCGCGCCACCCATCGCGGGGAACCGGGCTATGGCCGCCAGATTTCCCTCATCGGGCTGCCAGGCTGATCGATGCGTTGCCATTGGCTTCCGGGCTTTGCCCCTCTATAGCCCCGCGCCATGGAGCGGTTGACGAGCGACTTGCCGGTACCGCCGCATTTGCGCGGAGCGGTGGTCGCACTGGGCAATTTCGATGGGTTTCACCGGGGTCACCAGGCCGTGGTCGCGCGCGCTCGCGCGATTGCCCTCGCCGAGAAACGCCCGTTGATCGTCGCGACCTTCTCGCCGCATCCCTCGCGCATCTTCAATCCCGACGCGCCGTTTTTCCGCCTCACCACGCTTGAACAGCGCGCTCGGCTGTTCGCCAAGGCCGGGGCGGACGCAGCCTATGTCTTCCGTTTCGATCGCACCCTGGCTGGCATCAGCGCCGAGGAATTCATCGCCGGCTGGCTGATCGAGCGGATCGGCGCTGCGGTCGCGGTGACTGGCGAGGATTTCACCTTCGGCAAGGGCCGCAGCGGCAGTGTCGAGACCCTGATCCTGCGCGGCGCCGAATATGGCTTGCGCGCTGAATCGGTCGGGCCGGTATCCGATGGCGAGGGCGTGATCTCATCGAGCCGTATTCGCGAGGCGCTCCAGCACGGCGATTGCGAAACCGCGACGATGCTGCTCACGCGCCCGTTCACGATCGAGGGGGTCGTCGCGCACGGCGACAAGCTCGGACGCACGATCGGCTACCCGACCGCCAATATCGAGCTCGAGCGTTATTTGCGCCCGGCCTATGGCATCTACGCGGTTCGCGGCGTGCTGGCCGATGGCAGCATCCTCGATGGCGTCGCCAATCTCGGCATCCGGCCGACCTTCGATCCCCCCAAGGAATTGCTCGAACCCCATTTCTTCGATTTTTCCGGCGATCTCTACGGGCAGGATATCGAGGTCCAGCTGATCCATTATCTTCGTGCCGAAGCGAAGTTCGACGGCCTCGATGCGCTCGTCGCCGCGATCGACGCTGATTGCGAAGCCGCCAAGCGCGTGCTTGCCGCGATCCCGCCCGTCGCCTAGGGCAAGTCGCCATGACCGAAGCAACCGATACCAACAAGGAAGACTGGCGCGACACCGTCTTCCTTCCGAAGACCGAGTTCCCGATGAAGGCCGGGCTTGCCGCCAGGGAGCCTGCGATCCTCGCGCAGTGGGCCGAGGGCGATCTCTACGGAAAGCTGCGCGCCGCGCGCGCCGGACGCGAAGCCTTCATCCTTCATGATGGCCCGCCTTACGCCAATGGCGACATCCACATGGGCCATGCGATGAACAAGGTCCTCAAGGACATCATCGTTCGCTCGCAGACGCTGATGGGCAAGGACGCGCCCTATGTTCCGGGCTGGGATTGCCACGGCCTTCCGATCGAGTGGAAGGTCGAGGAAGCCTATCGCGCCAGGAAGCTCAACAAGGACGAGGTCGATCCAGTCCTGTTTCGCGCCGAATGCCGCGCCTATGCCGAAAAATGGGTCGGCGTTCAGCGCGATCAGTTCAAGCGGCTCGGCATCATGGGCAGTTGGGATAATCCCTACCTCACGATGAAGTTCGAGGCTGAGGCGGCGATCGTCGGCGAGCTGCTCAAGTTCGCGACCAGCGGCCAGCTTTATCGCGGCGCCAAGCCGGTGATGTGGTCCCCGGTCGAAAAGACCGCACTCGCCGAAGCCGAAGTCGAATATGAGGATATCGTCTCCACCCAGATCGATCTGGCGTTCGAGATCACCGAGGCTCCGGCCCAGCCCGGCCTCGCCGGCGCCTACGCGGTCATCTGGACCACGACGCCATGGACGATCCCGGTCAACCAGGCGCTCGCCTACGGCCCCGGGCTTTCCTATTATTGCTACGAAATCAACGGCGTTCGCTTCATTGTCGCTGAAGCGCTCGGCGAAGCCTTCCTCAAGCGAATCGGCGTTCCCGCCGAGGCCGCAAAAGGCCTTGGCGTGGTGCCGGCCGAATGGCTCGCTGGCGCCGTCGCCCGGCATCCGATGCACGCGCTCGGCGGCTTTTTCGCGAAGCCGCGCCCCTTCCTGTCAGGCGATTTCGTCACGACCGATGCCGGCACTGGCCTCGTCCACATGGCGCCCGATCATGGCGAGGACGATTTCTTCCTCTGCAAGGCGCACGGCATCGATCCAGTCTTCGCGGTCGAAGGCGACGGCAAATATCGTGAAGACTGGGGCTGGCTTCCCGGCCAGGGCAGCGTCATCAACGCCAAGTTCAACGCGCCTGACGGCCCGATCTGCTCGGATCTGAACGAAGCCGGCGGGCTTGTCGCGGCCACCGCCGATTTCAAGCACAGCTATCCGCATTCGTGGCGTTCGAAGGCGAAGGTGATCTTCCGATGCACCCCGCAATGGTTCATTCCGATGGATCGCGAGCGGCCGGTAAATATCCCGCTTTGCGCCACCGAGGCCGAAATCCACGAAGCGCAGGGCAGCAACTTCGCAACGCTTCGCCAGGTCGCGCTCGATGCAATCGAGCAAACCCGCTGGGTCCCCGAGAAATCGAAGAACCGAATCCACGCGATGGTCGAAGGTCGCCCGGATTGGGTAATCTCGCGCCAGCGCGCCTGGGGCGTGCCGATCGCGCTCTACGTCCACCGCAAGTCGGGCGATTATCTTCGCGACGAGGCCGTCAATGCGCGGATCGTCGAAGCCTTCAAGGCATCGGGCGCCGACGCATGGTTCACCGCCGATCACCAGGCGCTGCTCGGCAATGACTATGCCCTCGCCGATTACGAGCCGGTCAACGACATCCTCGACGTCTGGTTCGATTCGGGCTGCACCCACGCCTTCGTCATGGAAGCCCGCTTTCCGGGCGTTCGTGCCAGCCTCTACCTCGAAGGCTCGGATCAGCATCGCGGCTGGTTCCAGTCCTCGCTGCTCGAAAGCTGCGGCACCCGCGGTCGTGCGCCCTATGATGCGGTCCTCACCCACGGCTTCGCCCTCGACGGGCAGGGCCGAAAAATGTCGAAATCCCTCGGCAATGTCGTCGATCCGCTCAAGATCATCCAGGAATCGGGTGCCGATATCCTTCGCCTCTGGGTCGCCTCGACCGATTATTTCGAAGATGTCCGCATCGGCAAGGAAATCCTGTCGGGCACGTCAGACGCCTATCGCAAGCTGCGCAACAGCTTCCGCTACCTCCTCGGCGCGCTCGACGGCTTCAGCGAGGCGGAGCGCTTCGACGACGTCGCCGCGATGCCCGAGCTCGAACGCTATGTCCTCGGCTTGCTCGCCGGGCTCGATGCCGAGTTGCGCGATGCGGCGGAGGCTTTCGAATTTAATCGCTACAGCCGCGCGCTTTCCGAGTTCGCGAACAACGATCTTTCGGCCTTCTTCTTCGATATCCGCAAGGATTGCCTCTATTGCGATTCGCCGGACAGCCCGAAGCGCCGCGCCTACCGCACCGTGCTCGACATCCTGTTCCACGCGCTCGTTCGCTATGCCGCGCCGATCCTCTGCTTCACCGCCGAGGAAGTATGGGCCACGCGTTTCCCCGATGACGACAGCGTCCATCTGCTGGAATGGCCGGTTATCGACGGAGCCTGGGTCGATGAAGGCCTCGGCGAACGCTGGACCGCGATTCGTTCGCTTCGCGAGCAGGTCACCGAGGCGATCGAACCCTATCGCCGCGAAAAGACGATCCGTTCGAGCCTCGAAGCCGTCGTGGGCGTGCCCGAGCTGCTGCTCGCCAATGCCGATCTCGAGGAAATCTTCATCGTCTCCTCGGTGAAGCAGGCCGATACGCTTTCGGTCACGCGCAGCGACCGGCACAAATGCGGCCGCTGCTGGCGCCACCTTCCCGACGTTGCCGAGGATGGTGCGCTGTGCGGACGTTGCGCCGAGGTGGTCGGTGGCTGACATGCGTCATCGCATCGCTGGCTTTGCCGCCGCCGCAAGCATTTTCGCCGCCGATCAGGCGACGAAGTGGGCGGTGATCCATCCGCTCGATCTCAAGGCGAAGGGCCTTGTCACGCTGCTGCCGATATTCGATCTGCGCTGGGTCGAGAATTTCGGGGTCTCGATGGGATTCCTGATCGCTGGCAGCAATAGCGAGCGCTGGCTGCTCGTCGGGCTCACCGCGCTGATCGCGAGCTGCGTTGCAGTCTGGCTGTGGCGTGAGAAGCAACGTGTCGATGCCATCGCGCTCGGGCTTGTGCTAGGCGGCGCACTCGGCAATATCCTCGATCGGGTACGGTTTGGTCATGTGGTCGATTTCCTCGATCTGCATTTCGGAAACTGGCATCCCTTTTTGGTCTTCAATGTCGCCGACGCGGCGATTACCATCGGCGTCCTGCTTCTCGTCCTCCGTGCGGTATTGACGCGGGAGAAGAAGGATCCAGCGGAGAATGCGAATGCGTAAGATTATTATGGGTGCTCTGATGGTTGCCGCGGTCGCGTCGCTGGCCGGTTGCGGTGGCGGTCGTCGCGGCATGGCGACCCATTCGGGGCTCGATGAATTCGCCGTCGCGCGCCGCGCGCCGCTGGTGGTGCCGCCCGATTTCGCGCTGAATCCGCCGCGTCCCGGCGCGCCGCGTCCGCAGGAAGCGGATTCGAGCACGCAGGCGCTCCAGGCGATGTTCGGTGGTCCTGCCGCCCGCAGCGCTGGCGAAGCGGCGTTGACTCAGAGCGCCGGCAACGTGCCGGAAGCTGGCGTTCGATCGACTGCCGGTGATCCCAACACCGTCGTCGTCGACAAGGGCGGCACGACTCGTGCGATCGTCACGGCGCCCGCAAGCACCAGCCCGGACGCAACGGCGAGCGTGCCGAAGTAAGGGTGCTCCCCTTCCGTTATCTCCGCGAAGGCGGGGATCCAGACTTTTCGTCGCAAGATTCGATCGAAATGCTGGATCCCCGCCTTCGCGGGAATGACGATCGCCCCTGATGCGCGCGCTCCTCCTCCGGCGCCTCGCCACTGCGCTGCCCACGCTGGCAATAGTGCTCATCCTTTCGTTCCTGTTGATGCGCCTTGCGCCCGGCGGGCCGTTCGATGGCGAACGGCCGCTCGATCCCGCCACCCGCGCCGCGCTGACGAGCGCTTATGGTCTCGATCAGCCGCTTCCGACGCAGATCGCAATCTATGTTGGCCGCATCGCGCGCGGGGATTTCGGACCCTCGCTGGTCTATCGCGATTTCACCGTCACCGATCTCGTCGCGCAGGGCCTGCCGGTTTCGTTGACGCTCGGCGCGCTCGCCATGCTGCTTGCACTGGCGCTTGGGCTAGGCATCGGCCTGCTTGCGGCAGGTCGCGCTGGCTCGCGAACGGATCATGCGCTGATGCTGGCGATGACCTTGCTTACCGCCTTGCCGACCTTCGTCACCGGCCCGCTGCTCGTGCTGGTCTTTGCGTTGCTGCTTGGCGTCCTCCCGGTTTCGGGACTCGAAAGCCCGCGCTATCTCGTCCTGCCAGTGGTTGCCCTTGCGCTTCCGGTTGCGGGCGCGATCGCCAAGCTCGCGCGGGCGGGTCTCGCCGAAGTCCTGACCCAAGACCATATCCGCACCGCCCGCGCACGCGGCCTTGCGCCCTGGCGCGTGCTTGTCGTCCACGCGCTTCGGCCCGCTTTGGTCCCGGTCGCGAGCTATGCGGGGCCGGCCGCAGCGGGGCTGCTCACTGGCGCGGTGGTCATCGAGACGGTGTTCGCGCTGCCCGGCCTTGGACGCTATTTCGTCCAGGGCGCGCTCAATCGCGATTATCCGCTCGTCCTCGCGGTGGTCACGATCTACGCGGCGCTGATCATCCTCTTCAACCTTTTCGCCGATCTCCTCTATGGCTGGCTCGATCCGCGGGCGCGAGGATGAAGCTGCCGCTGGCGTTCCTCGCGCTGATCGCCGTCGCCGCGCTCATCGGCCCAGCACTCCTGCCGTGGAGCTATGACTCGATCGACTGGAATGCGGTGCGGGTGGCGCCGCTTTCGCCCGGCCATTTCTTCGGCACCGACAGCGTCGGCCGCGATCTCCTCGCCCGCACCCTCACCGGCACTCGGATCACGCTCGCGGTCGCGATTGCCGCGGCATCGGTGTCGCTGCTGATCGGCGTTGCATGGGGCGCGATTGCCGGCTGGACGGGCGGACGGATCGACGAGGCGATGATGCGCTTTGTCGACGCACTATACGCCTTGCCATTCATGTTCGTCGTCATCCTGCTGATGGTCGTGTTCGGCCGCTCGATCCTGCTGGTGTTCGTCGGAATCGGCGCGGTCGAATGGCTGACGATGGCGCGCGTCGTCCGGGGGCAGGTCATCACGCTCAAGGCCCGGCCATTCATCCTTGCCGCCGAAGCCGCCGGCGCACCGCCTTCCGCGATCATGATCCGGCACCTGCTGCCCAATGTCGCCGGCGTCGCGCTCGCCTATCTGCTGCTCACCGTGCCGCAGGTGGTGATGATCGAGAGCTTTCTCTCGTTCCTCGGGCTCGGCGTCCAGGAGCCGCTGACCTCGCTCGGCATCCTCGTCAAGGAAGGCGCCGACGACATGGACATCGCGCCCCATGCCTTGCTGCTCCCCGGCGGGGTGCTCGTCGCATTGCTGGTTTCGCTCACCCTGATCGGCGAACGGCTGCGCGATCGGTTCAGCGGATGAGCGTCTATCAAGTCGCCGGACTCACCGTCTCGATCGGCGGCCGGCAGGTGGTGGCGGGGATCGATTTCAGCCTCGAGGCGGGGGAATGCGTAGCGCTTGTCGGTGCCTCCGGATCGGGCAAGAGCCAGAGCTGTCTCGCTCCGTTCGGCATTTCTGCCGGAATTGCCGGAGGATCGGCGAAATTGCTCGGCTCCGAGCTCGTCGGTGCTTCCGAGGCCACCCGTCGCGGCCTGCGCGGCCGTCATGTCGGATTCATTTTCCAGCAGCCAATGACCGCGCTCACCCCGCACCTCACGATCGGCCGCCAGCTCGCGGAGGCATGGACCCAGGCCGGGGCAGCGAAGCCAAGCCATCGCGCGCTCGTCGAGGCGCTCGGCCGCGTCGAACTTCCGCGCGCGGAGGAATTGCTCGATCAATATCCGCATCGCTTGTCGGGCGGCCAGCGCCAGCGCGTGATGATCGCTGCCGCCATCGCGCATCGCCCGAAATTGCTGGTCGCGGACGAACCCACCACCGCTCTCGATGCACCACTGCGCCGGGATGTCCTTGCGCTGCTTTCGCGATTGCGCCGCGAAGAGGGGCTGGCATTGCTGCTCGTCAGTCATGACCTTGCCGCTGTAGCGGAGCATGCCGATCGCACGATCGTGCTCAACGAAGGCCATATGGTCGGGCCCGAACATCCTTACACGCTCGCGTTGCGCGCGGCTTCGCCGCGCCTGTCCGATCCAGCACCGGATTTGCCATCCCCCGGTGGGAGCTTGCTTCAGGTCTCGGGCGTCCGGGTCGAATTCCCTAGGCCGGGCTGGCGGCGGGGTCGTTTCCTGGCTGTCGATGGCGCGAGCCTTGATCTCGCGGAGGGCGAGGGGCTCGCACTGGTCGGAGGGTCCGGCTCGGGCAAGTCGACGCTCGCCCGCGCGATCGCACGGCTTGGGCCGATGCAGGCTGGCAACGTGACCTTTCGCGGCGAGCCGCTGCCGTCGCGGAACGCGATCCGGCCGCAGCAACGGCGGTTCATCCAGCCGGTGTTCCAGGATCCGGTCGCGAGTCTCGACCCGAAATGGCAGGTCGCAGACATCATTGCCGAGCCGTTGCGTCATCTTACTCCCGATCGGGATGTGCGGATCGAGGCGCTACTCGATGAGGTCGGGCTCGGGCCCGAATATGCCAGTCGCCGCCCTGCCGAATTGTCCGGCGGGCAAGCCCAACGCGTCGCAATTGCGCGTGCGCTGGTGTGCGATCCCCAGATATTGCTCCTGGATGAGGCAACGTCCGCGCTCGATGTCCTCGTCGCTGGCCGGATACTCGATCTTCTCGCGGAGCTGCAGCACCGCCGCCGCCTCGCCATTCTCTTCATCAGCCATGATCTCGCGGTGGCGCGGCGCCTTTGCCACCGCATCGCGGTCATGGAGGAAGGGCGCATCGTCGAGGAAGGTCCCGCAGAAGCGATAATTTCTGCGCCGCGGCATCCGTCGACGCAACGTCTCGTCGCAGCCACTCATTAATGCGCGACTCCGCATCTTCCCATATTCGTTTCGGCGATCATCACCGCTAAGGAAGAATGATGACCACCACCAATCCCTTCCCATTATTCGAAGCCTGGTACGCCGAAGCCCGGGCCAGCGAGCTTAACGACAGCAACGCCATGGCCCTTGCCACGGCCGACGGGGAGGGCCGCCCGTCGGTCCGTATGGTTCTGCTCAAGGGCCATGATGAACGCGGATTCGTCTTTTATACGAATCTCGAGGGCCGCAAGGCGGAGGATATTCGAGCCAATCCCAGCGTCGCGTTGCTGTTTCACTGGAAGAGCCTTCGCCGACAGATCCGCATCGAAGGAACCGTGGAGCCGGTCACCGAGGCTGAGGGCGACGCGTATTTCGCATCGCGCAGCCGGGATTCGCAACTCGGCGCCTGGGCATCGGACCAGTCCCGACCACTTGAAAGTCGCTTCGTCTTCGAAGCGCGCTACAAAGCGGTAGCCATGCGCTTTGAAGGCAAGATCGTCCCAAGGCCGCCACATTGGTCTGGCTTTCGCGTAGTACCACGGCGTATCGAGTTCTGGCTCGATCGCGAACACCGCCTGCATGAGCGGCATGTTTTCGTCCGCGACGGTGCTGGCTGGACCGAAGGATTATTGTTCCCATGAGCGGCAACCATCCCAGTGGCACGCTGACTCGCAACGCCGCACTCGCGAGTGTCGCGGTTGCGCTGCTGTTGATCGGCTTAAAGGGTTTTGCCGCGTTCGAAACGGGCTCGGTGGCAATGCTCGGCTCGCTTGCCGATAGCGGCCTGGACCTGATCGCATCGCTGGTGACGCTTTACGGCGTCAAGCTGGCGGCGACGCCGGCCGATCCCGATCATCGCTTCGGGCATGGCAAGGCAGAGGCGCTCGCCGCCCTGTTCCAGGTCGTGCTGATCAGCGTCTCGGCGGTGGGCATCGCAGTGCGCGCGATCGAGCGCCTGATGGGCGGCGGCGTAACCGGCAATGCCGGATATGGCATCGGCGTGTCACTTATCGCGATCGTGGCGACCTTGTTGCTCGTTGCCTATCAGCGCCGCGTAATCGCGCAGACCAGGTCGGTCGCGATCAGCGCCGACAATGTTCATTACCAGAGCGACCTGATGCTCAATGCCTCGGTGATCGTAGCGCTGATCCTTGATCAATATGTCGGTCTTCCAGGCGCAGATGCGATTTTTGGTGTGGCCATCGCGCTTTGGCTCGCATGGGGCGCCTATCACGCGTCCAACCAGGCGATCGACCAGTTGATGGATCGCGAATGGCCCGACGATCGCCGTCGCGCCTTCCAGCGCCTCGCCGCCGGACACCCCGAGGCAAAGGGCATTCACGACCTGCGTACCCGTACCAGCGGCATGCATGATTTCGCCCAGTTCCATGTCTGGGTGGCGCCGAGCATGACCGTCAGCGAGGGTCATCGCGTGATGGACGAGATTGAGGCCCGGCTTCACTCGAAATTTCCCGAAGTTGAGATCCTGATCCATCTCGATCCCGAAGGCCATATCGATCCGCGTATCGTGGACTGAGCGTTCAGCGCCGCCCTCAGGCCGCCTCGGTGCCCGAGATCCATCCGCCGCCCAGCACCCGATCGCCCGCATAAAGCACGGCGGCCTGGCCGGGAGAAACCCCGTATGCTGGTTCGTCGAACCAGACGTTGCTGCCATCGAAGCGCGCCGGGGCGGGCATGGCGAGGGAGCGGACCTTGGCCGTTACCGGCCCCTCGTAATTCCCGCCGAGCCAGTTGATGTCCTCGAGCATCGCCGCGCCGACGGCTAGCGCGGAGCGCGGACCAACCACCAGCCGCCGCGTGGCAGGCTCGAGCCGGACGACATAAAGCGGTTCGGGCTGGCCACCGATGTCGATCCCACGGCGCTGGCCGACTGTGAAGTGGATCAGGCCGTCATGCCGCCCGAGCACGCTGCCTTGGCGATCGACGATGTCGCCCGCCTCGGCTGCATCGGGGCGCAGTTTAGATACGATCTTCGCATAATCGCCGTCGGGAACGAAGCAGATGTCCTGGCTGTCGGGCTTGATCGCAACGCCGAGGCCAAGGCTTCGGGCGATTTCGCGAACCTGCGGCTTTGGCATGGTGCCCAGCGGAAAACGCAGGAAGTCGAGCTGTTGCGCGGTGGTCGCGAACAGGAAATAGCTCTGGTCGCGCGCCGGATCCGCCGCGCGGTGGAGCTCGGCACCTGCGGCGCCCGCGATCCGGCGGACATAATGGCCGGTCGCGAGACAATCCGCACCCAGATCGCGCGCAATGCCGAGCAGATCGGTGAATTTCACGCTCTGGTTGCAACGCACGCAGGGAATAGGCGTGCGGCCGGCGGCATATTCGTCGGCGAAATCGGCGATCACCGATTCGCGAAAGCGGCTTTCATAGTCGAACACATAATGGGCGATGCCTAGCTGGTCGGCGACCGCGCGGGCGTCGCGAATGTCCTGGCCCGCGCAGCAGCTGCCGGTGCGTCCGGTTGCCGCACCATGGTCGTAGAGCTGAAGCGTTATGCCGATCGTCTCGGCGCCGCTGGCAGCGGCAAGCGCTGCGACAACCGAACTGTCGACGCCGCCGGACATGGCGACGACGATGCGTCGCCCGGCGAGTGATTCGCCGGCGGCAATGCCCTCTATCTGGAAATCAGCGTTCATCGCGATCCCCTTAGGCGCTGTTTCGTCTGGATAGAAGCTTTCACGCGCGGGGCTTTACCGGACTTTCAGCACTCCTTGCTACGACTCGCGCATGAAATTTGATTCCGCAATGCTCGATACGGCCAACGCGACGCCGGTTTCGCTGGAATATCGGTCGATGGTGGCAAGCCTGCTTGCGTGCCAGTCCGCCAGCGCGGGTGCCCAGGCGCACATGCATTACAATGTCACGCGAAGCATCGAAGGCGGCCAGGAAGAGGCGATCGTAACCTTGCTGATGGCGTGCCCGGGTTGGCGTGCCGCTTCGGCAATCCTGGGTGGCAGTTTTCATGGCGGTATCGCGACGCTGATCGGCGACGTCGATAACCTCTCGTAAACGAAACTATCTTCCGCCTTTACCTTGGCATTTTAGGCTTCTTTCAATGCCTGTCAGTTATCAGGGTTCTCGGGGGACGTATCAGTGGGTCGCAACGGCCGAGATGAAGGTTGAGTGATGATCGAGAATCAGAAAATTCGTCCCGCCCAAGTCATCGGCCCGCTAGGCGAGTCTTTGACGCTCGATTCGCTGCCGCCCGCGAACACGCGTCGCTGGGTCGTCAGACGAAAGGCGGAGGTCGTCGCGGCGGTCAATGGTGGCCTGCTTAGCGTCGACGAAGCTTGTGATCGGTACGGGTTGACGGTGGAAGAGTTTGCGACCTGGCAGCGGGCAATCGACCGCTCCGGGATGCCGGGACTGCGTGTTACGCGGATCCAGCATTACAAGTCGCTATACGAGCGCCAGCAAAAATACTGATTTCCCGCCGCAAGGCAGGAAGTTGCGACGCCCTCGGACCGACGGTCCGGGGGCGTTGTCGTTTGTCCATTCATCCCGTCGGGGGAACGATGTTTCCGGTGGCGCGTATCTCCCGGACACGGACCAACCGGATGCAGGAGATGAAGATGGGTCTGATCTTAATGCTAATCGTCGGCGGAATCTTGGGCTGGCTTGCCAGCATCGTGATGCGGACGGATGCCCAGCAGGGCGTATTGCTCAACGTCGTGGTCGGGATCGTCGGTGCATTGATCGGTGGCTTCCTGTTCGGCGGCCTCCTTGGCGGCGCACCGATTACAGCCGGATCGCTTGATCTGCGCTCACTGCTGGTTTCCTTCCTCGGCACGGTAGTGCTGCTTGCCGTGGTCAATCTCTTCCGTCGCGGCAGCGTTCGCTGAGCGACGCAGGAATGGCGGGAGCCGCATCCGAGGATGCGGCTCCCGGCTTTTATTCAAGCTCGAAGCTGATCGAAAGATTGATGGTGAGGCTTTGTTCACCCGGCTCGATCGCTGTTGACGCCGACTTGTCACGAGCCATGGCCATGACGGGATAAGGAGTGGGGGCATTGCCTCCCGATTCGCTGATAGCCAGGATCCTTTTCACGTGCAGCCCCGTAGCCTGGGCATAAAGCTCAGCGCGGTGCCGGGCGATCTTGGCTGCTTCGCCACGAGCCTCGTCCAGCGCCGCTTCGGAATTGGCCACCGAAAGATTGGGTCCATTGATCTGGTTCACGCCTTGGGCGACCAGCGTATCGAGGATCGCGCCGGCAAGCCGAATTTCCCTGAAGCGGATGGCAAGCTGGTTGCTCGCCTGATACCCCGTAATCACCGGTGCCTGCCCATCGACGTAGCGATATTGAGGATTGAGACTGATCGCTGCGGTCTGGATATCGCGATCGGCGATTCCGGCCTTCTTGAGTGCGGCAATCGTGGTTGCAATTCGCCGGGCATTTTCCTGCATCGCCGCAGCCGCATTCGGCGCTTCGGTAACCACCCCGGCGTTGATGGTGGCGAGATCGGGGACGCGATGAACGACGCCTTCGACTGTAAGATCAAGCCGAGTGCCCGTGATGACGGGAGCCGCAACCGGGTAGGCTTGCGCGATCGCGCCGCTGCCCTGGAGCAAAAAAGCCAATGCCGCGCCTGCGGTCAACGATAGTCGAGCAGTCATGAATCCTCCTTACCGATCTGTTTGTTCTATGCCGCACTATCGCCATGCGCAGGCTTGATCATTGCTGAACCGGAAGCGGATCAGCTTGAGGCAGGTGATATATTCGATTAATGCAGTAGCGTCGCCGGCTGGTTGCGGCGCCATGGAAAGTAGAACGATGAATATCGAACCTGGTTTCAGCAGGACATCGGCTGGAAGCGAGGCGGCAATCGACGCCCATGATCAGAACCTGCGCGTCCGTCGTATTTTCATCGGTGCTGCAGCTGCGCTGGCGCTGATTATCCTGGTCATCGTCGGTCTGCATTTCCTGCGCCAGGAAAAACCCACCGTCGCTGCTCCACCGAGCGTTTCGGTGATCGTACCCGGTCGCCAGCCAGTCACCCGCACGATTTCGGTGACAGGAACCCTCGCCGCGCGGCGCGAAATGCCGGTCGGCGTAGCGGGCGAGGGCGGCATGATCGCCCGTGTATTTGTCGAGCCGGGAGACTGGGTCAAGGCCGGTCAGACGCTCGCCGTGATCGATGCCGCGGTTCAGGCGCAACAGGCTGCGCAACTCGAAGCGCAGATCAACGCTGCCCGTGCGGATGCCGCGCTGGCCGAATCCGAATTGTCGCGCGCGCTTTCGCTGGTCGGTCGGGGATTCATTTCGCAGGCCGATGTAGAGCGCAAGCGCGCCGCGCGGGATTCTGCGATCGCGCGCGTCGCGGTTGCCCGGGCACAACTCGGCGAGACGCGAGCGCGCATCGGGCGGCTCGCGATTCGAGCCCCCGCTGCCGGCCTCGTGCTGACTCGCAGCGTCGAGCCCGGCCAGGTCGTTGGCGCTGGCAATGGCGTGTTGTTCCGGCTTGCACGTGATGGCGACATGGAATTGAAGGCGCGGCTTTCCGAGGCGGATCTTGCCCTGCTCTCCGTAGGCGATCCCGTGGACGTTACCCCGATCGGTTCGACGCGGAGCTTCGCCGGTAAGATATGGCAACTTTCCCCGGTGATCGATCCAGCCAGCCGCCAGGGCGAAGCACGAGTCCAGCTCGGTTATGAAAAGGCCCTGCGTCCCGGCGGTTTTGCTGCAGCAACGATCAAGAGTGGCACGGCCATGGTTCCGCTGCTGCCGGAATCCGCCGTGCAGAGCGACGCCAAGGGGAATTATGTCCTGATAGTGGGCCCCGACAACAAGGCTGTTCGCCGTGACATCAAGGTCGGTTCGGTCAACGACAGCGGCTTGCCCATATTGTCCGGGCTGATTGGTGACGAGCAGGTCGTATTGTCCGCCGGCGCCTTCTTGAGCCCGGGCGATACCGTAACTCCGGTGCGGGCCGATCGTTCGAAATGAATTTCCGCAACATATCTGCATGGGCGATCCGCAATCCGATCGCGCCGCTCGTCCTGTTTGTCGCCCTGCTGCTGGCGGGGATAAACAGCTTCATAGGCATGGACATCAACCAGGATCCGGATATCGAATTTCCGGCCGCGACGATCAATGTCGATCAGCCGGGCGCAGCACCCGCCGAGCTTGAGAACCAGGTTACCCAGCGCGTCGAGGCCGCCGTGCGTGGCATCAACGGTGTTGACGAGATCAGTTCGACGATCACCGAAGGCCATTCCAATACCTTCGTCCAGTTCCTGATCGGCACCCCTGTCGATCGCGCAGTCAACGACGTTCGCGATGCGGTGTCGCAGATTCGCGGCGATCTGCCCGAAGGCATTCTCGAGCCCCAGATCGCGCGCGTGGACATATCGGGTGGCCCAATGGCCTATTTCTCGATCGAGGCCGTCGACATGACGGTCGAACAGTTGAGCTGGTTTGTCGACAATACCGTCATCAAGCGGCTGCTCGGGGTGAGCGGCATGGCCAAGGTGACGCGCGGAGGCGGTGTCGATCGCGAGATCCGCGTCATTCTCGATCCGGTCAAGCTGCAGGCCCAGGGGGTCACCGCAGCTCAGGTCAACGCCCAACTGCGTCAGACCAATATCAATGCCGCGGGTGGCCGTGCGGAGATCGCCGGAGCGGAGCAGTCCGTCCGCGTTCTCGGCAATGCCCGCAGTGCCTTTGCGCTCGGCGAAAAACTGATCGCGCTGCCCGATGGACGCACGATCAAGCTGTCGGATATCGCCGACGTGCGCGATCTCTATGCCGAGCAGCGTTCGGTCTCGAAGATGAACGGCCGGCAAGTGCTCAGCATCGGGCTGCTCAAGTCGAAGGGCGCATCCGATGTCACCGTCTATCAAGGCGTTGAAGAGGTGCTGGCCCAGATTTCGAAGGAATATCCCAAGGTCCATTTCACCAAGCTCTACGCGTCGGTGGATTATACCAAGACCCAGTATGATTCCGCACTGAGCGCGATGGTCGAGGGTGCGTTGCTCGCCGTGCTGGTCGTTTTCCTGTTCCTGCGCGATTGGCGCGCGACTGCTATTTCAGCGCTCGCGATACCTTTGTCGGCGATACCCGCCTTCTGGTTCATGGACCTGATGGGATTCTCGCTCAACCAGCTCAGCCTGCTTGCGCTGAGCCTCGTGGCCGGCGTGCTTGTCGATGATGCCATTGTCGAGATCGAGAACATCGTTCGCCACATGCGAATGGGCAAATCGGCATGGCAGGCTTCGATCGACGCCGCCGACGAGATCGGCCTTGCGGTGCTTGCGACGACGATGGCGATTGTCGCGGTATTCCTGCCGGTTGGCCTCATGCCCGGCCTCAGTGGGCAATTTTTCAAGAATTTCGGCCTCACGATCGTGGCGGCCGTGCTGGTCAGCCTAGCCGTGGCGCGGCTGATCACGCCGATGATCGCTGCGCATTTCCTCCAGGCGAAGGGCAAGGCAACCCACGGCGAAGGCCGGTGGATGGATATCTACATGGCGACGTTGCGATGGACGCTCAAGCATCGCTGGAAGACGATGGGGGGCGGCGTTCTCGCGCTCGTGCTGACCGTGCTTGGATTTGCCACGCTGCCTTTCACCTTCCAGCCCGACATGGATAGCAGCAACGTCATGCTGAAGATCGAGATGGTCCCCGGCACCACTCTCGCGCAGACCATAAAGGTGAGCGACGAGGTGTCGCGCGTGCTTGATACATCGCCTTCCGTCGCCGCTGCGTTCGCCGACATACAGGTTGGCGAGGCGACGATTTACGTAACGCTCAAGCATGACCGCAAGATCAAAAGCCGGGTGTTCGAGAGCGGGATGATCCAGAAGCTGCAAAGCACGCCGGATGCGCGAATCAATTTCCTGTCGCAGGGCGGTGGTGGTGGCGGCAATCGCGACATCACGCTGATGCTGGTCGGCGACGATCCTGAAAAGATCACCGGCTTTGCCCAGAATCTGCTCGATCAGATGCGCGGCATCGGCCAGATTCGTTCGCCGCGTCTCGACGGTGATCTTCCGCGTCCCGAAATCGCCATAACGCCCCGCTTCGATCTGGCCGCCGATCTCGGCGTCACGACGGCAGCACTTTCGCAGACGATCCGCATCGCGACCATCGGTGACATCGATCAGAATGTCGCGAAATTCTCGCTTTCGGACCGTCAGATCCCGATCCGGGTCGCCATAGACGAGCGCGCACGCAACGATCTCTCGACGATCGAGAATATGCCGGTGCCAGTCGCGAATGGCGGCTCGGTGCCACTCAAGCTCGTTGCGAATATCGGATTCGGATCCGGCCCATCCCAACTGCGTCGATATAATCAAAGCCGGCGCGTGGTGATCAGTGCCGATCTTGCGCCGGGGATAGTCACCAGCGACGCGATGGCTGCGATCGACGCGCTGCCGGCGTGGAAATCTCTTCCGACCGGCGTGGCGCGCGTGGCCTATGGATCGTCGAAGTGGCAGGCCGAGATGGTCCATAACTTCACCATCGCGGTGATCTCGGGCATCCTGCTGGTCTTTGCCGTGCTGGTGCTGCTCTACAAGCGAGTGCTGCCGCCCTTCGTCAACATGGGTTCGCTCTTGCTAGCCCCGCTCGGCGGCGCTGTTGCCTTGCACCTTTCCGGGTTTGCCGTGTCGATGCCGGTGTTGATCGGGCTGCTGATGCTGCTCGGCATCGTGGCAAAGAACTCGATCCTCCTGGTCGATTTCGCACTCGAGGAGATGAACAAGGGTGCGCACAAGTTCGACGCGATCATCGAGGCCGGGCACAAGCGTGCGCAGCCGATCGTGATGACCACGGCGGCAATGGTGGCGGGAATGGTGCCGGTGGCGTTGTCATTGACCGGCGATGGCAGCTTCCGCGCGCCAATGGGCGTTACCGTGATCGGCGGCCTCGTGCTTTCGACGCTGCTGACGCTGCTGATCGTGCCTGCTGCATTCAGTCTCGCGATCGGGCTCGAATCCCGCATCGGGCCGTGGCTGCGACGCTGGTTGACCAGTGGCGGCGAGCATCGCGCGGCGCCGGCGGATCCACAGGCCGCGGAATAGTTGCACATCGCCAGCCATCGGGCATGATGATGCCCATGAACCTGTTCTCCGCCACCGGGCTCGATCGCCTCAATCCCGCGCAGGGCGGCAGCCGCGGAATGCGCATCGTGGCGACCGGGCTGTTGATCGCGATGGCGGCAATCTATCTGGCGACGCGCCATTACGAACCGATGCATCCTGCGTTCGGCTATCTCAGGGCCTTTGCGGAAGCTGCGATGGTCGGCGGCCTCGCGGACTGGTTTGCGGTCACCGCGCTGTTTCGCCATCCGCTCGGCCTGCCGATTCCACATACCGCGATCATACCCCGTAACAAGGATCGCATCGGGGATACGCTGGCTTTGTTCCTGCGCGATAATTTCCTGACGGCGTCGGTGGTGACCCGCCGGATGCGCAAGCTCGACATCGCAGGCGCGATCGGCCGCTGGCTCTCAAATCCAACCCAGAGCAGCCGGATCAGCGAAGGCGCAGGGCGGCTGCTTGCCGATGTGGTTGAGGCGCTGGCGGACGAGAAGCTTGGCGGGATGATCAAGGGCGCAGCCGTTGCACGGCTGAAGGCGATCGATTTCGCGCCGTTGCTCGGGCAGATGCTCGAGGCCGCGATCGACCAGAACCGCCATGTGCCGATCCTCGAGCGCGCGATCGAATGGGCGGGGCGGATGCTCGACGCCAATGATGCGCTGATTCGCCAGATCGTTCACGATCGCGCAAACGCGATCCTGCGCTGGACGGGACTCGACGAAAAGCTCTCCGACGCGATTATCGAGGGGCTCGGGCGGCTGATTCGCGACATTGCCGCAGATCCGGAGCATCCATTGCGCGGCGAAGCCGAGGCAGCGCTTGCGCGGTTCGCAATGGATTTGAGCGAAGACCCCGCAATGCGCGACCGTATCGCGGCACTTCGCGACGCACTGGTCGCCAATCCCGCAGTGGCGGCCTGGATCGACGGCATGTGGCAGACGCTCCGCGCAAGCATCGTTCGTGGGGTGCGAAATCCCGACGCCATCGGGAGCGGGGGCATGGGCGAGGCGATGCTCCAGCTCGGCGAGACATTATCGGCCGATCTGCGCCTGCGCTTGCTGATAAACCGTTTCATTCGCCGCGCAGTGGTAGGAACGGTTGCGTCCTACGGCGACGGTATCGTCAAGCTGGTCTCGGAAACGATCCGTGGCTGGGATGCGCGGACGATAACGTCACGGCTGGAATCCGCGGTGGGACGCGATCTCCAGTACATCCGTGTCAACGGGACGCTGGTCGGCGGCCTGGTCGGGCTTGGCCTGCATGCCCTTGATGGCGTTCTTTAGCCGTCGCTTTCGCGCTCGATATCGGCGCCGACGCCCTGGAGCTTGACCTCGAGCCGTTCATAGCCCCGATCGAGGTGGTAGACCCGGTGGACCTGGGTCTCGCCCCTTGCGGCAAGGCCGGCGATAACGAGGCTCATCGAGGCGCGCAGGTCGGTCGCCATGACTTCCGCGCCAATCAAGTGGTCGACACCGCGCACGACCGCGGTACGGCCCCGAACCTGGATATCGGCACCCATGCGCGCGAGTTCCGGAACATGCATGTAGCGGTTTTCGAAAATCGTCTCGGTGAGAACGCTCGCACCGTCGGCAAGCGCCAGCATCGACATGAATTGCGCCTGCATGTCGGTCGGGAATCCCGGAAACGGCGCAGTCGAAAGCGTCAGCGGCTGGAGAGGCCCATCGGCACGGACTCGAATGCCCTTATCCTCTACGGTCACGGCGCAACCGGCGTCACGCAGCCCGATCAGTATGGCCGACATGTCCTCGGCATCAGCACCTTCAAGCAGGATGTCGCCACCCGTGATCGCTGCGGCACAAGCATAGCTGCCCGCCTCGATCCGATCCGGCATTACCGAGTAGGTCGCGCCATGGAGACGATCGCGGCCCTGGATCAGCAGTCGTTCGGTACCGATGCCCTCGATTTTCGCGCCCATCGCCACGAGGCAGCGGGCAAGGTCGGTGATTTCAGGCTCGCGTGCGGCATTTTCGATCACGGTCTCGCCCTTGGCGAGAACGGCCGCCATTAGGGCATTCTCGGTCGCACCGACCGAGACCATCGGAAAAACGATTGTCCCTCCGACGAGCCCGCCCTTGGGAGCGGTTGCCTTCACATATCCGGCAGTGAGCTCGATCTCGGCGCCGAGGGCTTCCAGTGCCTTGAGATGAAGATCGATCGGGCGATTGCCGATTGCGCAGCCACCTGGCAGCGAAACAGTCGCTTGCCCGGCGCGCGCCAGCATCGGGCCGAGCACGAGAATCGAAGCGCGCATCTTGCGTACGATGTCATAGGGGGCGACCGTCGAAGAGAGCGATTCAGCGCGCATCGTAAGCACGCGTCCGAAGTCGTGCCCGCGCGCGCCCGCCACCAGCGTCGAAATTCCCAGTTCATTGAGAAGATGCCCGAAACTGTCCACGTCGGCGAGACGCGGCAGGTTGCGCAAGGTCAGCGGTTCATCCGTCAGCAGCGCGCAGGGAAGGAGTGTCAGGGCTGCGTTCTTGGCACCTGAAATAGCGATCGATCCTGCCAGTCGCTGGCCGCCGCGGATGATTATTCTGTCCATGCGGAGCTTCTATCTTGTTGGACGCGGCGCGCAAGCGTTTGGCAAAGGGGCCGTGCGCGCTGGCCCGGTTGCCCCGGTTCCGACCAATATTAATCCCAACTTGATTATTGTTAGCGCCAAGGCACGATTGTTTATCCTAAGCGTTTGTTCCCTATTATTATAAGGGTGAATTGGGGGGTGTGTGGCGGAAAGTCAGTTCGTTGAGCGTGTTGCACAACGCTTGAGCTTGAATAGCGTCGAGAAGCGCGCTTTTTCGACGATTGAGCGAGGGGAGCGTGTGTATCGGCGCGGCGCGCTGATTCGTCCCGAACGGGACCGGGGTTCCGAAGCCTATGTTGTTAATTCAGGATGGCTTTTCAGCTTCATCCTGTTGGGGGACGGTAGCCGACAGATTCTGCGCCTCCATCTGCCAGGAGACATGGTGGGGCTATCCTGTAGCGCATTCAGCGACGCCGCAGAGACACTCATGGCTGTGACCGATGTTCGGGTCATCCCGATCGATCGAAATGCCCTCATCGAGATGTTCATGGAATATCCCCGGCTTGGAGCGGCCTTGTTCCTGCTGACACAAGCCGAACAAGTCTCACTGGGCGACCGACTCGCTTCGATTGGCCGTACGACGGCCAAATCCCGTGTGGCGGCATTGTTGATCGATACGGTGGTTCGATTGCGCCAGACGAATTCGGAGATTGGTTCCAGCTTCGTTTTCCCGCTCACCCAGGAAGAAATCGGGGATGCGACCGGGCTGACTGCGGTTCACGTCAATCGGATGTTCCGGGTGCTTGTCCGCGAAGGGTTGATTGCGCGCAACTCCAACCAGCTCAGCATTCTCGATGAGCCGAGGCTCACTGCGGTGGCGAGCTATGTGAATCGCTATGTGGAGTTTGACGGAAGCATTCTGCCCCCATCCTCACGCGGTTGACAGAAGCCAACGATGTTTCGCCGCCAGGCGAGACGTCCTTGGGCCGCTCAATCAGGCCTTTTCAAGCGTGCATTGCAGTGGATGCTGATTTTGCCGAGCGAAATCAACGACCTGGTTGACCTTCGACTCCGCGACCTCGTAGCTGAACACGCCACATACGCCGACGCCCCGCTGGTGAACATGCAACATCACACGGGTCGCATCCTCCAGATTCATGCGGAAAAAGCGCTGCAGGCAGAGGACGACGAATTCCATCGGCGTGTAATCGTCGTTGAGCATCAATACCTTGTAAAGTGCTGGCTTCTTGGGACGGGTGCGTGTGCGCGTCGCGACACCGAGGCCGGTGCCCGTATCGTCGCCGTCCTTGCCAGCCGCCATTTTAATCGGCTGCCGATGTATCAGCTGCCCGTCTTCGATGTGCCGCATTGCCTTCGTGCTCAGCCTCCGTGCCGACAGGATATGGCATTGGTACCCTGCGGAGCAAGGGCGGCATTGGCCCAAAAGCGTTGTGGACGCCATAAAAAACGACCGCCTCCCGATGGGAGACGGCCGTCCTGTATCGTATTGCAGTCAAGAAATCAGAAAGCAGAGGCCTTCAGCTTCTCGGCAGCAACCGTGTAGCGGGTCGACAGCGGCTTGATGACTTCGCCAGCAAGCTTGGTGAGCGCTTCGCCAACCTTCGAAGCTTCGGCAACTGCCGAGTCGAACGAGGCCTTGGCGATCTCGCTGTTGATCTGCATGAGCTCGGTTGGCGACTTGATCGCGCTGTAGCGCTTCATCGCGCCAGTCGCGGTTTCGAAGCTCTTCTTGGTGTAGTCGGCAGCGCCCTGAGCAATCGACTCGGCACCCTTGGCAGCGATCTTTGCCGATTCGGCGACGGCTTCGAGGTTGCCCTTCGTGAGCTCGGCGAGGTCTGCACTGAGCTTCGTGCTCTTCTCGATGGCAGCCTTGGTGCGGCCGCTGAAATCGGTGAACATCGACTGGATCTTTTCGGCCGAGATGGGGGAAGCGGTAGCCATTAGGAAAGTTCCTTTCAAAACTGGGTCAGTAGTAACAGTAGCAACAGAAGGGGTAGCAACGGGTGCAGTGGTAACCGGTGCAGGAGCAACCGGCGTGGTAACAACCGGTTTCGCGATCGCTTCCGGAACAGGAGCGGGAACCGCTACAGTCTTGGGAGCGGGCACGGACACGGCAACTGGCACGGGTTCGGCAATCACTGCCGGTTCCACTTTGGCTGCCTGCTTGGCAACCGGTGCCGTCTTGACCTCGACCTTGACCGGCTCGGGAGCCGGCGTTGCTACCTGCTTGGCCGCAGGAGCGACGATCGACGGGGTTGCCGCGATCGGGGCCTTGATCGTTACAGGAGCGGGAGCAGGGCGCTTGGCCCCGATTCCGGTCCGGGTAGGTGTACGAGTTTTGCGTGTCATCGGATTAGTTCCAATTCCATGTTGCGCTGCACAATAACCCGCGAATCGGGGCATGACAAGTCATATTTTGGTGCAGTGCAACATTAATCGGAAAAGCGTTGTGATTCAAACTATTGCCGCGACGCAAATCGCAACCTCAAGCGGATCATTTCGCCGAATCACACCTGTGGCATCGATACCGATGCGAGTCTATCGCGTTCGCACATAGCGACCGGGAGCGTCCTCGATTGCCTTGAGCTTGCCCTTGCCCGGGTTTCTCGCGCCCTTGACCTTGACGGTGCCTGTCCCGCCCTTCTTGATCCACGCGCGCCAATCCGGCCACCAGCTACCTTTATACTCGGTGGCGCCGGCAATGAACTCGTCGAGGGTGCTGGCTTCGCCTTCGTTGAGCCAATATTGATATTTGCCTGCAGCGGGCGGATTGACCACGCCCGCGATGTGGCCCGACCCGGCGAGGACGAAGCGGACTGGGCCACGAAGATGTTCAGTCAGCTTCCAGACGCTGGCGGCGGGGGCGATATGATCTTCGCGCCCGGCCTGGATGTAGGAGGGAGTCTTGATCTTCCGCAGATCGAGCGGCGTGCCAGCGATAGAGATCGCGCCCGGTTCGACCAGCTTGTTGTCGCGATAAAGGTCGCGCAGATAGGATGCGTGCCATTTCGCCGGCAGGTTGGTGGTGTCGCTATTCCAGTAGAGCAGGTCGAACGCGGGATAATCCGAGCCCATCAGGTAATTGTTGACGACATAGCTCCAGATCAGGTCACGGCCGCGCAGCATATTGAAGGTCGCCGCCATATAGCGTCCGTCGAGATAGCCCTTTTCCGCGGATAGCGAGTCGATCAAGGCGAGCTGCTGGTCGTCGACGAGGAGCTTCAGATCGCCGGAGCGCGCGAAATCGACCTGCGTCGTGAAAAAGGTCGCGCTGTTGACCTTGTCGGCCTGGTCATGCGCGGCAAGCCAGGCGAGCGCCATCGTCAGCGCGGCACCGCCGACGCAATACCCGATTGTGTTGATCGACGGCACGCCAAGCAGGTCGCCGACTGTGTCTATGGCATCGATCACACCCTTGATGACGTAGTCGTCCATCGTGATGTCAGCCATGCTGCTGTCCGCTGATTTCCACGAAACCACGAATACGGTGATACCCTGTTCGACTGCCCAGCGAATGAAGCTGTTCTTCTGGTTGAGGTCGAGGATGTAGAACCGATTGATCCATGGCGGGAAGATCAGCAGAGGGAGTGCGTCGACCTCCGCGGTCACCGGAGTGTACTGAATGAGTTGGTAGAGCGGGGTTTCCTTGATCACCTTGCCAGGCGTCGCGGCGATATTGACGCCGAGCTCGAACGCGGACTCGTCAGTATGGGTGAGCTGACCCTTCTTGAGATCGGTCAGCATCCGCGACAGTCCCGTCAGCAGGTTATCACCACGCGTCTCTATGGTTCGCTGAATAACCTGCGGATTGGTGAAGGCGAAGTTGGAGGGCGAGAGCGCATCGACGAAAGTCTTCGTTGCGAAGCGGATCTGCTCGCGCTGCTGGGGCTCGACGCCCTCGATCGTATCGACGCCCTGGAGCATATGGTCGGATAGCATCAGGTAGCTCTGCCGGATCAGGTCGAACATCGGGTTGCTCTTCCAGGCCGGATCCGAAAAGCGACGATCCTTGTCCGCAGGCGATGGCGGGGCATCTGCCCCCGCCGCGCCAGTCGCTGGGGTAAGCATGTGCTGCCAGAGCTTGAGGCCGTCGGTCCAGAAGCTGGTTTGCGCCTCGAAGAGCTTTTCGGTTTCAGCAATCCATTCGGTCGAAGGGAGCGGACCGGGTAGCGGCGGGACGGTGGGATCTTCGGCGAGCTTGGACGTGGTGAGCACCGTTTCGGTCGCATGTTCGAGCAGCATTTGCTGAGCCCGGCCGATTACGCTCGTCCAATGCTGAAGGTCGTCAAGGCCTGCTATTGGTGGGAGGATTGCGCCTTCATTTTGGGTGCTGTCATCGCTCATGGCCAAATCTCCCATATTTTTGCCGCCCACTACTGCCCTTGCGAACAGAATCGGCTTATACACGCCCAACCGGCACTATGGTCGATCCACGTCCCGCCGTCAGCAGAGGAAAAAATGTCCGAAGAATTTTACCGCATCAAGCGCCTTCCGCCCTACGTAATTGCCGAAGTCAATGCGATGCGGGCAGCGGCGCGGCAGGCGGGCGAGGACATCATCGACCTCGGCATGGGAAATCCGGACCTGCCGCCACCAGCGCATGTCATCGAGAAGTTGTGCGAAGTTGCGCGCAATCCGAATGCGCATGGCTATTCGGCGTCGAAGGGCATCCTCGGGCTGCGCAAGGCCCAGGCCAATTATTACGGCACGCGTTTCGGCGTCGATATCGATCCCGATACCGAAGTCGTCGTCACGCTTGGCTCGAAGGAAGGCCTTGCCAACCTTGCCCAGGCGATCACCGCCCCGGGCGATGTCGTGCTCGCGCCCAATCCGAGCTATCCGATCCATACCTTCGGCTTCATCATTGCCGGCGCCAGCATCCGCTCGGTGCCGACGACGCCTGATGAACGTTATTGGGAAGCACTCGACCGCGCGGTGAAGTTCACCGTGCCAAAGCCATCGGTACTCGTTGTCGGCTATCCTTCGAATCCAACGGCCGAAGTGGTCGATCTCGCTTTCTACGAGCGCCTGGTCGCGTGGGCGAAGGAGCATAATGTCTGGGTGCTCTCCGATCTGGCCTATTCGGAACTTTATTACGACGACAAGCCGACGCCCTCGATTCTCCAGGTGCCGGGCGCGAAGGATATCGCGGTCGAGTTCACCTCCATGTCGAAGACCTACAGCATGGCTGGCTGGCGGATCGGATTCGCGGTGGGCAACAAACAGTTGATCGCCGCACTCACCCGGGTGAAATCCTATCTCGATTATGGTGCCTTCACCCCGATCCAGGCCGCCGCCGTGGCCGCGATCAACGGGCCGCAGGATATCGTCGAGCAGAATCGCCAGCTCTACAAGAAGCGCCGCGATGTCCTCGTCGAGAGCTTCGGGCGTGCCGGCTGGGAAATCCCGCCATCGCGCGCGAGCATGTTCTGCTGGGCGCCCTTGCCCCCTGCGCTGGCGCATCTGGGCTCGCTCGAATTTTCGAAGCAACTGCTCACCCACGCCGGTGTCGCGGTCGCCGCGGGCGTCGGATATGGCGAGGACGGCGAAGGCTTCGTCCGTATAGCCATGGTCGAGAACGAACATCGCATCCGCCAGGCAGGACGTAATGTTAAACGATACCTGCAGAGCATGGGGGTCAATACCCCAGGCCAGGCAAAGGCAATCTGAACTGAGACGGTGCCCTGGCTCAGGCCGGGGCCCGTTCCTTTGGACCTTGCCCGATCCGGGCTCGCGCGGATGAGAAGACATGAACCCGGTTCTGCCTGATGTCCTCACTCCGGGTCTGGATCTCGTGGTCTGTGGAACAGCGCCGGGAACCCGTTCGGCGCGGGACCAGGCTTATTACGCTCATCCCCACAATGAATTCTGGCGGATGATGCATCTTGGCGGGGTCACCCCGCGCCGTTTCGATCCTAGCGAATATCCTGACCTTCCGCGCTATGGCGTCGGCCTCACCGATATCTGCAAGCACGTCTTTGGTGCCGATTCCGATCTGGCGCGCAGCGACTTCGATGCCGCAGGACTTTCGGAGCGCATCGGGATGGTCGCACCCGCCATTCTCGCTTTCAACGGCAAGCTGGCGGCCAAGCGTTTCTTCGGACGCGATCGGATCGCCTATGGGTTCCAGCAAGAGGTTATCGGCAGCACCCGCATCTTCGTCGCGCCATCGACCTCGAAGCTCGCTCGCCGTTATTGGGATGAATCACTTTGGCTCGAATTGCTGAAGGCGGCGGGATTCTAGACTGCAAAGTGACGAAGAAAATTTGCCGTTTGCTTCGGTCGCAGATGTGAAGCTTGCCCCATTGGCGATCTTGCCCCACTGTAACAAACGATGCCGGGTGCCGATTTCACCATCGAGGAGACGCCCGAAGGGCCGTCGCTGCGCTTCAGCGGCGCGCTTACGCTCGCCGAGATATCCGTTCTTCATGCTCGCCTCAGCACGCTTTCCGATCCACCGGCCCGAATAGATCTTTCCGGCATCGAGCGGATCGATACCGTCGGCGCCTGGGTGATCCATCGGCTCGCTCGAGATCATGACGCCACCATTTCGGGCGCGAGCAAGGACGCCGAACGGCTGATCGAACAGGTCTGCGCCGCCGATCAACCGTTCAAAATCCGGCCGGATCGAACCAATCCATTCCTTCGCGTGCTCGGCGAAATGGGTCAGGCGACCGTCCATGCAGGCGCGACACTGGTCGGGCTTCTCGGGTTTTTCGGGGCGACGTTGGTCGCCGCATGGAACTTGATCCGCAATCCGAAGCGCTTCCGGATAAATGCAGTGATCCGCCAGTTCGAGGTGGTCGGTGTTACAGCTCTTGCGATCATCGGGCTGATGAGTTTCCTGATCGGCATCGTCATTGGCCAGCAGGGCGCGGTCCAGCTGCGGCAATTCGGTGCGGAAGTATTTACGATCAACCTCATCGGCCGCGTCACCGCGCGAGAACTCGGCGTCCTGATGACCGCGATCATGGTCGCCGGGCGTTCGGGATCTGCATTTGCCGCGCAGATTGGTTCGATGAAGCTCGCCGAGGAAGTCGATGCGATGCGGATCATTGGCGTCTCGCCAATGGAAGCCCTCGTTTTGCCGCGCGTCATCGCTGCGGTGGTCATGATGCCGTTGCTTGGCTTCTACGCGACGATGGTCGCCATGGTCGGCGGCGGCATATATTGCTGGCTTGCGCTCGATATTCCTCCGGTCACCTTCGTCCAGCGCATCCGGGAGGTCGTACCGATGACCGATCTTTGGGTCGGGCTCGTCAAGGCGCCCGTGTTCGGCCTGATCATTGCCATAGCCGGCTGCTTCCAGGGCATGCAGGTCGAGGGCAGTGCCGAGGAGGTTGGCTTGCGCACCACGGCATCGGTCGTCCAGGCGATCTTCCTCGTCATCGTGCTGGACGCGGCCTTCGCGGTGTTTTTCACCCAGATCGGCTGGATCTGATGACCGACGGCGGCGATCCTGACATTCTCATCCGGGTGCGCGGGCTGAGCAATGGCTTCGGCGACCAGATCGTCCATGAAAATCTTGATCTCGACGTTCGGCGCGGAGAAATTCTTGGCGTCGTCGGCGGATCCGGCACTGGAAAATCCGTCCTGATGCGCGCGATCATCGGGCTCCAGACTCCGCAGGCCGGCGAGATCGAGGTGTTCGGCAAATCGATGGCGGGACGCGACGACGAGGAAGCCCAGTCGATCCGCAAGCGCTGGGGCGTCTTGTTCCAGGGTGGCGCCCTGTTTTCTATGCTGACGGTCGCCGAAAATATCCAGGTGCCGCTGCGCGAATTCTATCCCGAGCTCGACCAGCAATTGCTTGACGAAATCGCAGCATACAAGGTGGCGATGACCGGTTTGGCCCCCGATGCCGGACCCAAATATCCGTCCGAACTTTCGGGAGGCATGCGCAAGCGCGCTGGCCTTGCGCGGGCGCTTGCGCTCGATCCGGAACTGCTGTTCCTCGACGAACCCACTGCTGGCCTCGATCCGATCGGGGCCGCCAATTTCGATACGCTCCTCAAGGAACTCAAGGATGCCCTTGGTCTAACCGTGTTCCTCATAACCCACGATCTCGATACGCTTTATGCGATCTGCGACCGGGTAGCGGTGCTTGCGGATCATCAGGTGATCGCGATCGGAACGATCCCGGAACTGCTTGCGTTGGACCATCCGTGGATTCGCGAGTATTTCAAGGGTCCACGAGGGCGCTTCGCTGCAGACGCCAATGAACGCAACAAGGCGAATGCAGATATGAACCGGACGGAGACAGGGGCATGAAGCGCTGATGGAAAATCGCTCCAACCATATATTCGTCGGCGGCGTGGTGCTGGCGCTTACGGTCCTTACGCTCGTCTTCATTGTCTGGCTTGCCGGCTTTTCAGATGCCTCGAACCGTCAATTTGACGTCTTTTTCAAGCAATCGGTCGAAGGCTTGGCGAAAGGAAGCGCAGTTACCTTCGCAGGCGTGCCGGTTGGCAAGGTCGAGGAAATCGCCCTTCTGCCCGAGAATCCGGACTTCGTCCGTGTGCGCATCACCGTCAAGGATAACGTGCCGATCCTTCAGGGTACGACGGCAACCGTTGCCAGCGTCGGATTCACCGGGGTGGCGCAGGTCAATCTCGATGGCGCCATGAAGGGCGCCCCGCCGATCGAGGAGCCGGGACCCAATGGCGTGCCCGTGATCCCGACCAAGCCCGGGGCGCTCGGTGAGTTGCTGAACAGCGCTCCCAAGCTTCTGGAGCGGCTCACGACATTGACTGAGAGACTGACCGAGTTTCTGTCCGATCGAAATCAGCAGAGTTTCGAGGGCATCCTCAACAATGTGAACCGCCTGTCCAAATCGCTCGCGGATCGCGGGCCCGAGATTGCGGCGACGCTTGCCGAGACGCGCATAGCAATTCGCCAGGCCGGTGATGCCGCCCAGAAGATCGGGAACCTCGCCGAGACCACCAACGGGATGATGGATTCCGATGTCAGGCCGGCGATCCACAATCTCAACAAGGCCGTTGCGGCTGCGGATCACAGCATGACGACGCTTGACGGCGTTCTGACCGACGTAAGGCCCGGGATGAAGGCGCTTTCGACGCAGACCATCCCGGAGGTCAGCCAACTGGTCAGCGATCTCTCCGAAATGAGCCGCGCGCTCACCGCCGTCGCCGAACGCCTCGATCGCGGTGGTGCGGGCGCGGTGCTCGGCGGCAACAAGCTCCCCGAATATGCGCCGAGGCACTGACATGAAGCGACATTTGCGATCACTGCCGGCCCTAACGGGCATGTTCCTGCTTTCCGCCTGCGTCAGCTTTGGCGGCAAGCCCCCCGCGACGCTGTTGACCTTGACGGCCGATACGGGCGGAGCCGCAGTTGCGCCGCGCAACTCTGCCGATGCGTCGACGCTGATGGTGCTTGTGCCGACCGTTCCGCAATCGCTCGCCAACGATCATGTTGCGGTCCGAACGAGCGACAACAGCCTTGCCTATCTCAAGGATGCGCGATGGAGCGACCAGCCCGCGCATCTCTTCGCCGACCTGCTCTCGGAAACGATTTCGGCGCGGACCGGCCGGCTAGTTGTCGATCGTCGGCAATACGCGCTCGCGCCGGGCCAGAGATTGACTGGGCGTGTGCAGCAGTTCGAACTGGACGCGGTTAAACGCGAGGTTGTCATCGTCTATGACGCAGCGCTCGCCCCGGGCGACGGCAAGCCACTGCTCGCTCGCCGCTTCGAGGCCCGCGTCGCGACGGCCAGCGAAAAACCGGTTCCGGTCGCGCAAGCGCTCAACCAGGCGGCGAACGAGATTGCAGGCCAGGTCGTTGAGTGGCTGGGGCCAGCGGCGACGCCCTAGAGACGCGATATCCGAATCTCGTCCTCTTCGTCACCCCTGTGGACGCCGGGATCCACGACACGGCGATCTCTCGATCGCGAGACCTGTGGGTCCCATGGATCCCGACTTTCGTCGGGATGACAGGAGGGGGCGTCGGGATGACAGGAGAAGGGGTCGGGCGACTGCTACCGCCCCGAACCCGATCCTAGAAGCTCATTTCCGCATACACGCGGCTTAGATCGCCCTGCCATTCGCCGCGATAGAGCTCGAGCAGCCGATCGGCAGGGGTTCTGCCGGTCGCGACGATCTCGCGCAGGGGGTCGAGGAAGCCCTGTTCGCTATCGCCGGCGCCATTGAGGCGGGCACGCGCCGAAAGGCCCGCCGAGGCGATGTTGAGGACGTCGTTTGCCAGCTCCTTGAAGCTGCGGCCATCCGGTGCAAGCGTCTTGAGGCCGAGGCGGGGGACATCGTCACGAATGCGCTGCTGTTCGGCGATCGACCAGTTCTTGACCAGGTCCCAGGCAGCGTCGAGCGCGGACTGATCGTAGAGGATCCCCACCCAGAAGGCCGGCAGCGCGCAGATCTTGCCCCAGCGGCCGCCATCAGCGCCGCGCATCTCGAGAAAGCTCTTCAGCCGAACCTCAGGGAAGGCTGTCGAAAGATGATCGACCCAATCGCCGATGCGTGGCTTCTGCCCAGGATAGGCCGGCAGGCGACCATCGAGAAAGTCGCGGAAATTCTGTCCGGCGGCATCGATATATTTGCCGTCGCGAAAGACGAAATACATCGGCACGTCGAGCATATAATCCGCATAGCGCTCATAGCCGAAGCCGTCCTCGAACACGAACGGCAGCATGCCGGTCCGGGCCGGATCGGTGTCGGTCCAGATATGGCTGCGATAGGAGAGATATCCGTTGGGTTTGCCCTCAAGGAACGGTGAGTTCGCGAATAATGCGGTTGCAAGCGGCTGGAGCGCCAGGCTGACGCGGAATTTCTGGACCATGTCAGCCTCGGACGCATAGTCGAGGTTGGTCTGGATCGTGCAGGTCCGCAGCATCATGTCGAGCCCCATCGTGCCGACGCGAGGCATGTGGCGAAGCATGATGTCGTAGCGGCCCTTGGGCATGATCGGCATTTCGGCGCGAGTCTTGTCGGGCCAGAGGCCGAGGCCGAGGAAACCGAGCCCGAGTTCGTCGCCGACGATCTTGACCTGTGCAAGATGGCGGTGGGTTTCGGCGCAGGTCTGGTGAAGTGTTTCAAGCGGTGCGCCGGAGAGTTCGAGCTGGCCGGCAGGCTCGAGACTGATCGCGCCATCGGTGCCGGAAAGCGCGATGACCTTGTCGCCTTCGAGGATCGGTTCCCAGCCGAAGCGAGTCAGCCCGTCGAGGAGGTCGCGGATACCGCCGGGTTCGTCATAGGAGGGGGCGCGGTGATCGGCGCGCCGATAGACGAATTTCTCGTGCTCGGTGCCGATGCGCCAGCGCGCGCGCGGCTTCTCCCCACCCGCGAAGACCTTGATAAGGTCCTCACGCGATTCGATGGGTGGATCCTCTCCCTCGGATTCCTGGCGTGTGCTCATTGCCGGGCCACATAGCGACGCAATGTGACAAGCGCCAGCATTTCGGTTTCACAAAAGGACGAACATCAACGCCAGTCCCCTGCGATGGCCATCCAGAGCGTGATCGCCGCCACGACAGCCGTGTCGGCGCGCAGGATGCGGGGCCCAAGCGATACGCCACGTGCGGCGGGATGGGCGCGGATCGCCGCGCGCTCGTCATCGGTGAAACCACCTTCGGGCCCGATCAGGATCGCCGCCGGCCCCGGTGTGATGGCCTCGGCCATCGGCGCGCCCCCTGCCTCGTCGGCGAAGATCAGCGTTCGATCAGCGGGCCAGTTCGCCAGCATCGCCGTAAGCTTCACCATTTCCGCGAGTTCGGGCAGCGCCGTTCGGCCACATTGCTCGGCTGCCTCGATCATGTGCGCTGAAAGCCGATCCGGGTTGATCTTGTCTACGATCGTGCGTTGGGTGAGCACCGGGACGATCCGGGCAACCCCGAGTTCGCAGGCCTTTTCGATGATCCAGTCGATCCGGCCCTTCTTGATCGGTGCGGTGAGCAGCCAGAGATCCGGAACGAGCTCGCGTTCCGAAAGCTTCCCGGAAATGTTCAGGTGCAATTCGCGCTTGCCGAGATTGACGACCTCGGCAAGCCATTCGCCCGATATATTGTCGAATAGCCTGACCGGATCGCCGACCTTCATCCGCATCACGCCGGCAAGATAATGTGCCTGTGCGCCCCCGATAACGATCGACGCGAGCGCTTCCAGCGGCTGGTCTATATGAAGACGGGGGGTACTGGCAGGCGGCCAGGCTGGGGTGGCGGGCATCGAGTCCACTTTCAAACGGGATTGGACCTCCTTCTGGCGCCGGTGTCGGACGAAGTCGAGCCGCGTCCCTCGACTTCGCCCGACGCCAACGGGTAGGGAGCGTTCATGACCAACCCTGACATAGTACCCGACAGTGAAAGCCGCGGCCTGATTGCGCGAATGCCGGGTACGCTGCGCGATCTTGTCCAGCTTGCCCGCTTCGATCGCCCGATCGGGGCATGGCTGCTATTCTGGCCCGGAGCATGGGCCATAGCGCTTGCTGGCGAGGCAGGACGGCGCTGGGACCTGCTGTTATGGTTCGCGCTGGGATCGGTGGCGATGCGTGGCGCGGGCTGCGTCTACAACGACATCATCGACCGGGATCTCGATCGCAAAGTGGCGCGTACCGCTTCGCGGCCAGTGGCGAGCAGGCGGGTCTCGCTGAAGCTCGCCTGGGCCTGGCTTGCCGTGCTGAGCCTCGTCGGGCTTGTCGTCCTCCTCCAGTTGCAGCCGGTTGCGCAGGTCATCGCGCTGGCGAGCCTCGCGCTCGTTGCGGCCTATCCCTTCATGAAGCGTATTACCTGGTGGCCGCAGGCGTGGCTCGGTCTGGTGTTTACCTGGGCGGCGCTCGTCGGCTGGGCTGAGACGACCGGCGGCATCAACGTCACTGGTTTGCTGCTCTATGCCGGCGCCTTTTTCTGGGTGGTTGGCTACGATACGATATATGCATTGCAGGATATCGAGGATGATGCGCTGGCGGGGGTGAAAAGCTCGGCGCGAGCGCTTGGAAACCGAGCCAAGCCTGGCATCGGGCTTTGCTATTTGCTCGCGCTGATCTGTTGGGCAGCGGCTTTCTGGACGGCGCGGCCGCAAATCCTGACTGTCGTGGCGCTTTTGCCGGTGGCGCTGCATTTCGCATGGCAAGTGCTAGGCCTCGACCCGAGGGATACCGCCGACGCGCTGAAGCGATTCCGGGCCAATCGATTTGCAGGGCTATTGATGTTCCTTGCATGCGGCGTGGTCGGACTTTCGTCCTGAGAGGCTTTGACGTCGGGGCCTCGGCTCCCTAAGTCGATTATATGCTCAGCCTCGATCAAGCCCAGTCCCAGGTCGCCGATCTCGTTGCCGCCGCGAAGCGCGCAGGCGCGGATGCGGGCGATGCGCTTTATGTCTGCAATGCCTCGACCCAGGTCCAGATAAGGCTCGGCCAACTCGAAGATGTCGAGCGTTCGGAAGGCGAGGATATCGGTCTTCGCGTGTTCGTCGGGACACGCTCCGCAAGCGTATCGTCGTCCGATCTTTCGGCTTTCGCGCTCGATGCGCTGGTCGAGCGCGCGGTCGCGATGGCGCGCGAGGCGCCGGAGGATCCCTGGTCGGGGCTCGCTCCGGAGGACCGGCTCCTCAAGGGTCGAGGCCCCGATCTCGATAGCGACGACGGCGCCGATCCAAGCCCGGCAATGCTCCGTGAGCGTGCCGATGCCGTTGAAGCCGCAGCGCGCGGTGTTGCCGGTATCACCAATAGCGAAGGAGGCGGCGCCTCGGCGAGCCGGTCGGTCATCGCGATTGCGACCAGCCACGGTTTTGCGGGCGGCTATTCGTCGAGCGGTTATGGCTGCTCTGCCAGTGTTATCGCGGGTGAAGGCGCCAACATGCAACGCGATTACGCCTATGACTCTACCCGGCATTGGGCCGATCTCGAACCGGCCGATCTTATCGGTCAGCGCGCAGGCGAGCGCGCCGTGAAGCGGCTCAATCCCGGCAAGCTCTCATCCGGAGAGATGCCCGTCGTCTTCGATCCACGCGTTGGAGCGGGACTGCTCGGCAGCCTTGCCGGTGCGATCACTGGATCCTCGGTCGCACGGCGGACGAGCTTCCTGCTCGATCGGCTCGGCGAACAAGTCTTTGCGAAAGGCATCATCATTCGCGACGATCCGCACCGGCTGCGCGGGCTGCGCTCCAAGCCGTTCGATGGTGAAGGGTTGCCGACCGCGCCGGTCGACATCATCGCCGATGGCGTCCTCACCACATGGCTGATGGATTCGGCTTCCGCGCGCCAACTCGGGCTCAAGCCTACCGGTCATGCCACGCGTGGCGTGGGTGGGCCGCCGGGCGCGGGAACCACCAATTTGTTCATGATGCCCGGAGCGCTCTCGCCAGCGGCCTTGATAGCCGACATCAAGCTCGGCCTGTTCGTGACCGAGCTGATCGGCCATGGCGTCAACCCTGTGACGGGCGACTATAGTCGCGGCGCGTCGGGCTTCGTGATCCGCGACGGAATCATCTGCGAGTCGGTCGCCGAGATAACCGTAGCTGGCAACCTCAAGGACATGTTTCGCCACCTCACGCCCGCCAATGATCTTGAATTCCGGCGCGGAACCGACGTGCCGACGCTTCGAATAGAGGGGATGACCGTCGCCGGCGCGTGATTCACTTCTCGACGCGGTCAGTGAGATCGCCCGCGAGGTCGGCGCAATGGTGCATGGCCGCTGGAGAGGTGAGGTCCGCCAGTGGGAGAAAGTGCCCGGCCATCCGGTATGCGACGTCGATCTCGAGGCGGATGCGCTGCTCAAGCTACGGTTGATGGCGCTCGATCCCGAGGCGGGTTGGCTATCCGAGGAAACCGTCGACGATGCCGAGCGGTTGACTCGAGTGCGCGTCTGGGTCGTCGATCCGATCGACGGGACCCGCGATTTCCTGCGCGGCCGGCCGGGTTGGGCTGTATCGATCGCGCTCGTCGAAGGCGGTCGACCTTTGCTCGGCGTGCTCGATGCCCCTGCTCGGGGTGAGCATTGGCGCGCCCTGATCGGCCGAGGGGCGACGCGGAATGGCGATCCGATCCAAGCCAGTCCGCGCGAAGACCTGATCGGCGCGCGTGTACCCGCAGATTTGCTGCCCCGCCTCGATCGCGATCTCGTGCCAGTACACAAGCCCAATTCGATTGCGCTGCGGATCGGGATGGTTGCTGCCGGGGAAGCCGATCTCGTCGCGACGCTGCGCTGGGGCAACGAGTGGGATATCGCTGCCGCCGCCCTGATCGCGCAGGAGGCCGGCGCCATCGTCACCGATGCGCGGGGGCATCCGCTCCGTTATAATTCGACCCACGGAGACGCTTTTGGCGTCCTGGCGACTGCTCCGGCAATCCATCAGGCAGCGGTGGCAAGGCTTGCCGCCCGTGTCGCTGAAGCGCCGGGACGTCAGCGGGCGGAAGATTGAACTATTCGGCAGCCACCCCAGCCGCCGAATCCCTGAATCGACGCGCAAGCCGGGCAAGCGGCGCGTTGCGGTCCATCCATGCGGAATAGGTTCGATAGGCCGGGTCAGCCATCAGGTGGCGTTCCTCGGTTCGTGCGCGCCAGTAATAGACGCCGTTTATCATCGCCAGCAGCGCCGTATTGCGGACCATGTCAGTGAAATTGCCAGTGGTGGCAAAAAACGGCAGCGTCGAGAGCCACCAGAAGAGGTTCTTCGAAACATAGGCGGGGTGTTTCGACCAGCGATAAGGGCCGTGGGTCAGGATGCCGCGATTGGTGAGGTTGGAGAAGCGCAAGCCGAATGCAACCGTCGCCCACGCGTAAATCCCGGTGAGCATGATCAGAATTGCGCCAGTGAAGGTCAGCAACCACGGGTGGCCGTTCATCCACCACATCCATTCCTGCGTGCCGTAATGATAGTCGAGCGGGCCGCCGTTCGACATCAGCAGGAAGGGCGGATAGCAGATAAGCGCGGCGGTCCATCCAGCGGCATAGGGGTTAGCGCTACGAATATGCGCGTCCAGAGGACGCATCGTCAGCAGATACCCGACGGTCGCGACTGCAACGTCGATCAGGAACATCGCAGAAATCAGCCAGCGCGTCAGTGTGACCGGGTTCGCCAGAATCTCGTCAGAGGCGGGGGCTATCACGTCACGATAATTGCCCGGGACGATCGAGATCATGAAGGCGGTGAAGAACCCCTTCACACCCCAGCTGCGAAGGTGCTCAACGATTGCCTCGCGAGGTGGCTTTCCGGTGCGTAGCAGGAACTGGCCGAAGGCATATGTGCCGTCGCGCGGGTCGGCGAGGCGGCGATCGATCCACAGCATGTAGGGAATCGAAGCGACCAGCACGAACGGGATCGCAATTCCCATGGCGTGCATCGCGAACAGATATTGGCCATCCCAGTACCAGCGACCCAGGCAGTAGAGAATCGCGATGATCGACCAGGTCGCCCACAGCCCGCTGAGCTTGACGACGCTGATATCCAAGCTCCGGGACAATGGCCGGATTGGCCGATCCCAGACGAGACCGGTGGATGGATTGCGGTGAACGCGATCGATTAACAGCGACCAGGCGACCATCGGGGCACCGCACGCAGCGACGGCGACGGCCGCCGCGCGTTCGCCCTGCCACCCGAACTGGCGCGCGAAGATCACCCAGACCAAAAGGCCGACGAGGCCTGCCCAGCCAACTCCAGCAGAGACGGCCGATTTCGGTCTTGGATCAGGAGAGTGTGCGGGTTTCATCGATGACCATCGATACGCGCATTTGGTAAGTAAGCCATGAAGCGGACGCGCTCGAGGTAGGGAAATGCTGGAGCGGGCGAAGGGAATCGAACCCTCCTAGCTAGCTTGGAAGGCTAGAGCATTACCACTATGCTACGCCCGCATCGCAGCCCGCATAGACAAATTCGCCGCAGCCGACAAGCCGCCGAAGCATCTTGTCGCAAAGCGGGTTGCACTTGTCGGCGAGCCCTGCGCAGAAGTACCCATGCAACGGTTGCTGTCCTCCCTCGTCCGTCGGAAAACCCTTGAATCGCCTGTTCGCGAGGCCGAAATCCCGCATGGCCAGCGTGTTTACGCGATTGGGGACGTCCATGGCCGATTCGACCTGCTGATTGGGCTTCTCGACCGGATTCGTGCCGACAATCGCAAGCGCGGCGCGGCCGATACACAAGTCGTGATGCTGGGTGACATGATCGATCGTGGCGCTGGATCGGCGCACGTCATCGAGTATTTGCGGGCGCTGAGGGGAAGTTTCGCGACATTCCATTTCATCCGCGGCAACCATGAGGAGGTCATGCTTGCCGCGCTTGCCGAGGGAGCGGTGCCGGAGGAAATCGGCTGGCTTGAGTTCGGCGGATACGAGACGATGAAAAGCTATGGCGCGTCGGACGCGCTCTTCGTCGAGGAGGGCCCGGCGCTGGCGCGTGCGATGCGGGCAATGGTGCCCGACACGCATCTGGTGTTTCTCCAGCAGCTCGTCGATCGCGTGATCATCGGCGACTATCTGTTCGTTCATGCCGGGATTTGCCCCGGCGTCCCGATTGATCGGCAATCGGGCGAGGACATGCGCTGGATCCGCGAACCTTTCCTCACCGACGAGCGCGACCATGGCATGATCGTGGTTCATGGCCATTCGCAATGCATCGAACCCCAGTTTCGCGCTAATCGGATCGGCATCGACACGGGTGCCTACCGTACGGGCAGGCTCACGGCGCTCGGGCTGGAAGGGGCTGATCGCTGGGTAGTCAGCGAGCGCAAGTCCGTGCGATAGGCCGCCGGCTGTACACCGGCCCGCCGCAACCAGTCGTTGTTCCCTTTGGCAGGAGCTACGCGAACGACTATATGGTATCCGGAAGGGACTTTGTTGTCGTGGCGACCATGCTCAAGCGTATTTTTGGCAATGTGCGCCGTGTAGCCGAGGAACGGTGGCAGGCGCCGGCAGGTGAACGCATTTATGCGATCGGCGATATCCATGGCCGGCTTGATCTGCTCGACCAGCTGCTCGCGTTGATCGAGCAGGATGATCTCGACCGGTCTCCTGCCAGGACCACGCTGGTTTTTCTGGGCGATCTGGTCGATCGAGGCCCGGATTCCCGACGTGTCATCGAGCGACTGATGGAGCTGGCGGAAGGCGAGCGGACGACGATATTCCTCGCGGGAAACCATGAAGAATTATTGATGAGTGTCTGGGATGGCGACCGCAAGCTGGCGCCGCTTTTCCACCGGGCAGGTGGCCGGGCCACCCTCATCAGCTACGGCGTCAGTCCGGACGAATATGACGGCCTGGATTTCGATCAGCTGACCGAAAAGGTCCGCGAGTTTGTGCCGGAGGCCCATATCGAGTTCATTCGCCAGTTCTCGAATTGGTACCGGAAGGGCGATTACCTCTTTGTTCATGCCGGCATTCGTCCCGGAATGCCCCTGGAGGAACAGGATGTTGTCGACCTGCGCTGGATTCGCGACGATTTCCACCGATCCGAGCAAGATCATGGCGTCATGGTAGTCCATGGCCACACGATCCGTTCCAAGGTTGATGAGCGGCCCAATCGCATCGGAATCGATACCGGAGCTTACTCAAGTGGAATCCTTACTGCCCTCGCAATAGAGGGTAACGCGCGATGGTTTGTTGCGACATCGCAATGAAGGCCACGAATTATCGGTCTCATCGCGCTACTGGCATGTCCTCACAGTTGATCTAGAATAGCGCTTGGTCACGTGGACAACCGCGGGCCGGATCGGAGGGTGCGATGCTGGGTCGGATGCAGGATTGGCCGCTTTTGGTGCCGCGGTTGATCGATCATGCCGCACGAGCGCATGGCGCGCGCGAAATCGTTTCCGAAACCGTCGAGGGTGGCATTCATCGATGCAATTGGGCCGATATCCGTGATCGTTCGGTTCGGCTCGCGCAGGCCTTGGCACGTCTTGGTGTGAAGGAGAGCGATCGGGTCGCGACGCTCGCCTGGAATGGCTATCGCCATCTCGAGGCCTGGTTTGGCATCGCGGGCCTTGGTGCGGTTGTCCACACCGTCAATCCGAGGCTGTTCGCCGATCAAATCGCCTATATCGCCAATCACGCCGAGGATCAGGTCCTGCTGCTGGACCTGACGTTCCTGCCGCTCGTCGAGCAATTGGCCCCGAAATTGTCGAGCGTTAGCCATTATGTCCTGATGACGGATCGGGCGCATATGCCAGTTTCGAGCAGCATTGCAGGATTGCTGTGCTACGAGGAGCTGATTGCATCCGAAGATGGCGATTTCGCCTGGGCGAGCCTCGATGAAAATGCCCCTGCCGCCTTGTGCTATACGTCGGGCACCACTGGTAACCCCAAGGGAGTGCTCTACAGCCATCGCTCGACCATGCTGCATGCGTGGTGTGCATGCATGGCGGACACATTGGCGATCGGCTCGCTGAGCGTCATACTCCCGGTGGTTCCGATGTATCACGCCAACGCCTGGGGGATCCCTTATTCCGCCGCGATGACCGGAGCCAAACTGGTCTTTACCGGGCCACTTTTCGACGCGCCGACACTTCATCGCCTGATCATCGACGAGTATGTCACGATGACTGCCGCCGTGCCCACACTGTGGCTTGCGATGCTCGATTTTCTCGAAAATTCCGGTCTTGGCCTTGGTCGGCTCGACACGGTCGTGATCGGCGGAGCCGCTGCCCCCCGGATGATGATCGATGCCTTTCAGCGGAAATATGGCATCAGGGTCAACCACGCCTGGGGAATGACGGAAACCTCTCCCCTGGGTTCGATCGGGACTCCGCATGCACTGGCGAACGACCAGGATCCCGAAGCGAGGCTCGATCGCCAGTGCAAGCAGGGCCGATCGATTTTTGGCGTCGAGATGAAGATCACCGATGAGAATGGCGGGATCATGCCACATGATGGCTGCGCTGCCGGAAATCTCAATATTCGGGGGCCGTGGGTGGTCGACACCTATTTCAACAGCACCACTGGATCGGCGCTCGATGAAGAGGGCTGGTTCGATACCGGGGATATCGCGACGATCGATGCGCTCGGATTCATGCAGATTACCGACCGAGCCAAGGATGTCATCAAGTCGGGCGGCGAGTGGATCTCATCGATAGCCCTCGAAAATGAAGTCTTGGCGCATTGGGCAATTGCCGGAGCTGCGGTGATCGGCCTGCCTCATCCCCAATGGGATGAGCGGCCATTGATGTTATTGATCCGCAAGCTCGGGGCCGAGGTAGCAGCGGAGGATATTCTCGATTTCCTCGAGCCACGTGTCGCAAGATGGTGGCTGCCTGACGAAATCCTGTTCGTCGACGCCTTGCCGCATACCGCAACGGGCAAGATCAACAAGCGGGCGTTGAGGGAGCAGTATCAAGGCCGCAATTTCGCATGACGCTCGTGCCCATCACTAGTTCGCTGGCGATATCGTCATAGAAGTCGCAGACATTTTCGAGATCGACAGCCTTGACGACAAGCCGCTCGCCCAGCGAGAAATGCCGTAGCGAAAGGCCGTCGGCGGGAAACCCTGGCCAGCCCACCGTCATTATGTTCCCGCCCCGCGCATCAGGCCGCCGCACGATGCCGGCGCAGTGAAACAGGCAGTCACGCGCCTTGCCCAAAGCGCGCAGTCGATCATGTCGGGGGGTGGAAAGCCGCAACGTCGTATGGAGATTGCGCAATTTGTTGGCGGTATTGCGTTGCCGCCCGAAAGCAGGTCGAGGCTCAAGCTCGGGATCGATGGCGAGTGCCGTCTCATCGATCAATATGCTCAGCAGGCAGTCCAGTTCGCGTAGTACGTTCGCGATCATCCTGGTGTGTCGCGATCGGCTAATATCCGCGCCGAGTGTGCATTCCGGTATGTCGGTCGCCAATCGACCCGCGCGCACGAAGTCGGTTGCACGCGCAAGTGCAGCAGAGGCGGTCTCTAGGCGGGTCATTCCGCGATCCATCATATGGCAATCGCGGGCTGATTGCGACCGTTGTCGGCGAATGTCCAAGCTACCGTGCGAGCGTCATTTCCCGCCCGCCAGGTCATAGACCGCCATGCCCGACGCGGGCTTGGTACGATTGATCCAGCGCTTGTCTTTCAGCGAAGTCTCGACGTCCTTCCGACCCGCGTCCCAATGGCCGTTCACGGTCACGCGGGAGAATTCATAATCCTTCGACTGGCGCTCATATGGCTCCGAGCGATTGATCAAATGCAGGATCGTGACCGCACCGTCGCGACCCTTGGCAGCAAGGAGCTGAGCGTCGGGATCGTCCTTCAGTGAATCCGGCAACTTCGCGCTAAGGCGAAAGGCCGCTTCGCGCAGGATCTGTAATTGCTTGCCCATTTCGGTGTTGAGTCGGGTCCGGCTCGAAAAGCGGATATCCTTTTCGCGCTGGGTCACATCGAAGAGGTTGCGGGGAAGGTGCCCCACTGCGCTGAACAGATCGACCTGGAAAACGCAGACGTCGTCTGTCTCCGGCCGATTGTCGAGCACATGCTGGAGTGGCGTGTTGGAGACCAGCCCACCGTCCCAATAATAATCGTCGCCGATCTTTACCGGAGCAAATCCCGGCGGGAGAGCGCCGCTCGCCATGATATGCTCGGGGCCGATGACGCAATCCTCATGCGTATCGAAATATTTGAAATTTCCCGTCGTCACATTGACCGCGCCCACGCTGAATCGCATCGATCCCTTGGCGTTGATACGATCGAAATCGATCAGTTCGGCGAGCGTCTTGAGCAGCGGGCTCGTATCATAGAGGCTGATCGCTTCGAGCGTTCCCGGGGCCGACATGATGGCGGGCGGAAAGCGCGGCGTAAAAAAGCCGGGTGCGCCGATCGCCGCAATGACGCTGGCGGACATCTCGTTGTACCAGGCGCGAATCCAGCCATCGGTCATCAACGGTGCGCCGGTCAACTGCGACGATACGAGGTCCCAGAAGCTGCGCAATCGCTCGATACGACGTTCCGGGGGATTGCCTGCGATGATGGCTGCGTTGATCGCGCCGATCGAAATGCCTGCGATCCAGTCGGGGGCATAGCCGGCGTTGGCGAGCGCTTCATACACTCCGGCCTGATACGCGCCCAACGCGCCTCCACCCTGGAAGACCAGTGCCGTTGACTCAGCGCCTGTCGATTTGGGCATAGATCATCTTCCTCCAGTGGCAACTGCCTCATGCAGCACACATTGCTGCGCTGCAACACGAAACTATTTGATGGAGAGCATCAATGTTGCGCCAGAATATCCCCCGCGGCGTCCAGCCTGGCGGCGTAGGCGAGCAGCGCATCAGCGGTAAGCTTCGCGTAGATTTCGGCATCCTTGAATCGGCGCTCCTCGATCGCTTCGCGGACGCCGGGAAGCGTTTTGGCGCCATAGCCGGTAAAGAGACCCGGCGCGTAGATGAGATGCTTGTACCAAGGCCGAAGCGGAAGGCCGCGATCCGTCAGGAGAAGCTGGTCGATCGTCTGCAGCAAGGCGTTGAGGCGCCTCCGGGCTTCGGGCGTAAGCGTGGCGCCCCTTGCGGAATATGCCGTGTCATAGGCTGTCGCGCTTTTCTTGAGCGTTTCAACCGCATTTGCGAGTTCCGCCAGCTCGATGAACGGCGTGGGCGGATGAACCAGCGGCGGTCCGACTGGTGTCTGCGGATCCGTTGCGAGCCTGAACGCGCCTTGGGCCAGAAGCACATCACGTTTGACATCCTGGGCGCGGCGATCGTCGATCAGCTTGCGAACCTCGTCCAGATAGCCTGCAACCGTGGCTGCGAAATCGCTGAAGCGCTGGGGCGGCGTGTCCGCGTCGGCAATGCGCAACACCATGCGGCCCACGGTTTTTGAAAGCGTCGCACCATACACCAGGCCCGGATCGTCGAATTTCACGACATGATCGTAACTGTCATAGAGCGAGTGATAGACGCCGCTGATCTCGTCCTCGCCGCCATAGCCGAGATTGAGTACGGGCAGTCCGAGATGATCGAGGAACGCCGAGAAATCCGAGCCTGAGCCAAGCGCGCCTATCGGAATGTCCGCGCCTGTTTCCGATGCCTTCAACAGCATCTCGTCGGCATGTCCGGTTGCGTCAAAGGCGTCAGCCAGGGTTTTGGCGCGAACACGGTCGGCGACGCTCACTTTGGTTTCCGGATCGATGACGTCGGCCGCGACCTCGTTCACGAAATGCTGCCATTCATGGCTACCCTCCACTCCAAGCAGGCCACGCCCGTTGCTGTCGGAGTTGATGTAGATGATCGCCTTGGCCTTCAACTCGGCGGCATGGGTCTCAGCCCATTCCGTCGAGCCAAGGATCATCGGCTCTTCCGCGTCCCAACTCGCATAGACGATCGTTCGCCTTGGTCGCCAACCGGTCTTCAGAAGCGCACCCAGCGCCTTGGCTTCGGAAAGCATCGCGACATTGCCGCTGAGGGGGTCGGCCGCCCCGAACACCCATCCGTCGTGGTGATTGCCGCGTATGATCCACTGGTCCGGATAGGTGCTGCCCTCGATGCGGGCGATCACATCGTAGATCGTCTTCAGCGACCAATCGGATTTGACTGCAAGATGGACCCTGACGCCCTGGCCACCGCCAAGGTGGTAGGTGATCGGCAGGCCGCCCCGGAAGCTGGCAGGAGCTATCGGTCCGTCCATCGCGGCCAGCAGCTTGACGGCATCACCATAGGACATGGGCAACACCGGAATTTTCAGGATGGTGACAGCTTGCGCACGATCGAGGCGTTTCGTGCCTTTGATCGCACCCACGCCGGGCGTGAGCGGGTCGCCGGGGTAGGTCATCATGTCCATAACCGATCCCCGCTGGACGCCCTGGGGAGGACGCGCGCCGCCCTTTGGATAGACGTCGCCCACGGCAAAGCCGTCACCGGCCGGGTCGGAGTAGATTATGCATCCCACCGCGCCATGCTCCTGCGCCAGCTTGGCCTTCAGCCCGCGCCAGCCCGCGCCATAGCGAGCGATCGCTATCTTGCCTCGTACATTGATGCCACGACGTTCCAACGCGTCGTAATCTTCCGGCATTCCGTAATTGACGTAGACGACCGGGGCAGTGACATCACCGTCGCCCTGGAACGCCACATAAGGCGGCAATGCGCCGGCCGTATTTCCGGATGTCGAGTCGCCAGGCACCGCGGGTTCCTGACCACCCAGTTTCAGTCTCGTCGGCTCGACCAATTCGACAAGCGTGCTGATCGGCGTGGGATAAAGGACATCGAAGGTCTCGATTTCAGCGGACCAGCCCCAGGCCCGGAACTTGGCGAGCGTGCCCTCCGCGTTCGCTCGATCGTGCAGACTTCCGACATGATTGGGCTGGGAGGACATATCCTTCAGCCATTCGAGTTGGTCCGATGAGGAGACTTGCGCATCGAAGGCTGCCTCCACGGCTCGGTCCGGACCAGTGCGGGCATCGGCAGGGCCGAGCCCCATGGCGCAAGTCGCAAGAAATAATGCCGCTTTCGCGTTGGCCGCCTTGCCCATGATATGTCCCCTTATGGAACCAAGGATCACGCAGCTTTGTCCCTTGCGCAAGCCGTTGTTCGCTACTTGCGTGCCAAATGCCGTAGGAGCGGGGTGATCGATCAGTCGATCGAATTCACTTCGTCGGTATGTACCTGGAAAGACGTGAGCAACGCAGGGCCGAATGCGGTCGTCAGTGCCGTGTCGGTCGCATCGCGGCCGCGCGCCATCAGGATCCGGCCGATGCGCGGGGCGTTGTGGCGGGCGTCATAAGTGTACCAGCCGCCGTCGATATAAACATCGAACCAGGCGCTGAAATCCATTGGCGCATCGACCGGCGGAATTCCGATATCGCCCAGATAGCCGGTGCAATAGCGAGCGGGAATGTTCATGCAGCGACACAGCGTGATCGCCAGATGTGCATAATCCCGGCAAACGCCCGCCTGTTCCTGGTAGCCGTTCCAGGCGGTCTTGTCGGGGCGGGCATGTTCATAGCCAAAGCGAATGTGGTGATGGACGAATTCGACGATCGCCTCGACCCTGTCGCGCGCATTGTTGATATGGGCGAACTGGGACCACGCAACGCCCATGAGCCGGTCGGTTTCGCAATAGCGACTGCCGAGCAGGTAGAGCAGCACATCGTCGGGCAGAAGCTCGACCGGCATCTGCGGGCCATCCGGCGCTCGCTCGTCGATGATGCCATTATCCTCGATGACGAAGTCGGCAGCGAGCGTGACCCCGCCGGCGGGCACAGTAATGCGCGTGCAGATATTCCCGAACATGTCCTCATAGCTATAAATCGGTACGTCGGGCGTCGCGAGGATGCGCTGCGGCGTCTGCAGGTCCTTGTGGCGCGACGGGTGGATGCTGAGCAGCGCCAGCATCGCAGTGGGGATTTCAGTCTCAAACCTGATTTCGTATCCGGCACGAATAAGCATAGTTAGGGATTCCCGGTAATACCGACGGTGCGGCTGTTGGTGGTTTCGGCGTCCAGGGACGGCTCGAGTGAGGTTTGGACAAGACGAACGTCGACTTCGACCTTCATGCCCAGGAAGCTTGCCGGAAACCCGCTCCAGGTGCCCGACAGGGGTAATGCTTGATAGGGATCGCGCGCGATGGCCACGCGAACCAGGCCGCGATTGCCGATTATGCCGTTCGTTGGATCGAACTCGACCCAACCGGACCCCGGGAGGAAAATCCGGACCCAGGCATGCGTATTCCCCCCGCCAACGCGGCCCTCGGCGCGTGACGGATTATAAACATAGCCGGAAACAAATCGCGCCGCGAAGCCAAGCGCCCTGACCGCCTCGATCATCAGCACCGCAAAATCGCGGCATGTGCCCTGCCGTTTCTGTAGCGTCTCGATAGGCGTTTGCGTGCCCTTTTCGTGCCGCGACACATAGGTGAAGTCGCGCTTGATGCTGGTCGCGATGTCGACGAGCATCGCCACCGTATTGGTTGGCCCGTCATCGCTGACGAAAGCGCGGGCAAAATTATCCACGACGCGCCCGGAATCGAGATGTTGCCGCTCGATCGAACGAAGCAGGTCCGGCATGTCTTCCGACGAATAAGTGAAGGGGAACAGTCGGGCATATTCCTCGACATCGACCTGAGCCTGGCTGAGCGGGGTGTGATCGAGGATCACCTCGCTCGATACCCTCAGGCCGGAAGCGCGCCGATCGAACGAAGCGATCGCCACGGAATTGCCGAAGACATCGTGAAGCCAGCGCAACTCGACGGGCGCGGGATCGATATCAAGCCGCACTTCGACGAGCCGCTGGTCAAAGCTCTCGCGGGGACGCATCATGATGCGATGCTCTCCGAACGAAACAGGCTGTCGATACGTATATTCGGTGACGTGGCGGATCGTCAGCAGTGGCATGGAGTGCTTTCTCTATGACGATTTCCGATTGCACGAAGCTTCTGGATTCTGACGATCCTGGGCCCGTTGCCATCATCAACTCCGGAGGCCGATCGCCGTTCCTCTTGCTTGGCGATCATGCTGGAAACGCCATTCCACGTCGGTTGGGTACGCTCGGTCTGTCATCGGACGAGTTGGGGCGGCACATTGCTTGGGATATTGGAGTAAGGGCCACGGGGGAACTGATGGCCGCGATGCTGGACGCAGTCTTCGTCCACCAGCCCTATTCGCGCCTCGTAATCGACTGCAATCGCGATCCGGCATCCCCTGAGGCGTGTATGCCCGTATCCGACAGCATTTTGATCGCCGGCAACCACGCGCTTTCCGCTTCGGACCGTGAATCGCGCGTCACCGCGATCCATCGCCCCTATCACGACAGGATTGCGACCATCCTCGCGGATCGAGATTCGCAAGGCCGCGCGACGATATTGATCGCGCTCCACAGCTTCACGCCGGTGATGACGGGCATTCCGCGTCCGTGGGATATCGGAATTTTATATTCGGGGGGCAATACGAGCTTCGCGCGCATCCTGCTGGAGGTTTTGAGCGACACAGCCGGATCGATGATTGGCGATAACGAGCCCTATCGGATGGACGAAACCGATTACACCATACCTCGGCACGCCTTTGGGAATCTCGCGCCTTATGTCGAAATCGAGGTTCGGCAAGATCTGATAGGCGATGCCGAAGGGCAACGCCGAATGGGGGCTGAATTGTCCCATGCACTCGAAGTCGCGCTACTCCGCCTTGGCTAGCGAACTTCCTCCAGCCCCAATTCCGTTTCGCTCACAAGATGCCTCACCATTTCGGTGAGACTATGAGGATCCACCGGTTTTTGGAGGACCGGAACAGGATTTTGATCCGACGGCTGATAGAAGTCGTCCGAATATCCGGTGCAATAGGCGAACGGAATTTTACGTCTTTTCAGATCATTGACGACGACGTCGTTCAACTCGCCCGCGAGGTTGACGTCAACTATGGCTGCGTCCGGGCGAGCCATATCCAAGACATTCATCGCATCTTGCACGGATGCCGCCGGGCCTAATATTTCGCACCCCAATGCAGCCAGCACCTCGCTCATTTCCAGGGCAATCAAGACCTCGTCCTCAACGAGGAGAATTCGCTTCCCCGCAAGTTCGGTATTCGTGGGCGCGTCGGAAATTTCGAGTTCCTTGAACGATTGCGGTGACGTCGCGCGCTCCTCGACCTGCTCGGCCGGTAGCTGGACAATGCATGTCAGCCCCTCGGCGCGCCAATCGAGGTCGAGCGCCCCGCCAAGCTGGCGCTCGACCGAGTTGCGGATCAGCTTCGAGCCGAAACCCTTGCGGGATGGGGGCGATGTGGCAGGCCCTCCCAATTCGGTCCAGCGCAGCTCGAACTGGCGCGCACCCTCTTCGCCGGGGAGGATCGACCAATTCACCTGTAACTGGCCGTGATTCACGGACAGCGAGCCATATTTCACGGCGTTGGTTGCAAGCTCATGGAGGATGAGCGCCAGTGCCTGCGCGCAGGAAGGGCGCAACCGGATCTCGGGCCCATCGATCCGCACACGAAATACGTGACCAATCATATGTCCCAAAGTAGTCGCCGACCAATCGCACGCCCCGATGATCGCGCCGCATGCACCGCCACCCTCCAGAAATGCATTCACAGGCAGTCCGATCTGATCATTGTAAGGCGAATGCGAAACGTTTCGCATGGTGAACTTTTGACGCCACAATATCGGTCCCTCTGACCGCTTTTTTGCTTTCGAGGATGCTGTTGGATCTGCTTGATCAAGTCAACGCCGGATTTGGCGGCACGGAAAATCGAGGCCTTGGACGCCAAGCCTATTGCCGATGTGGTATCGGATTCTCGGCTACTGGATATGGTACCGGCGCGTTCGCTTGGTCGATGTCAGGGGAAGCATGATGGAATTGCCGCGCTGTCGTGAGCGCAGGGGTCGAGGCGCATCAGCAACGTGCAGGTGACTCACGGTCAAATTTACCGGCTGCAGCCTCGTTCGCCGAAAGACCTGCCGGAGCGATTCCGCTATGGTGGGATCTACAGAAACTTCCAGACGAGCGCGATAATTCCGGCCCATAATGTCAGGGAAAGTCCCAGCAGGATCAGCACGCCTGCCCCAAAACGATTTTCATGCTCATCGCGATGGGAAATTCGACTGCGATCGAATGGAAGTGACGGTTCAAAATCCGAGGTGGAGTAGTTTATGTCGATGCTTGCCTTGGCCACGATTCATCCTCCCCCGGTTTTTTAACATTAACGGATATTAATCTCTCACAAGTCGGACACGAGAGCAATATATCCTAAGGTAACCCGATGGGGGCCGGAGTGGTCTGTAGCGAGGCTTTTAAGGCCGGTAGCGAGCAAACAAAATCATTTCACCCGCTCAATCCCTCGTCCGGATGAGCGAGCTCGATTAGGCTCGACAATGAAAAGGCCCGCGGCCTCCTCGTGCCCTACTTCCGATAATAATCCCGGAACCAGGTCACGAATTTCGCAATCCCGTCGCGAAAGTCAGTCTGCGGCTGATACCCGGTCAGCCGCTTGAGAAGCGAAGCATCGGCCCAGGTCGCAGGCACGTCGCCCATCTGCATCGGCATGTAATTGCGCTGCGCCTTGAGGCCGAGTTCGGCCTCGATCGCTTCGACGAAGTCGAGCAGGCGCACCTTGTCGCTGTTGCCGATGTTGACGACGCGATAGGGTGCCACCGGGCTCAGGCTGTCGCCGGGCTCGATGTCGTCGGCCGAGGCCGGGCGTACAGGTGGGGTGTCGATCAACAGGCGGATCGCGCGAACGAGATCCTCGACATAGGTAAAATCGCGATACATGTCGCCATGGTTGTAGATGTCGATCGGCCGACCATCGAGGATCGCCTCGACAAATCGGTAGAGCGCCAGATCGGGCCGTCCCCAGCTGCCATAGACCGTGAAGAAGCGGAACATCGTCGTCGGTATGTTCCACAGATGCGCATAGCTGTGGGCCATCGACTCATTCGCCTTCTTGGTGGCGGCGTAAATGGTGAGCTGAGTGTCGGCCTTTTCGGTTTCCGTGAAGGGCATCTCCTCGTTGGCGCCATATACCGATGACGTCGAAGCCATCAGCAGGTGCCCGATGGCAAGCTTGCGTGCCGCTTCCATCACGTTGAAGGTGCCGACGATGTTGCTCTCGATGTAGATACGCGGATTCTCGAGGCTGTATCGGACCCCTGCCTGTGCCGCGAGATGCACGATCACGTCCGGCGCGAACGCTTCCATCGTCGACCAGAGAAGATCCTCATTCTCGAGCATCCCTTCGGTCGCAGCGAAATTGGGATCCTGGAGCAGCATCTGGTTTCGCCGATGCTTGAGTTCGACGTCGTAATAGTCCGTCATGCCGTCATAGCCGTGAACCTGCCAGCCCTCGGCGAGCAGTAATTTCGCGAGGTGAAAACCGATGAAGCCAGCGGTGCCAGTAATGAATGCGCGTTTCACGGATATTTTCTCTGGATAAAATGATTCAGACGGCAAGACGATGGCAGTGCGGTGGCTTTACGGTCAATTACCTAAAAGGCTGATAACGCGAACCGCAAGGTGAAAGTCGCGAGCCCGGTCGCGTCAAACCATCGTGCGAAAAACATCATTCGTTTCTCTCAGAAATTCAATGGCCGTAGTTGCGCCAGATTTTCCGGATAAGTTGGCCCCGCCACGGCCATTTTTGACGATAATTGTAAAAGAACCAACCGCAAACGATCGTAAAATAGAAGGCTATCGGTGCCATCGGATCGCGATTGGAACGCATATGGCAAAAAAGGGTGAAATCGGCTTTCCAGCGATCTTTTTCGCTCCCCCCGCCATAGATTCCATAGGCATTGTCATGCGCACGACAGCCGGCATTTCGATTATATTTGGAGCCGTCCATGAAGATGCAATAAGAGCGTTCCGAACCGTCCATCAGAAAGAATAAGCAGCGCTAATGCCGACATTCAAGCGTAAAATATTCTACTTGAGTGGTTTCGATCCTCGCGGCGCTCGCTGGTACCATCAGCTTTATACCGAACAGGCAGCGCTCTACGGAGCGGCGGTTGGGCACCAGATCAAAGTCTCCGATCGCACCAAGGCCGAGCGTGGAAGCAGCCGTTGGACAATCGAGGACACTGCCACGGGCGCTCTGGGTGACCTGACCTTTCTCGGATGGGATGATGTGATACGGCGACACTGGATTCGTAATCCACTCAAGCTGCTCTGGGGCTCGTTGGCATCAACCCTGGCCTTCACCTGGCATATGGACTGGTCGCAAGGGCGACATTTCCCGAAAGGCTCGCTGCTGGCTTTCTATTATCCTGGCCTCAGCGTCTTCCTGCTGCCGCTTTTGCTGACGTTGCTATTCGCTTTCGCACTGGGGCCCCTTGCAGGCGTGTTCGTTGCGCTGGCCGCGACCTGGATCACCATTCGTCGATTGAGAAGCCTTTGGCTGCTGCGCTTCATCATCTTCAATGATGGGCTGTCGGCTGCCAAGGTCGATCCCGGGCTTGAAAAGCGACTCGATGAAATGGCGGACGCTATCCACGTGGCGCTGGAGGAGTCTTGGGACGAGCTGTAAGGTTGACGATCTATCGGGACATCGACTGGGTGAGATTATAGCCTTTCCCGAAGGGCTTCATAGGGTGTTTTGCCGTTGAAGGCGCCGTGTGGCCTGTTGAAGTTGTAGAAGTTCTCCCACTCGGTGAGCTTGGCTTCAAGATC
>CANJQJ010000011.1 GCA_947476425.1 Sphingomonadaceae bacterium | reverse complement strand
CCATCAACCCCGCAAACCATCGACCACACGCGACGAAATAGGCGCTGCGGATACGCTCGTCCTGATCAAACCGACAGTGCGTCAGGACGCCAATCCAGACCAACTACCGCTCCGTCATGAATACGATGGGTTAAATCCGTAAGATACCGGGCCGATGCCCGTGATCCACTGTCGGCGATCAGCCCGGCCAGTCAGCCACGCGTCCCAACGTGGCTTCCATGATCGGCCGCAAATCGTCTGGCACTGCGCCGATCCCGATCCCGGTGCCGAAGCTCAGGCCCCGCCGGTGATAGATGCGCCAGCCCTCTGGCGTACGCCGAACGCGATCCTGGTAGCCGCCCACCGCAAGCAGGTCGGTCGGCGCGAGCTTGTCCCCGCCCGGCTTCTCGAACCAGTGCCACGCCATGATCCGGCACGACATGCGGGCATCATCACCATTCACCTCGATGAAGACGTTGGAGATATTGTGCGAGGTGCCGATAATCCCGGTCGTAAGGCCCTTGAGCGTCGAGTCGATGGCTGCGCGTCCGACGACGTTGAGGCCAGCGAAATCCACGTCGGCATCCTCGGTGAAGACCTCAGCCGCGACTCGATGAAACTGCCTCGTGTCGATGAAATGCGCATAGAAATTGAGCCGCTCCTCGATCGCGATTCGATCCGAGAGGGTCTGCAGGTCGAGCGTCATGGCATTCTCCCCAGCCTTGTAAAAAAACCGCCGCGGTCGTTGCCGCGGCGGTTTTCAATATCAGAACGAGCGCGGCAACCCCAGGCTTTCGGCGATGCCGTTCTTGACCATCTCGTTGGTGATCGGCCCGATCCGCCACAGGCGGCTGTCGCGCCAGTAGCGCTGCATGTCGGTCTCGGCCGAATAGCCCATCCCGCCCAGGATCTGGATGCCGAGATCGGCTGCCGCATTGGCGTTTTCGGATGCCATCAGCTTGAGCATGTTGGCCTCGGTGCCGACATTCTCGCCCAGGCTCTGCTTGTGCGCACAATAATGCAGCATCAGCTCGGTCGTGGTCTGCATCGTCGCGATATCTGCGACATAATGCTGCAGGATCTGGAATTGGCCGATCACTTTCCCGAATGCCTTGCGCTGCTTCATATATTCCAGCGCATCCTCGAGCACGCCGTCGATCACGCCCAGACAGAAGGCGCCGACCATGATCCGCTCGTTGTTGAGCGTCGGCAGCAGCATGTACCAGGCCTTGTGCGGCTCACCCATGACGTTCTCGTCTGCGACGAAGACGTTGTCGAAATGCACCGAGCACGAACCCATCGAGCGCATGCCGAGCTTGGCGAGCGGCGTGATCTTGACGCCCTCGCTCTTGGCCGGAACCCAGAACAGCGTCAGCCCCTGGTGCTTCTTCTCGGCATTCTTGTCGCTGCGCGCGATCACCAGCAGATAATCCGCGACGTGCGCCGACGAGCTCCAGATCTTCTCGCCGTTGAGCACCCAGCCGCCATCGACCTTCTCGGCGGTCGTCGTCATCGCGCCGAGCAGGTCGGTGCCGCCGCCGGGCTCGGTGAAGGCGATCGCCGCCTTGAGCTGGCCGGTCGCGATCAGCGGAAGATATTTCGCCTTCTGCTCCGCCGAACCGTAAAGCCCGATCGACTTGGATCCAGCGAACGAGGTGATCCCCCAGATCCATGCCAGCCCGCCGAGCGACCGCGCCAGTTCGCGCGCCAGCAGCATCTGCATGACAACATCGCCGCCCTGCCCACCATATTCCTCGGAAATCCCGATGCCATGGAAGCCGGCCTCGGTGAACTTGTCCCACAGCGCGAAGGGATAATTATGCTCATCCTTCTCGAGCGCGCGCGCCCAATCCTTCGGAGCCTCCTTGTCGACCCAGCGGCGAACCATGTCGCGAAAGGATCGATATTCCTCGGGAAGTTCGAAATCCATGTTCAGTTCCTCTTATAAGCTGGGATGTTGTCGGTCTGGATGATCTCGTCCTGCGCCAGCGCGATGAGCTTGGCCGCAAGCTGGTCGAGCCGGACCAGCACGCCATCGAGGTCGCCACGCCGGACCGCGTTGAGAATGAAGCGATGCTGCTTGAGCCCGCTCGCCGAAATCGACGACGCGCCCCGCAGCAGGATGAACCGCGCGATCAGTGATCGCCGGTCGAGCGTGACTCGCAGCAATTCGCTATTGCCCGAGGCCTCGACGAAGATCGTATGAAACGCATGGCCCGCCCGGATCGCGGCAAGCGTATCGCCCGCTTCGAGCGCAATCGCATAATCGTCCAGCGCGGTTTCGAGCGCCGCCAGTTCCACCGCGCCGATATGGGGAAGGCTCCACACATAGCCCAGCCGCCACAAGGCCGACTGGACCCGGAACAGATCGAGCGTCGCCTCGGGGTCGATCGGTGCTACTCGCTTCAGCCGGTTGGGCTCGATCTCGACCAGCCCCTCGCCCGCAAGCTCGACCAGCGCCTCGCGGATCGGCGTCGGGCTAACCCCGATCCTGGCTGCAAGCTCGACTTCCTTCAACAACGACCCCGGCGCGAGTTCGCCCGACACGATCGCAGTGCGCAAATGCTCGGCGACAGCGCCGCGCAGCGTTGATGGCGTTCGAAGCGGCGTGATCGCGGTGGCTGGCATGAAAGCGCACATAAACATTCTATAGAATGTTGCCAAGCCCAATTACGCCCCTCCCTTAACTCTCCCACTCATCATCCCCAACGCCCCTTCGTCACGCCGACACCCCCATCGTCATCCCGGCGGACGCCGGGATCCACGATTCGGTGTCCGTTCGATCGCGAGAATAGTGGGTCCCATGGATCCAGACTTCCGTCGGGATGACGAAGGGGGGCGCCCCTTTCAGGAAGTTGCGCCTACGTCACCAGCAACGTCGCCGAAGCCGCCGCCATCACCAGCGTCGCGATCCATCCCATCACCGTCATCTTGCGCGAAAGCGTCATTCGCCCCATCGCCTTTGGATTGCGCGCGATCAGCATCATCACCACCATCAGCGGCGTCGCCAGAACGCCATTCACCACCGCCGCCCAATACAGCGCCTTGAACGGATCGATCGGCAGAAGCGTGATCGCAATCCCGCCGAATGTCGCAACGGTGATCGTGGCGTAGAAGGCCTTGGCCTCGCGCGGCTTGCGATTGAGTCCCTCGGTCCAGTTGAAGGTCTCGCTCACCGCATAGGCGGCAGATCCGGCGAGCACCGGAACCGCGAGCAGCCCGGTCCCGATGATGCCGAGCGAAAACAGGAAGAATGCCAGCGATCCGGCGATCGGCCGCAAAGCCTCCGCAGCCTGCGCTGAACTCTGGATATTGGTGATGCCATGGACGTGCAGCGTCGCGGCGGTCGCGAACACCACGAACAGCGCAGTCAGATGCGAGAAGCCCATGCCGATCAGCGTGTCAGTCCGGATCCGCGCAATCTCTTCCTTGGCGCGGAATCGCGGCGTGACGTGCAGCGGTTTCACATGGCGGCGATGCTGCTCCTCCACCTCCTGCCCGGCCTGCCAGAAGAAGAGATAAGGGCTGATCGTCGTGCCGAGCACCGCGACCAGCGAGGTCGCGTGACTCGCGTCCATCTTGAATTCGGGGATCATCAACCCGCGCAATGCCTCGCCCACGGGCAAGTGAACGACGAACACCACGCCAGCATAAGCGAGCAGCGACAGCGTCGCCCATTTGAGGATCGCGGCATAGCGGCCATAGCTGATGAATATCTCGAGCAGCACCGAGAAGCAGCCGAACAGGATCGTGTAGAGCATCGCCGGGCCGCCTATGATCAACTGCAACGCGGCAGCCATCGCCCCAAGATCCGCGCCCAGGTTGATGACATTCGCCACCAGCAGCATCAACACGACCGCGCGAAGCAGCCATCCCGGATAATGCTGGCGCAAATTCTGCGCGATGCCCTTGCCGGTCACCGCGCCGATCACCGCAGCCACCCCCTGGATCGAGGCGAGCAGCGGATATCCGAAGACAAGCGTCCAGCTCAGGCCATAGCCGAACTGCGCCCCGACCTGGCTGTACGTCGCAATACCGCTCGGATCGTCGTCGGCCGCACCGGTTACGAGGCCCGGCCCCAGCTTGCCGAGGAAGCCGCGCCAGCCGGTCACGGGAATTTCAGCCTTGGCGCTCGTTTGGGGATGATGCTGCATGCCGCAGGCTCTTACACGTCACACCACATACATAGCCAGCGAAGGGAGGATTACAGCGCCCGCTCCACCGACACCCGTATCCCGTTGAGCACCGACGTCGCCGAAGGCACGTCGAGCAAGCGCTCGTCGATCAGCGCATTGGCATTGACCCCAGGCCGCTCGCCGGCAACCCGCTGGACCGTACCCTCGCCGCCGTGGCCCCAGCCGTGCGGAAGACTCACCACCCCCGGCATCATCTCGGCGCTGATCGCAACCGGCACCGATAGAGTCGCGACGCCGCTGCTCAGCCGCGCCATTTCGCCATCGGCAAGCCCTAGCCGGATCGCGTCATCGCCATTGACCATCAGTGTGCAGCGCAGCTTGCCCTTGGCGAGCGCAGGCACATTATGCAGCCAGCTGTTCTTGGACCGGATATCCCGCCGCCCGATCAGCAGCATCGCGCTTGGCTTCACCGCCGTATCGCGTTCCTTTTTCAGGCGCTCGACATCGTCCACCAGCAGCTGCGGCGCGAGATCGATGCGGCCATCGGCGGTTGCGATCATCCCCGGCATCTGCTCGGTCAGCGGGCCGAAATCGATGCCATGCGGCTTCGCCTTCAGCGTCGCGAGATTGACCCCCTCTGCGACCCGCCCGAACGCGTCGCCATAAGGCCCGGCCCGCAACATGATCTCATAGATCCGGTCGGCGCCCGGCGCTGCGACCAATGAAGCGCGCATGTCGTCGATCGCTACGTCCCGGCATTCGGCGCGGCCAAGCGCCTGCGCCGCATGGAGTAGCTGGTCGACGAGCTCCTGCTCGACCTGTTCTGGCGGGACATCGCGGATCGCGGCGGCAAGCTCGGTCATGATCCGCGCGTCCGACGGAATGACACCCTCGGCCGCGAACGCCGGCGCCGCCCATTTCACATAGTTGCGGATCATCGAATAGGAGGTCACCGCCGGGAAATCGGCCTCTTCGAGATAATCCCGCCCGGGCAGGATGATGTCGGCGAAGCGGCTCGTCTCATTGACATAGATATCGAGCGACACCATCGCCTCGAGCCCCGCAAACCCCTCTGCAATCCGCGCGCCATTGGGATAGGATAGCACCGGGTTGCTCGCCTGCGACACGAAACCCCGCATCTGTCCCGGGCCGGGAACCAGCATTTCATCGGCCAGCGCGGCGGCAGGCATGAAGCCCATGAACTCGGGCAAGCCAGCCACGCGCGAATGCCAGCGCCCGGCCGGGATAACGCCCGGCTGCGGCAAAGTGCCGGGCGAGAGGATCGCGCCCGGCGAAAACATCGCCCCGCCGGCTGTGTCGAGATTGCCGGTCAATATCTGCAACGCTTCGATCAGCCAGTTGCAGATCGAGCCGAATGCCTGGGTGCAGGTCCCCGTGCGGCCATAGATCGTCGATCGCGGCGCCGCGGCGAACTCTCGCGCCAGTCTGCGGATCGTCGCAGCCGCCACCCCCGTTGCCTCGACGACCGCTTCGGGCGGGAAGCCGGCGGCGATGTCGCGCAATATCTCCAGGCGGCTGATCCACGGTGCAAGCCGGCCCGGATCGACAAGCCCCTCCTCGAACAGGGTGGCGACCATCGCCATCAGCAGCAGCGCATCACTCCCCGGCCGTACCGCTACATATTCGTCAGCGATCGCGGCGGTCTCGCTTCGCCGCGGATCGATCACGACGACCTTGCCGCCACGACTTCGTACGGCTTCGATTCGACGGCCGAGCCCCGGCGCGATCAGCACGCTGCCGTTCGAGACCACCGGGTTTGCCCCGATCACGATCAGATGGTCGGTCCGGTCGATATCGGGCAGCGATACCGACCATGCCGAACCATACATCAGCGCTGAAGCCATCATCTTCGGCGCCTGGTCGACTGGCCCCACCCAATAGATCTGCCGGGTTGCAAGCGCACCCAGCATCGCCGGCAGGTACAGCGCAAGCCCCGGCCGATGCGCGGTCGGATTGCCGAAATAATAGCCGATGCTCTCGGCGCCATGGCGCGCCTGGACATGTCGCAGCCGCTCGCCCGCCTCGGCGATCGCCTCGTCCCATCCGATCTCCTCGAAATCCTTGCCCCGCCGCCGCAGCGGTCGCCGCAGCCGGTCGGGATCGCGGCGGAGGCCGCCGAGCGCCTGCGACTTCGGGCAGATATAGCCCTTGCTCACCGGATCGAGCGCATCGCCGCGAATCGAAACTATGCTTTGATCGCCTCGATCGATCGCAATCTCGAGCCCGCACCCGGCTTCGCAGAGCGGGCAGTTTCGAAAATGTCGCTCGGTGTCGCTTCCATCCGCCATCAAAGCTTCTCCGTCCGCTCGCCGCTGATATGTCAGGCTTATTGGCCCGGTGGCACCTATCCCTGTGAAGGCCGGTCGTCCGAACATCCGGCAATGCAGCAACGGGATTGCAAATAGCCGCGATTCGGCCATGATACGCCAGCCGATCCGGGCAAAGATCACGGGCGGCGGCGATGTGCCAGGGAGAGTGAATATGGGGGCTGAAATCTTGAGGCCTTCCCTGCCGATCAGCAGGAAGGACCCGATTAGCGTTCCGAAAGATGGAATACCGCGCGCGTTCGATCTCGCATTTCGGGATCTCGATGCAGCGTTTTTCACCGGTCTGGCCGATTTTCGTGCCGCGCCAGGCTTCGGCCTGCTCTTCGGCGCGGCCTATGTGCTTGCCGGGATCGGCATCCTGCTTACGCTGGTCCTCACCGGGCAACCCTATCTGCTGTTTCCGGCGGCCGCAGGCTTCCTGCTCGTCGGGCCATTCCTCGCCGTTGGGTTGTACGAGATCAGCCGGCGCCGATCGCTCGGCCTGCCCCTCGATCGCAAGGCGATCATGTTCGCGTTCAATCGCCACGGCGGATCGCAGATCGGCATCCTCGGGCTTGCGCTGATCACCGGTGCAACGCTCTGGATGAAGCTCGCCTTGCTGCTCTATGCGCTGTTCTTCGGCATGAGCTCGATCCCCCTCGACGATCTCCTCCACACCGTGCTGACCACGCAGGGCGGCATCGAATTCGCGCTGATCGGAAGCGTGATCGGCTTCATCATGGCGGCCACCGTCTTCGCGACCTGCCTGTTCGCGCTGCCGATGCTGCTCGATCGCGACATTGACGTCATCACCGCAGTCATCGCCAGCGTTCGCGCTGTTCGCAGGCAACCCCGCCTTTATTTCACCTGGGCGCTCATGGTTGCAATGCTGGCCGGAATCGGGCTCGTCTCGATCATCGGCCTGCCTTTCATCATGCCCGTTCTCGGCCATGCGACCTGGCATCTCTATGCCAGTGCCTTTGGCCAGCAGGTTTCGACCGACTGATATCGCACAATCGATATCGTGTCCGAAAGCGCCGCCCATCCCCCCGGGCGGCGCTTTTTGATTCACGTCAAATACAATGATCACTCCCGCCTTAAGATGCAGCCCAGTTACATCTTAAAACAGCGGGAGAGGCTGATGTTCTGTATCCAGTGCGAGCAAAGCAACAAAGGCGGCTGCTCGGTAAAAATCGGGTCCTGCGGCAAGACCGATGACGTCGCCGACCTTCAGGACGTGTTGCTCCGCGTCATGCTCGGCGTTTCGACCTTCGCGCACCGCGCCGCCCAGAAGGGCGCACGCGACGCAGAGGTCGATGCATTCGTTCCCAACGCATGGTTCACCACCCTCACCAACGTCAATTTCGACGAAGGCCGATTCCTCGACCTGATCGCCGATGCGCTCGAGATCCGCGCCAGGGCTGCAAATCTCGCGGAAGCCGCCGGTGCCGATCTGTCGAACCTGCCGCAACCGGCGGTGTGGGAGCCCGGTGTCACGCGCGAAGACCTGCTTGCATCAGCACCCAAGGCCGGCATCCAGAAGCTCCTTGATCGCGACGGCCCGACCGTGAACGGCCTTCGCGCGCTGATCCTCTACGGCCTCAAGGGCTGCGCAGCCTATGCCGAGCATGCGCGCGTGCTTGGCTCCGAGGCCGATGCGGTAAGCGCTGCCTTCCACGAGATCGCAGCCTTCCTCGCCACTGATCCCACGGATGTCGATTCTCTGGTCGGCCAGTCGCTCAAGGTCGGCGAGGTCAACCTCAAGGTGATGGAACTGCTCGACGCGGGCAACACCGGCCGCTTCGGCCACCCCGAAGTCACCCACGTCCGCATGACCCCGAAGGCCGGCAAGTGCCTTCTCGTCAGCGGACATGACCTGGGCGACCTCGCCCGCCAGTCACGCCGCCGCCAGCTGGTGATCCTCAAGGCGCTCCCGCGGGCCGCTTGAAGCTGCCGTAATCCTGGGCGGATGCCGTAATCCTGGGCGGATGCCGACGCCAACCTTCGTCTTCCCGACGCCCCCACTCGTCATCCCGACGAAAGTCGGGATCCATGGGACCCACAGGTCTCGCGATCGCACGATCACCGCATCGTGGATCCCGGCGTCCGCCGGGATGACGATGAAGGGAGGGCAGGGATGACGAAGGGCCCCCGTGATGACGGAAGCGATGTCGAAATGAAGATGTTGCCTGGCGGACCTCGCCCTACCCGTGCGGCGGAAACTTGCTTCCGCCGGTAGGCACCAGTTCCGCCTTCACAGGCTCAAGGTCGACCGGCTCGAACCGCGTCCAACCTGCAGGCCCCAGCTTTTCGATCGGCTGGTAGCGAGTCTTGTGCTGCATCTTGGGCGAACCCTTCACCCAATAGCCAAGATAGACGTACGGCAGCCCGGCCCGCGAAGCGCGCAGGATATGGTCGAGAATGATGAAAGTGCCGAGCCCCGGCCGCGCCTTGTCGTCGGGTTCGAAGAAACTGTAGACCATCGAAAGCCCATCGGCCTGCTGGTCGGTCAGGCAAGCGCCGAGCAGGCGGCCCGGTCGGCCGTCGATCGATGGCTCGCGATATTCGATGACATAGGTGGTGACCGAAGTCTGCTCGACCATGTCGGCGAAATCGAGCTCATCCATTTCCGCCATGCCGCCGCGTGGATGGCGCGCGCCGAGATAGCGGCGCAGCAGCGCGAACTGCTCCTGCGTCGTCCATGGCTTGCACGCGCTGACCACGACATCGGAATGGCGCTTGATAAGCTTGCGCTGGCTTGCGTTGGGCGTGAACTCCTCGGCGACGACTCGCACCGAGATGCACGCGCTGCAATCCGCACAGCTTGGGCGATAGGCGACGTTCTGGCTTCGGCGAAATCCGATTCGCCCGAGCGCGTCATTCAACTCCGCGGCGTGCGGGCCGTTGAGTTCAGTGAAGACCTTCCGCTCGGTCTTGCCCGGCAAATACGGGCAGGGCGAGGGCGTCGTCACGAAAAAGCGCGGAAATCGAAATTGTGCGGTCACCGCTTGGCCTACCCTCATCCTTGGCCCCATTGGGAGGCAATATGGCGCTGCCACAGACGGATGAAAAGTCCGTTTACTAACAAAATGCGTTAACCTCCGACGTCGATCAGCCGCGCGCGCCGCGTACGCTTCGCCGTCCTCCGGAAACCGCCATCATTTCAAAGCTGTACCCGGCCGCGATCAAATCCGCCTGGAGTTGGTCAAGCGACGACGGATCGCGAATTTCATATTCGATATCCGTCACCATGTCCTTGGCCGAGGTCACGCCGAAGATCCGCTGGTGCGAAACCTCGATGATGTTGGCGCCGTGGCGCGTGAAAATGCCCGAAACCTCGTGCAGCGCACCCACCTTGTCGGGCAGCGAGATCGCGATCCGGCCGATCCTTCCCGAGCGAGCGAGGTTGCGCAGGATGACGTTGGCGAGGAATCGCGAATCGATATTGCCGCCGGTCAGGATGACGCCGACCTTCTTGCCTACGAACTCGGTTCGGAAATTTCCGTCGCGCGTCGGTAGCATCGTCGCGAGCCCTGCGGCCCCCGCACCCTCGACGACGGTCTTCTCGACGTCGAGCAGCAATGAGATCGCGCTCTCGATGATCGCTTCGTTGACGATCCGCATCTCGTCCACCGCCGCCAGGACCACCCGCGAGCTGAGCTTGCCGGGATTCTTGACCGCAATGCCCTCGGCAAGCGTGTCGCCGCCGCTCGCGATATGGAGGTCGTTCTTGAGATTGTAGAGCGCCGGATACAGCTTCGACTGGACTCCGACGATGCGGATGTCCGGCTTGATCGCCTTCGCCGCGATTGCGACGCCCGAGATCAGCCCGCCGCCGCCGACCGGAACCACGATCATGTCGAGATCGGGCGCATCCTCCAGCATCTCGATCGCGATCGTTCCCTGCCCCGCCATCACGTCGGGATCGTCGAACGGATGGACGTAGGTCAGCCCTTCGTCGGCCTCCATGATCCGCGCATGCGCCGATGCATCCTCGAAGCGCTCGCCGATCAGGATGACGCGCGCGCCATGATCCTGCGTCTGCTTCACCTTCACGATCGGCGTCGTCACCGGCATCACGATCGTAACCGGAATGCCGAGCCGGCGGCCATGATAGGCGAGGCCCTGCGCATGATTGCCGGCCGAGGCCGCGATCACGCCCTTGGCACGTGCCGCCTCGTCGAGCTGCAACAGCTTGTTGAGCGCCCCGCGCTCCTTGTAGGCCGCGGTGAACTGGAGATTCTCGAACTTCAGCCAGACCTCGGCGCCGGTGATGTCCGACAGCGTCTTGCTCAGCAGCGTCGGCGTCCGCACGATCGATCCCGAAATCCGGTCATGCGCCATGCGCACGTCGGCAAGCGTTATCGGCAGGGAAGCATCGGCAAGCGGCTGGGTCTGGGTGGCTGTCATGATGGCTCGCCCTATCCCATCTGGCGGATCAAGAAAACAGCGCTTATTGAGTCGCCATGGCAAAGCTCTCCTTCATCGGCCTCGGTGCCATGGGCGCACCGATCGCTGGGCATCTCGCCAAGGCGGGTCACGAGATCACCGTCTACAACCGCACCCGTGCCCGCGCAGAGGCATGGGTGGCGATTCATGGCGGCTCGATCGCATCCACCGCCGCCGCTGCGGCTGAAGGCGCCGAGGCGGTCTTCACCTGCGTCACCGCCGACGGCGACCTCGAGGCCGTGACGATGCGCGCCGACGGCTGCTTCCGCACTTTGGCCAAGGGCGCGATCTTCGTCGATCACTCGACTGTCTCCGCCCGCCTCGCCAGGCAGCTCGCTGCGGAAGGCAAGGATCGCGGCATTCTCGTCGTCGATGCGCCAGTCACCGGCGCCGAGGTCGGTGCGCGCAACGGTACCCTCGGCATCATGTGCGGCGGAGCGGACAAAGCGGTCGCCGCCGCGATCCCGCTGATGCAGGCCTATTCGTCACGGATCGTCCATGTCGGCGGGCCAGGCACCGGCCAGCAGACCAAGATGGTCAACCAGATCGCGCTCGCCACCACCATCCAGGCCGTCGCCGAGGCGCTTCGCTTCGCCCAGGCCGCTGGCCTCGATACCGAGAAGGTGTTCGAAGCGATCTCCGGCGGGGCTGCATCGAGCTGGCAGATGCTCAATCGCTGGTCGACGATGTCAGCCGAGGATTATGATTTCGGCGGCTTCAAGGTCGATTGGATGCGCAAGGATCTCGGCCTCGCGATCGAGGAGGCGCGCAGCAACGGCGCATCACTCCCCGCAGCAGCGCTGGTCGATCAATTCTACGCCGACGTCCAGGCGATGGGCGGCGGCAAGAACGACATGTCCGCATTGATCCGCCGCCTGCCCAAGTGAAGCGTCTCCTTCTCGCGCTCGCGCTCCTCACCACTCCGGCCTTGGCCGACGGCCTGATCGACAATGCCGCCGGGCAGACGCTCGACGCCAAGGGCAAGCCAGTCACCTTCACCGGATTGCTGATCGGCAGCGACGGCCGCGTCACGCGGCTGCTCGACAAGGGCGACAAGCCGCCGAAGAAGCTCGATTATCGCCTCGATGCGAAAGGGCGCGCTCTCATCCCCGGCCGCATCGCCCCCGGCCAGCGCCTGATGCAGGCGGCGATCGCCACGCTCGCCCGCGAGCCCCAGATGCAGAGCCATCCGCTCCAGCCCTATGAACGCGATCTTGCCTTCGCGGGGCTGCAGAAGCACCTGCTCTCGGAAGGGTTCACCACCGTCGTCGATCTCGATACCAGCATCATCGACTGGGAGGTCTATCGTCGCGCCGGCGATGCCGGGCGGCTCCGCGTGCGGATATTGAGCTATGCCGCCGGGCTCGACACGATGACCACCGTCGCCGGCAACCAGCCAACCTTGTGGCTTTACGACGGCCGATTGCGGATGGCTGGCCTCGCGGTCCCGGACTCGCCGCCATTCGAGGACGCCCGGACCCGCAACCTGATCAGTCGCGGCACGATGGACGGCTTCCAGGTCGTGCTCCTCCCCGATGGAGCGGGTGCCACCGAACATGCGCTCGCCGCGATCGAGGAGGTCGCCTCAAGCTACGGCACCGATCGACGCTGGCGCCTCCAGGTCGGCGCCACAACCGCGCCCGATCCGGCGCGCCTTGCGCGCAGCGGTACGCTAGCAATCTCAGATACGCCGCAGGATCCCCGCGACGCAGCCTATGCCGCCTATGCGGAGACTCGCGTCGGCACGCTGACGCCCGGCATGGCTGCGGATTTCGTGATGCTCGACGCCAAGGGCCAGCCTGCCGAGGTCTGGATCGGCGGCGTCAGGGCGTGGGTGGCGAAGTAGCCAGCCCGATCAGCAGCGACGGCGTCAGGATCTGCGGTAGCACTTGCGGATCGCCGCCCGCTTTCGGGTAGAAAAGATAGAATGGCACGCCCGAGCGCCCATGATCCGAAAGGAAGCGCCCGATCGCCGGATCGCCGCGCGTCCAGTCGCCGACCAGCACCGCGACCTTGCCCTGCGCGAATGCACTGCCCACCTCGGCCCGCTCGATCGCGGCCTTTTCATTCACCTTGCAGGTCAGGCACCAATCGGCCGTGAAATAGAGGAACACTGGCCGGCCGGCCTTCCGCAACGCATCAAGCCGCGCTTCGCTGAACGCTTCGGTGCCGGCGCGAGATGCCGGGGCCGCAATCGCGGCCCGGTTGGGAACAGCCGCCACGATCGCAGCCGCCGCGACCAGTGCTGGCAATAGCGGCCACCAGGCATGCGCCTTGCCCTTCGACTGGCGCTGGCCGATCCACCACAGCCCGCCCACAACAAGCAGCATCGCGCCCAATCCCAGCGCCATCGCGTCGACCCCCGCCTGCCGTCCCAATATCCACGCAAGCCCAAGCGCGGTCGCGAACATCGGCAGCGCCAATATGTGCCGCATCGTCTGCATCCAGGCGCCCGGACGAGGCAGCATCCGTCGCAAGGCGGGCACAAATCCCAGCGCCAGGAACGGCAGTGCCAGGCCAAGGCCAAGCCCGACGAATATCGCGATCGACGCCACCGGCGGCAGGATCAGCGCCGCGCCAAGCGCGCCGGCCATGAATGGGCCGGTACAGGGCGTCGCGATGAAGGCGGCAAGCGCGCCGGTCCAGAATGCGCCAGCCGCGCCCTCTTTCGCCGCGAGGCTGTCCCCGCCTGAAAGCATCGGCAGTTCGAACAATCCCGCCATGTTGAATCCGATCGCGGTGACCAGCAGCAGGAGCACAAGGATCACGCGCGGATCCTGCAGCTGGAATGCCCAGCCCAACGCTGCGCCACCCGATCTCAGCGCCAACAGCAGCACGCCGAGCCCGACGCAGACAAGGATCACGCCAGCCGCATAGGCCAGCCCGTCGCGCCTTGCCTGCGCCGCCGTCTCGCTCGCCCTGGCAAGGCTCAATGCTTTGAGGCTGAGGATCGGGAAGACACAGGGCATGATGTTGAGCAGCAGGCCACCAAGCACTGCCGCACCGAAAGTAGCGAGCACGAGGCCGAACCCGGCAGGTTTCGCAGCGGCACCTATCGCCTCGCCGGCCGCAGGCACCGGACCCGGTTCGGCTGCTATCTCAAGCCCGACCCCCGGGCCGATGCCAACGACGCCGCCGACCAGCGCTGCATTGCTCTTCGCCTTGGTCTCGATGACCAGCATGTCGCCCGTGCGGCTCACCCGCTCCGGCGCGCTATGATCGATGAGATTGATGTCGTGCGGGAAAAACCAGGGATCCTCGATCGCGGCGCCCGATGGAAACGGCACGCCGAGCCGCAACATCCCGCCCTTGATTTCGAACCGCGCCTTGCCCGCCACCGGCTTTGGCAAGCCTTGCCGGAAGCCATCGAAACGCGCTCGATCCACCGAATTTATCGCGCCGTCCCCCACGACGAGATCGAGCGCGAGGCGATCGCGCTCGGGCACGCAGATCGTATCGGTGCAAGCGAGCCAATCGACATCGGCCCGGATCGGCAGCTTCGTTCCCGGTGCAAGCCCGGGCGGAATCGCCAGCGTCACCAGATGTGCATAGGGACCTTCATAGACATAGTTCATGATCCCCGCGACCATCAGCCGCGTTGGCACAGGATAGACGAGCGGCCCGGCAGTGACGCCCCGCGGCAACGTCCATTTGACCAGCGTCTCCATTCCGGCATCGCCGGGATTTTTCCAATAGCCGTGCCAGCCCTCGTCCGGAACCATTGCGAGGGCCAGGGAAACCGTACTGCCAGATGCCGGCACTAAACTTTCGCTGATCAAGGCTGCCCGAATATGCGTCATCTGGGCGGTGGCCGGATTCGCCAGCAAGGCGCAGGCCACCATCAACGTCATGGAAATGAAACGAAATATCCGCATGAAGTTTCCCGTATTGGTCGCGTTCGTCTACTATATTGTTTCATTCAAAATCATACCCACGGAATCTCCAGCATGAAGAAGCCGCTTTGTCGATCAATCGCTGCCGCTAGCCTGGCGTTTTCCGGTCCTCTGCACGCCGAGGTGCCAAGGCCGGGCCTCCTCGTCGCTATCTCGATCGATCAATATTCGGCCGACCTCTTCGCCGCCTATCGCGCGCAATATACCGGCGGCCTGAAACGGTTGCAGCAAGGCGTCGTCTTCCCCTCGGCCTATCACGCCCATGCCGCGACCGAGACCTGCCCGGGCCACGCAACGCTGCTCACCGGCGTGCATCCTGCGCACAGCGGCATCATCGCGAACAACTGGTACGATGCCGCCGCCGCGCGCGCCGACAAGAACATCTATTGCGCCGAGGACGAGAGCGTCCCCGGATCCAGCTCGAAGGAATATTCTGCCTCGCTCATTCACCTCCGCGTGCCGACGCTTGGCGATCGCATGAAGCTCGCCAATCCGGGGACTCGCGTCTTCTCGGTATCGGGCAAGGATCGCGCCGCCATGATGATGGCCGGCAAGTCCGCCGACCAGACATGGTGGTGGGGCGGCAACGGCTTCGTCAGCTACAGCGGGCGGAAGCCCACTCCCGTCGTTTCCCAGGTCAGCGACCGTCTCCTCGCCGGAATCGCGGTGGGGCTGCCCGCGCCGGTCGTGCCAGGCAACTGCATTGCCGCGCCACTCGCCATTGGCGGCGGCAAGAGCGTCGGCAATGCGCCTGAGGCACTCGCGCCCGGCGACACCAAGGATATCCGCTTCCGACCCGAACTCGACCAGGCGACGCTCGATATCGCCGCCGGCTTCGTCGAGGCCGAAAAGCTCGGCAAGGGCTCCGCTCCCGACCTGCTCACCGTCAGCCTTTCGGTTACCGATTATGTCGGCCATCGCTTTGGCCCGGGCGGCGTCGAGATGTGCGTCCAGATGATGGCGCTCGATGCCGCCCTCGGCCATTTCCTCGATCGGCTCGATGCCACCGGAATACGCTATGCGGTGATGCTGAGCGCCGATCATGGCGGCGTCGACCTCCCCGAACGCGATCGGCAGCACGGCGCGACCGAAGCCGCGCGCGTTTCGCCGGGCACGAGCTTCGCAGCATTGAACAAGGCGCTCGGTGCAGGTGCCGATCCACTCATTCTCGGCGATTCCATCGCGGGCGACGTCTATGTTGCTCCCCGCGTTAAGGGCGCCGCACGCATCAAGCTTATCAGCAGGGCGCAGGCATGGCTCAATGCCCGGCCGGACGTTGCGGCAACCTTCACCGCGCGCGATCTCCGCGCCGTCAAGATCCCGACCAAGCCGCCGGAAAGCTGGTCCCTCGCCGAACGCGCCGCTGCCAGTTTCTACCCAGGGCGCTCGGGGGACCTGATCGTGCTGCTCAAGCCCCGAACCAGCCCCATCGCCGATCCGCTCAAGGGCTATGTCACCACCCACGGCTCGCCCTGGGATTATGACCGCCGCGTGCCGCTGCTGTTCTGGTGGCCAGGCGTCACCGGCTTCGAGCAGCCGGCGAGCGTGATGACCGTCGATGTCATACCGTCCCTGGCTGGCTTGATCGGATTGCGGGTCGATCCATCGCAGATCGACGGCCACTGTCTCGATCTCGACGCGAGCCAGGGCACGACCTGCCCCTGATCTCAAGGCACGATCACTGCCGCCCCGCTGAGCCTGCCTGATCGAAGCGCAGCCAGTGCCTCGTTCGCATCGCTGAGCGGAAACGACTGCGTAACCGTCCTCAGCCCAGCTTGCTCGGCGATCTCGAAGAAGGACGTACCATCCTCGCGGGTGAGGTTTGCGACCGACAGGATCGTGCGCTCGCCCCAGAGATCGACGTAAGGGAATGACGGGATGTCGCTCATATGGATCCCCGCGCAAACCACGCGTCCACCCTTGCGAACCGCTTTCAGCGCGATCGGTACCAGCGCCCCCACCGGTGCGAAGATCAGCGCTGCGTCGAGATCGGACGGCCCAGTCTCGTCCGACCCGCCTGCCCAGATGCAACCCAGCGACCGAGCGAATTCCTGTGCCGCGATATCGCCCGGCCTCGAAAATGCGAAGACCTCGCGGCTTTGCCACACCGCAATTTGCGCAAGAATATGCGCCGCCGCGCCAAAGCCATAGAGCCCGATCCGCCTGCCCTCGCCCGCCATCCGCAATGCGCGCCAACCGATCAGCCCGGCGCATAGCAATGGAGCGGCTTCGACGTCCGAGTAACGATCGGGGATCGCAAAGCAGAAATGCGCATCGGCAATCGCATGGGTCGCATAGCCCCCATCGCGCGTGCAGCCAGTAAATACAGGCGCGTCACAGAGGTTTTCCCGGCCGCTCAGGCAGAATGGACAGGCGCCGCAGCTATGGCCAAGCCACGGCACCCCAACCCGATCGCCGATCGTGAACCCTGTTACGCCTTCACCGATCGCGGCGACGCGCCCCACGATTTCGTGCCCGGGAACAATCGGATAATGCGCCGGAATTTCACCATCAACGATGTGGAGATCGGTACGACAGACCCCGCAGGCCGCGACCACGATCAGCAACTCGCCACGTCCGGGCACGGGAGTTTCTCGTTCGACAAGTCGAAGCGGCTCGCCGGGCGCATCGATCTGCATGGCATGCATCTTGTCCATTATGACACCCTGTCCATAATGCTTGCGCCAGTCGCTACGTAGCTTAACCTAATGCTTGATCAGCCAAGGGATCATAGCGGCAATATATGAAATCGGCACGCACCTGGATCCTGATCGCAATTCTCCTTGTCGTCGGGCTTGGCGGCTGGTTTTTCTGGCAAGGCCGCATTCGAGAGGTCGCCGTCGCGCCAGCGCATGAGGGGCCGGCGGTCGAACTGGTCTACGCAACCGGCTTTGTCGAGACTCGCCAGCCGGTTGCCATCGCATCCCGGGTAACGGCACCGGTCGGCCGCGTGCTCGTCGAGGAAGGCGCACGCGTCGTCCGCGGCCAGGCGCTGGTCCTGCTCGACGATAGCGAGCAACGCGGATTGCTGTCCCAGGCCGCCGCGCAACGCAGCGGCGCGATCCAGGACGAGCGGCGCACGCTCGCACTCGTCTCGCGCGGCTGGGTGACGAAGGCGTCTCGCGACAAGGTCGTTTCCACCGCCCAGGCAGCACGCGCCGCCGAAGAAAGCGCACGGGCACGGCTCGATCAATATGTCCTGCGCGCCGGGATTGACGGGATTGTCCTCAAGCGCGACGTCGAGCCGGGCGATCTGGCGGTGCCGACACGTACCTTGATGCAGCTGGGCGATCCGGCGCGGATCCGGATCACCGCGACCGTCGACGAGCGCGACGTGCCGCGCATCCGTCCCGGCCAGCCGGCCCTCATGTCGAGCGACGCATGGCCCGGGCGGATCATCCGGGCCCATGTCAGCGAGATCACGCCGGGCGGCGATCCTTCCCAGCGCGCATTCCGGGCGCGCCTGTTGCTTGACAAGGCCGAGCCGCTTCCGATCGGGCTCACGCTCGAGGTGAATATCGTCACCCGCCGTACGGATCGGGCGTTGCTGGTGCCGGCATCCGCCGTGATCAACGATTTCGCCTGGGTGAGCGAAAACGGCCACGCACATCGGCGCCGCGTTACAACTGGCATTGCAGGCACTGACGAAGTCCAGATCCTCTCGGGGCTCAAGCCGGGCGACAGCGTGATCAGCGCGCCGCCGAGCGATCTGGCCGAGGGCGAACGGATCAAGGCAAGAAAACCGTGATCGACCGTCTCCTGCTGCTGCTCGATATCGCGATCAAGCATCTTTCGCGACGCAAGCGGCAGACCGTGGTGGCGGTCAGCGGGGTAATGGTCGGCGTCGGCTTCTTCCTCGCGGTCTCCGCCCTGATGATCGGCAGCCAGAACGACTTCATCAAGACGCTGATCGATGCCGCACCGCAGATCATCATCTCGGACGAGCTGCGCAGCCCCGCCCCGCAGCCGGGCGTGCGCGCATTTCCGGGATCGATGATCGCGATGCACGGCTACAAGGTCCGCACCGAAGTACGTGGGCTCAAGAATTGGCCAGCCATCCTGCGCGCGGTAAACGCAGTACCGGGCGCGATCGGATCGCCAAGCCTTACCGGCGGCGTCACGCTCCGCGTCGGCGGCCGCGAGGAAGCGCTCGGCATCGTCGGGATCGATCCGAGCGTCGAGACCAAGGTCAGCACGATCGCGGACAAGCTCCGCGTCGGCCACCTGCGCGATCTGGAGCGAGTGCAGGGCGGAATCATCATCGGCGAGGATCTCGCCCAGCGGCTTGGTCTCGGAATGGGCGATGTCGTAGGGGCAACCTCGGCCTCGGGAACCACAAGGTCGCTGCGCATCGTCGGGCTCTTCAAGAAGGGTCAGGTGATGATGTCGTCGTCGATGGGCTATGTCCTGCTTCGCGAGGCGCAATCGATGCTGGGCAGGCCATTCATCATCAACCGGATCGGCGTGAAGCTGCCCGATCCCTACCAGGCCGATCAGATCAGCAAGCAGCTCGAAGGCCGCTTCGGCTACAAGGCGGAAAGCTGGGAGGACCGATCGTCGGATTTCCTCGCCCTGCTCGTTACCCGCAACGTGATCATGTACAGCGTGGTCTCGGCGATCCTGCTGGTGGCGAGCTTCGGCATCTACACCGTGGTTTCGACCAGCGTGTCGGACAAGCGCCGCGACATCGCGATCATGCGCTCGATGGGCTTTTCGGAATTCGATCTCCAGCTGATCTTCATCATCGAGGGCGTGCTGCTCGCACTGATCGGGGTGATGTGCGGCTGGCTGCTCGGCTTCGGGTTGATGAACATCCTCGGGTCGCTGAACTTCGCTGTCGGGGGCGAAAACCAGCACGTCCCGCTTGATCGCACCCCACGCCAATATGCAATCGCAGCTGCCGCCTCGCTCTTTGCCGGCGGCATCGCGGCATGGCTGCCGGCGCGCAAGGCATCGCGGGTCGATCCCGTCGAAATCCTGCGCGGCGCAGCATGAGTCCCGTCCTCGAAGCGCAGGGGCTTGGGCGGACTCTTCCTGGCGATCCGCCGGTAACGCTTGTCCGCGACGTGAGCTTCGCGGTCGCACCCGGAACATTCACCGCCATCACTGGGCCATCAGGCTGCGGCAAATCCTCGCTGCTCTACCTGCTCGGCATGATCGACCGGCCAACCGAAGGCGCGCTCCTCCTGCAGGGCGAGAATGTCGCCGAACTCGACGGCGACGCGCGGGCACAATTGCGGCTCGAGCATTTCGGTTTCGTCTTCCAGTTCCACTTCCTGCTGCCCGAATTCACCGCGATCGAGAATGTGATGCTGCCGATGCGGCGGCTCGCAAAGCTCAAGCCGGCTGAAATCGAACCCCGCGCGATGGAACTGCTCGCGACGATGGGGCTGGCCGGCAAGGAGACCAAGACGCCCGATCGGCTTTCCGGCGGCGAACGCCAGCGAGTCGCAATCGCGCGAGCGCTGGCCAATGATCCGATGCTGATCCTCGGCGACGAGCCAACCGGCAATCTCGACAGCGTCAGCTCGGCAAACGTGGTCGATGTGTTCCGGATGCTCGCGCATGAGCAGCAGCGCGCCGTGGTATGCGTGACTCACGACCTCGGCATCGCCGCGCAGGCGGATGTAAGGATCTCGATGCTCGACGGGCGCGTGGTCAAGGTGGAGGAGGCGTAGAGGGCTGGCATTGAGATGAATGCCTCCGCTGCCCGCCCATCCTGAGGAGGCGCTGGGCCTAACCCACCACCGCTCATCCTGAGGAGGGGCTGAGCTCTTGCCGAAGACCCGTCTCGAAGGACCGCAACGCTGACGTCCTTCGAGACGCCATTTCGACAAGCTCAATGGCTCCTCAGGATGAGCGGCGGAGGGAGCCCCCCACCCTACCCCAGTTCCAGCCGCACGATCCGGAGCGCTGGATCACCCGGATCAGGCCGCACGGTGAAGCCCATCTCGCGTTCGAGATCGATCGCCGCCGCGCTGTCGGCGCTTTCGACCGACTCGATGGCGCCGATGCCCTCGGCTTTCGCATAGCTGATGACATGTTCCAGCAGCGTCCAGGCGATGCCCCTGCCCTTGAGCTCGGAGCGTATCGAAATCGCCACCTCGGCACGCAGCCGATCGGGGTCCGCGGCGAGCGTGGCGGCTGCGATCACCGTCTCGCCATCGTCCGCAAAGCCCAGGAAGGTCATCGTCCGCCAATAATCGATCTGGGTCATCGCAGCGAGGCGCTCATGCCCGACCTCGCGGACCGGCGAGAGGAAGCGGAAACGAATATCCTCAGGCGAGACATGGGTGAAGAAGGCCGCCAGCGCTGGCTCGTCCTCGGGGCGGACCGGGCGAACATGGAAGGCCAAGCCCGAGCGTGTCACGAGGTCCGCCGCCCACTGCATCGGGATCGGACGGATGACGAGCCGCGATGGCGGCGCGGCATCGGCCGTGATCCGAATCCGGGCATCGAGCGCGACCACCCCCCGGCTGTCGACGAGCAGCGGGTTGATGTCGAGTTCGGCAATCTCGGGAAGTTCGATCGCCATCGTCGATAATGCGCAGAGCACCGCCGAGACACCGGCGATGTCTGCCGGCGGCTCGTCGCGATACCCTGCCAGCAGCTTCGAGATCCGCGTGCCCGCAATCATCTGGCGCGCCAGTCGGTCATCGAGCGGCGGCAAGCCGAAGCTGCGATCCTTGAGCAGTTCGACAGCCTTGCCACCGGCGCCGACCATCAGCACCGGACCGAAGCCCGGATCATCGGCGATACCGACGATCATCTCCTGCGCACCGGGCCTGCGCACCATCGGCTGCACCGCGAAGCCGTCGATCCGCGCTTCGGGATGCTCGCGCGCGATCCGCTCATGCATTGCGCGCGCAGCTTCGACGGCAGCCTTGCCGTCAGCCAAATCGAGCGCGACGCCGCCGACATCCGATTTATGGCTTAGTTGCGGGGAGACGATCTTGACCGCGAACGGCCCCGCCATGTCGGCGCAGACACTGGCGACCGCATCGGCCGTGGGCGCGAACTGCGTGGCGACCACCGGAATGCCAAATGTCGCCAGCAGCGCTTTGGCTTCGACTTCGTCGAGCAGGTCCCGGCCATCCGCCCGGACGCGCGCGATGATCGCTCGTGCCGAGACCCCGTCATTGGCGAGTTCGCCCGCCGTGGAAGGCGTCCCCATCAGCCCGTCATGCGCTTCCTTCGCCGCAAGCAGATAGCCGAAACCTCGCACGGCATCGTCGGGCGTATTGAACAGCGGGATATCGGCCGCCGACAGGATCGGACGCGCCACCCCCGCATTGGCGTCGCCAAGCCAGCAGGCGAGCACCGGCTTGCGGTTGCCGCGCCCGCGCGCATCGCTGACCGCGTTGGCAAGCGCCGTCGCGATGTCCCCGGGCGCGGTAACGGCAACCGGGCAGTACATCACCAGCACGGCATCGATGGCTGGATCGTCGAGCACCGCAGTGATCGCGGCGGTGTAGCGATCGGCATGGGCATCGCCGATGATATCGACCGGATTGGACCGGGACCAGCCACGGGGCAGCCTGGCGTCCAGCCCGGTCACGGTCGCCCCGTCCAGCGTCGCAAGCACGCCTTGCGTACTTCCGAGCGCATCGGCGGCAAGGATCCCGGCACCACCGCCATTGGTGACGATACCGAGCCGGTTGCCGGCGATGTGCTGGGTTCGACACAGGGTTTCGGCGGCATCGAACATGTCGGTCAGCGTCTCGACCATGACGATCCCCGCGCGCCGGAATACGCCTTGATAGACCTCATAGGAGCCGGCGAGCGCCCCGGTATGCGAAAGTGCTGCCTTCCGCGCGCCGGCCGTGCGGCCGGCCTTGATCGCAATCACCGGTTTGACTCGCGCGGCGGCGCGCGCGGCAGAAATGAACTTGCCGGGATTGGTCGCGCCCTCGACATAAAGCAGTATGCCATCAGTCTCGGGATCGGACGCAAACAGGTCGATCAGGTCGCCGAGATCGACATCGGCCATGTCGCCGACAGAGACGATGCCGGAGAAACCGATCTCGCGCGCCGATGCCCAGTCAAGGATCGCGGTTACGAGGGCGCCGGATTGCGAGATCAGCGCGAGACGGCCAGTCCGGGTTTCGGTGCGCGCGAAGGAGGCGTTGAGGCCGACCTGGGGCATCAATACGCCGAGGCAGTTGGGTCCGATCACGCGAAGCATGTATGGCTTGGCGGCATCGAGCATCGCTTCGCGAAGGCCGCTCGCCTCGGTGACACCAGCGGAAATGACAACCGCCGTGCGGCAGCCAATCGCGCCCAGCCGGCCAATAATGTCCGGAACGGTGTCAGCAGGCGTGACGACAACGGCAAGATCGACCGCAGCGGGCAGTGCCTCGATCGATGCCGACCAGCGGACCCCGGGCATATCGATCGGCTTGGGGTTCACCGCATGGATTGCCCCGGCGAATCCGTTGCCAAGGATATTGGCGAGAACGACCTGACCGACCGAGCCCGGACGCATCGACGCGCCGACCAGCGCGACACTGCGTGGCCGGATAAGGTTTTCGAGATGGCGAATACTCATGGCTCGCTTGATGCGCCCCGACAGGTTGCACGCGCAAGTAAGGGATCATCCCCATTCCCGAGCCGGCAGACGGGGGAATATTTGACGAAGGCGCGGCGCGGTCGCATGGTTCGGGCATGGTCGTCGAAACGATAATATCGCAACATCAGGACAAGCGCGGAGCCCTGCTGCCGATCCTCCACGAGGTCCAGGCAGCGCTCGGCCATGTCTCCGACGAGTCGGTCGCAGCGATAGCGAAGGGGCTCAATCTCAGCCGTGCCGAGGTGCATGGCGTGGTGAGCTTCTACCATGATTTCCGGCGCGAGCCCGTCGCTGGCAAGCTGGTGAAACTGTGCCGCGCGGAGTCCTGCCAGGCGCGCGGCGCGGGGGCATTGGATTTCGGCCCGGGCTTTGTGGTCGAGCCGGTCTATTGCCTCGGCATGTGCGCGGTGGGGCCGAATGCGCTGGTTGATGGCGTTCCGGTGGCGGGCCTGACCCACGCGCAGCCCGATCCCGTCATCCCGGCCAAGGCTGAAATCTCCAGGAACGCCGAACCTCATCGAGTCTTCATCTCCGCCGACATGGCCTCGGTCGGGCTCGGTGCGGACACCTTGGCCGATGCCTTTGCCGCTACGGGCTGCACCGTCATCCGTACTGGCAGCCGGGGGCTGTTCTCGATCGAGCCGCTGGTCGAGGTCGACACGCCCGAAGGCCGCATCGGCTATGGCCCGGTGGCGCCGGCCGATGTCGCGGCGGTGCTCGACGGCAGCCATCCCAACCGGCTGGGCGATGTGTCAGCGCTGCCCTTCTTCGCAAGGCAGCAGCGTTTCACCTTCGCGCGCTGCGGCATCGTCGATCCGCTCGAACTCGCGACATATCGCTGGGCGGGTCTCGCAATGGCCCGCGCCATGACCCCGCAGGCGGTGGTCGATGCGATCAAGGCGAGCGGACTTCGCGGACGCGGCGGCGCTGGTTTCCCGGCGGGGATCAAGTGGCAGACCGTGCTCGATATGCCCGCCGACGAGAAGTTCATCGTCTGCAATGCCGACGAGGGCGATAGCGGGACCTTCGCCGATCGCATGCTGATGGAGGGCGATCCCTTCACCCTGATCGAGGGCATGGCGATTGCCGCACACGCTGTCGGGGCTGGCCATGGCTATGTCTACATCCGCTCCGAATATCCGTTCGCGATCCGGACGATGGAAGCGGCGATCGCTCGGGTCGCGCCGTTCATCGCGCCCTTCACGCTTGAAGTGCGCGTCGGCGCGGGCGCCTATGTCTGCGGCGAGGAAACCGCCTTGCTCGAATCGATCGAGGGCAAGCGCGGTCAGGTCCGCGCCAAGCCGCCCGTGCCGGCGATATCCGGCCTGTTCGGCAAGCCGACGGTGATCAACAATGTGCTGACTCTGGCAGCTGTGCCCTTCATCATCGACGCAGGCGCAGGGGCCTATGCGGCAGTCGGCTTCGGTCGATCACGTGGGACGATTCCGATCCAGCTGGCCGGCAATATCAGGAATGGCGGTCTGTTCGAGATCGGCTTCGGGATCACCCTGGGCGAACTCGTCCACGATATTGGCGGGGGCACCGCTTCCGGCCGTCCCATCAAGGCTGTGCAGGTCGGCGGGCCGCTGGGGGCGTGGTTCCCGCCATCCATGTTCGACCTGCCATTCGATTATGAAGCGGCAGCTGCGGCGGGCGGGTTGATCGGCCATGCCGGGATCACGGTGGTGGATGACACCACCGACATGGCCCGGATGGCGCGCTTCGCGATGGAATTCTGCGCGATCGAGAGCTGCGGAAAATGCACGCCGTGCCGGATTGGCTCGACTCGCGGGGTCGAGACGGTCGACCGGCTGATCGCTGGCGATCGCGGCCAGGAGGCGATCCTCCGCGATCTTTGTGATACGATGAAGTTCGGCTCGCTGTGCGCGCTGGGTGGCTTCACGCCCTTTCCAGTGCTGAGCGCGCTGGAGCATTTCCCCGAGGATTTCGGCCTCGTGGTGGAGCACGCCTGATGGCCTGGATCGGCGAACTTGACCTTGGCACGCCAGCCCCGCTTTCCGGGAAGCTGGTGACGCTCGTCATCGACGGGCAGCCCATCTCCGTGCCCGAGGGCGCATCGGTGATGCGCGCCGCCGCGCTGATGGGAACGACGATCCCCAAGCTGTGCGCGACCGACATGCTTGAGAGCTTCGGATCGTGTCGGCTGTGCCTCGTCGAGATCGACGGACGCGCCGGAACCCCGGCATCGTGCACGACACCGGTAACCGAAGGGATGGTCGTCCACACCCAGACCGAACGGTTGAAAAAGCTGCGCAAGGGCGTGATGGAGCTCTACATCTCCGATCACCCGCTCGATTGCCTGACCTGCGCCGCCAATGGCGATTGCGAACTGCAGGACATGGCCGGCGCGGTCGGGCTGCGCGACGTCCGCTACGGCTATGAAGGGGCAAACCATCTCGGCGGCGGGAAGGACGAGTCCAATCCCTATTTCAGCTTCGATCCGTCGAAGTGCATCCTCTGTTCGCGCTGCGTGCGCGCCTGCGACGAGGTCCAGGGGACCTTCGCGCTGACGATCGCAGGGCGTGGCTTCGAATCGATGGTTTCGCCCGGCGGGACTGACTTCATGTCGTCCGAATGCGTCTCCTGCGGCGCGTGTGTGCAGGCCTGCCCGACCGCGACGCTGATCGAGAAATCGGTGATCGAGATCGGTACGCCCGATCGTTCGGTGATCACCACCTGCGCCTATTGCGGTGTCGGCTGCACCTTCCGCGCCGAAATGCGCGGCGAGGAGCTTGTGCGGATGGTGCCGTGGAAGGAAGGCAAGGCCAATCGCGGGCATAGCTGCGTCAAGGGGCGTTTCGCGTGGGGCTATGTCCAGCACCGCGATCGAATCCTCAATCCGATGATCCGCGCGAGCATCGACCAACCATGGCGCGAAGTCAGCTGGGAGGAGGCGCTGGCGCATGCCGCGAGCGAATTCCAGCGGATCCAGGCCAAGCATGGCCGGCTCTCGATCGGCGGGATCACGTCGAGCCGCTGCACCAACGAGGAGACCTTCCTCGTCCAGAAGCTGGTCCGGCAGGGCTTCGGCAACAATAATGTCGATACCTGCGCGCGGGTTTGCCATTCGCCGACCGGCTACGGCCTCAAGGCGACCTTCGGCACCTCGGCTGGGACTCAGGATTTCGACAGCGTTGCGCAGGCAGACGTCATGCTGCTGATCGGCGCCAACCCGACCGACGCGCATCCGGTCTTCGCCTCGCGGATGAAGAAGAGGCTGCGCGAGGGCGCGAAGCTCATCGTCGTCGATCCAAGGCGGATCGATATCGTGCGTACCCCGCATGTCGAGGCCGCCCACCACCTGCCGCTCCGGCCCGGCACCAACGTCGCCGTGCTGACCGCGATGGCGCACGTCATCGTCACCGAGGGGCTCGCCGACGAGCCATTCATCCGCGAGCGCTGCGACTGGGACGAATATCAGGACTGGGCGGCATTCGTGTCCGATCCCGCACGTTCGCCCGAGGCGATAGCGGCGCTGACCGGGGTCCCGGCGGCCGATCTGCGCGCTGCAGCCCGGCTCTATGCGACCGGCGGCAATGGCGCGATTTACTATGGGCTTGGGGTGACCGAGCATTCGCAGGGCTCCTCCACCGTGATCGCGATCGCCAACCTCGCGATGGTGACCGGCAATATCGGCCGCGAAGGCGTCGGCGTGAACCCCCTGCGCGGCCAGAACAATGTCCAGGGCGCATGCGACATGGGAAGCTTCCCGCACGAACTGTCGGGCTATCGGCATATTTCCGATGCAGCGGTCCGCAAGCTGTTCGATGATGCCTGGGGAATGACGCTCGATCCGGAACCCGGCCTGCGCATCCCCAACATGCTCGACGCGGCGACCGACGGAGTTTTCAAGGGGATCTACATCCAGGGTGAGGACATCCTCCAGTCCGATCCGGATACGCATCATGTCGCGGCGGGGCTCGCGGCGATGGAATGCGTCGTGGTCCACGACCTGTTCCTCAACGAAACCGCAAACTACGCGCATGTCTTCCTGCCGGGATCGACCTTCCTCGAAAAGGACGGCACCTTCACCAATGCCGAGCGTCGCATCCAGCGGGTGCGCAAGGTCATGGAGCCCAGGAACGGCCTTCAGGACTGGGAGGTGACGCAGCAGCTCGCCAGGGCGATGGGGCTCGACTGGGACTATGCCCATCCGGCCCGGATCATGGACGAGATCGCACGGCTCACGCCGAGCTTCGCCGGAGTAAGCTACGACCGGCTCGACGAGCTCGGCTCGATCCAGTGGCCGGCGAACGAAACCGCGCCCGAAGGCACGCCCGTCATGCACATCGACGGCTTCGTGCGCGGCAAGGGCAAGTTCGTCGTCACCGATTATATACCGACCGACGAGAAGACCGGCCCGCGCTTCCCGCTGCTGCTGACCACGGGCCGCATCCTCAGCCAGTATAATGTTGGCGCCCAGACACGGCGGACCGACAACAGCCTGTGGCATGAGGAGGATTTGCTTGAGATTCACCCCGTCGATGCGGAAAATCGCGGCCTCCACGACGGCGACTGGGTCCGGTTGGCATCGCGCTCGGGCGAAACGACGTTGCGCGCCAAGGTGACCGATCGAGTAGCCCCGGGCGTGGTCTACACCACCTTCCACCACCCCGACACGCAGGCCAATGTCGTGACCACCGACTATAGCGACTGGGCGACCAACTGCCCCGAGTACAAGGTAACCGCCGTCCAGGTCGCGCCCTCGAACGGTCCCTCCGACTGGCAGCGCGACTATGCCGCGCAGACAAGGCGCAACCGGCAGGTCGCGGACGCAGCTGAATGAGTGGCAGCCTCGACAAGCTCGCCTATATGGCGAACCAGATCGCCCGCAACTTCGCGGCCGAGGGCGAGGACGAGGCCGTCACCGCGACGGCCCAGCATATTCGCAGCTTCTGGGATCCCCGCATGCGCGGCATGATCCGCGAGCACCTGGCCCACGGCGGCGAAGGCCTGTCCGACATCGCCCGCGCTGCGGTGGCACGACTGGCTTGAGCGCGTTCACATCAATCGCGGCCGACGGCACCCGCACTGCGGTCGATCGCGCAGTCGCGCAGGAAACGCCGATCGCGGTCGAGATCAACGGACTCGGCTATGCCGTGATGATGGCGACGCCAGCCGATCTGGAGGATTTCGGCTTCGGCTTCGTTTTGAGCGAGCGGCTCGCGCGCGATGCGGGCGACATCATCGCCGTCGAATTCCACCAGACCGAGCATGGCTTCATCCTGCGCATCACGCTCACGCCCGAACGAGCACCGTTCATTGCCGAGCGCGTGCGGCATCGGGTTTCCGAATCCTCCTGTGGGCTGTGCGGGATCGAAAATCTCGAACAGGCACTGCGCCCCCTCCCCTCCGTCTCGGCAGCCTGCACCACCAAGCCCCAGGCCATTTTCCATGCGCTCGAAAATCTCGAAAACCACCAGCCGCTGAACGCCGCGACTGGAGCCACCCACGCCGCCGCACTATGCGGCTCCGATGGCATGATCCGCCTCGCGCGCGAGGATGTCGGTCGCCATAATGCCTTCGACAAGCTGATCGGCGCGATGGCCCGCGCCGGGCTCGATTGGGACGGGGGCTTCGCACTGTTGTCGGCGCGTTGCTCCTTCGAACTGGTCGAAAAGGCGGTGCTGAGCGGCTGCCCGATGCTCGCGACCGTTTCAATGGCGACCGATCTCGCCATTTCGCGTGCGCAAGTGGCAGGGCTTCGGCTCGTGGTGCTTGCGCGGGCGGACAGCATGCTTACGCTGGAATGACGTTTTCGGCCCTCGACAATCCCGGCCAAATGGTCGAAGTCGGGCGCTGAAATCCAACGGGTATGAATATGACGATCGAAGCAGAATTCTGGGATTATGAAGAGGCGAGCGAGCTTGCCGAGGCAGTGGCGGGAGACGTCGCCTTCATCATCGAAAGCGCGCTCGACGCGCGCGGCGATGCGCTGATCGCGCTCCCCGGCATCTCGACCGCGACAGCGCCGGTCTATGAGCGGCTCGCCAAGGTGAAGCTCAACTGGAAAAAGGTCACGATCATCCCGACCGACGAGCGGATCGTGCCGCTGACCGATCCGCTTAGCAATGTCGGCACATTGGCGCGTCATTTCCTGCAGCTCGGCGCTCGCGTCTATCCGATCGTCAGTGAAGCCGCCGGTGACTATCGGGCGGCCGGAAATGCAGCTTCGGCACGGATCGGCGATCTCAAATGGCCACCCGATCTCATTTGGCTGAGCGTTGGCGAGGATGGCCATGTCGCCTCGATTTGCCCCGGCCCCGATCTCGACGCCGCGATTGACGCGCCAGCCGACATCCGCGCGATCGGACTCAAGCCCGAACCGATGCCCAAGGACGCCCCGGTCGCACGCGTCACGCTTACTCGATCGGCGATCCTCTCGGCACGGACCCTGCTCATCGTCGGCACCGGCGCGAAAACCCGCAAGGTGCTTGAGCAGGCGATCAAGGAAGGCTCGAAGTCAGCCATTCCAGTCGCGCGCGTGCTTGCCGGCTGCGAAACCCCGATCGACATCCACTGGCTGGATTGACGCTCCGGGGATGATCCGTCATCCCAGCGAAAGCTGGGATGACGACATTTTACCCCTTCGCTGGGATGACGGGCGTCAGTTTCAGTCGCTACCCCCGGTCACACATCCCATTCGAGCATGAGCGTATCCGGCTGCATCACGCCGTGCAGCGCGGTGATCATCGTCACGCCCGGAACCAGCCGGAATGAAGGTATCGCAGCAAGGAATTCCTCCATCGCAATCTTCATTTCCCGCCGCGCGAGATACATGCCGACGCAAAGATGCGGTCCATAGCCAAATGAGAGATGCCGGGGCTTGCGATCGAGGATGACCTCGTCCGGCCGATCCCAAGCGGCTGGATCGCGCGCGGCGATGCTCGTCGACATAGCGACCTTCTCGCCGACCTTGATCGTGATCCCGCGAAGCTTGGTTTCCTTCACGCACACCCGGAACGTCATCACCGAGGCGAAGATGCGCATGAACTCGTCGATCGCGTCGGGGATTTTGGCCGGATTGCTGCGCAGCAATTCCTGATGCTCGGCATTGCGCGCAAGATGGAGGAACTGCCAGGTCAGGTTGGTGGAGATCGTATCCAGCCCGCCGACAAACAGGTTGAAGCAGAAGCCGAGCAGCTCGTCCTCGGTGAGTGGCCGCCCCTCCTTGTCGATCTTCGCCTGGACCCCCCGCGTGATCACGTCGTCGCGCGGATTGATCTTGCGGTCCTCGATTTCGCCACGGAGATAATCGACCACTTCGCGCGTCGCGCGGACCAGCGTCTCGACATCGGGGGCGTGCAGCAATTCGCCTGTCCAGTCGAGGAACTGCTTCACCTGCCCCTGGGGCAGCCCCATCAGTTCGAGGAATACCTTGATCGGGAATTCGAATGCGAATTGCTGCAGGAAATCGATCCGGCCGCTGTCCTTGAAGCCCTCGACATAGTCCCGCGCATATTGACGAATCTTGGCGTCGAGAGCCTGCGTGACCTTGGGCGAAAAGACCGGATTCAGAAAACGCCGATAGGCACTGTGCAGCGGCGGATCGGATTCAAGCGGCAGCACCCGCCACGTCCCGCCAGTGAATTGGGGGAAGGGCGTGGTGTCGCGGTTCGAGAAATGCTCATAGTCATTATAGACCGCGCGCATATCCTCGTCGCGACGGAGCACCCAGCCGCCTTCGCCGCCTGCAGCGAGCTCGGGAACGTAGAAGATGTCCGGATTCGCGTGAACGCCCGAGATCATCGAGTCGAACGGGATCTGGTCCGTGGTCGCCCCGAACGAAAACGGAAAGTCGCGAACGACCAGCTCCGGCGGAACATGGTTGGGAATATTATCGAGCACTGGGCTGGTCGCCATGATGTGATCCTTAGATGAAATCCCGGTAAGTCTGGATATATTCGCCGTAAACCTTGCGGACATCGTCCTCGGACAGGCCGAAATCCTCGAGCGCATAGCGGCGTTCGCCATGCTTGCCGGCGGGATTTTCCTGGAGCCAGGTGCGGATGCCTAGCTCGGATGCCGGGGTGAACTCCCAGCCGAAATGCTCGTATATGCCCCGAACCGCGGCCACCGGATCCGCCACGAGATCCTTGTAGCGCATATCATAGATCGGCAGGTCAGGATGCGACTTGCGATACGCCATGATGCGATCCTGGCCGTCGTTCCAGAGATGCAGCATCTCGCGACCAAGCGCATTAAGGTCCTGATGATCGTAGGCCGGCGTGCGGATGACGTTGATCAACTGCGAGATCGAGGCGATCACCGTGGTCGGATCGCGGTGCGGCTGGACGAAGATCGCGTCGGGATAAACCGAAAGCAACGCGCCCACGCTGTACATATGCTCCTGGATCTTGAGCACCCAATGCTTGCGCGGATTATGCCAGCTGAGATGCTGGAGCCACATCTTGTGGACTTCGTAGCGGAAGGTGACGTCCGCGCCGAGGAACCATTGGTAGAAATCGGGGATTCGATTCATCATCACCGGGTTCGAGCTGTGGAACGAGGTCGTCATGAACGATCCGCACTCCTGCGGGATCAGCGCGCCGATCGGATGACCCTTCATCACCTCGATCAGCTTTCCACCGAATTCGCGCTCCATGTAGGAATCGAAATTGGTGATGCGCTGGTCGGTCTCGAAAGTGGCCGCTTCGGGTGGCGGCGACGGTTCGGCGATTTCCCACATCAGCGGCGTGCGGATCTGCGGATCGGCTCCCATCAGCGCGTGAAGCAGGCTGGTCCCGCAACGCGGCAGGCCGAGGATGAACATCGGCTGCTTGATCTCGACGTCGGCGATTTCGGGGAAGCGCGCACGATCGTCCGCGATCGCCTTCAGGCGGCGCAGGTCATCATGGATATTGCCAAGTGCGCGGGCGCGACCATTGGCGTTCAGGCCGGTTTCCTTCTCAAGCGCAGCGAGCAGCGGCACCAGCCCCTTGCGGACGCCCTGGCGGAGATAATCCGGAAGTGCATATTGATCGAGCAGGGTATCGGCATCGGGATAGGTTCGGGTGGGGTTTGTGGTAGCCATATGTGCCTCTCCTTGGGCATGATTTTTCAAACGCCCTTCTGCCACCCTCCACTGCGCATGCGCCACAGGGAATGTTGGGAGGTCAGGCAAACATCGCTGGTGGACTCGGGAGAAGCAACAGGCCGTCCTGATCGACCCGGATCCGCGCATCGGGATATACGGCAGCGACCAGCGGCAGCGTGCTCAGCGCCTTGGCCTTGATCCGGTGGCGTGGTCCCTGGTCGCCGAAGCCTTCGAAGAACATCGGCCAGGAAATTTGCAGTGGCGCGGCGAGCGCGGGCAGTTCGGTGGCGAGCCATATGTAGAGATCGAGCGCCCAGCCATTGTCGCTGATCTGCTGGATCGCCACGCGGTCGAGCGCGACCCGGCTGGCAGAGACATAGTCGAAGAAACCCGGATCGAGCCGCGTGCGCTTGGGGAATGTCGGCGCGAAGACGACTCCTTCCGGGGATACGACTTCCGTCTTGCCGTCTTCGGAATCGAGTTCGAAGGACTCGATGAATCCATTCACTTCCCTGGCAAGCAAAGCGAGCGCTTCGCTTTGGTCACTGGCGGGCACGATGCGGAGCCCGCAGCCCGCGATGCGACGGCTTTGCTCGCCGATATGGCTGTAGGTCATCCCGCCGAGCGCTATGCCCATCGATTGCAGCCAGCTCCGCATCGACGGGCCGATCTCGGCAACCGAAGAGCCCGAGCGGATTGCGCGGTCGACAAGGTGCAGCAGCAGCACGCGCGCCTTCGCGCCGAAGGGATAGCCCGAGGGACCGGGCGTCAGCGTGAAATTGGTATGGCCGCACCGCGCATTCCATAACGGATATTCGGGGCCCGGATCCCGGTAAGGCATGTAGGTGAGTGCAATGCTGCCATAGATCAGGCGCGATGGATCCACCGGCGCTTCGATGACCGCCGCGGCCGCATCGATGCAGATCCGCTCAAGCGTGGAGCCGGCCGTCCGGCGCGCCTCGGCCGCGCCCAGCCGACGCAATGCATCATGTGCATCAAACAGCCCCGAACGTACTGGATTATCGATGACGTTCATCGCAATGGCTGGCCGTATCCCAACATTCCACCTAGCCTGGCAGGCCGGATATATGACATCGAGGATAGCGGAAGCCGGTCTGCACGCCAGCACTAATTAACCCGAAAAAAGACTTTGGAGAGAGCCAGTGAACGCGCCCACCCCCAATTTGAAGTCGCATTACGACAAGCTGTTCATCGATGGCGCCTGGGTGACGCCTTCGGCCGGGCAGGAAGATGTCCTCAATCCAGCCACCGAGGAAGCTGTCGGCAGCGCACCGGTCGGCTCTCCTGAGGATACCGCCCGCGCGATCGCGGCCGCTCGACGCGCTTTCGACGATGGCCCCTGGCGCGAGGAAGATCGCAACGTGCGGGCCGATCGCATGCAAAAGCTGTTCGATCTCGTCAAGGCGCGCAGGGAGGAAGCGGTCGGGCTCATGCAGCTCGAAATGGGCTTCACCCGCCTCAACTGCGACATGCAGCTCGGCCTGCTGTTCGGCCAGCTGGAACGCACGATCGAGGTCGCGCGCAAGGATCCGCTCAAGCCGCTCGCACCGATGATCGCGGATCGCCTCGGCGGCGGCGGACGAGCGTTCGGCAGCGCCGTCGTGACTCGTGATCCGGTCGGCGTCGTATCGGCGATCACGCCCTATAACTCAGGCTTCCTGCTTGGGCTGGTCAAGGCTTTCCCGGCAATCGCGGCGGGCAACAGCGTGGTACTCAAGCCCTCGCCCTTCACGCCGCTCCAGTCGATGCTGATCGCCGAGATGATGGCCGAGCTCGACCTGCCGCCAGGCGTGTTCAACGTCGTTACCGGCGGGCTCGAAGTCGGCCAGATGCTCAGCGCCGATCCTGCCATCGACATGGTGAGCTTCACCGGCTCGGATGCCGTCGGCGCGATGGTGATGGCGCAGGCTTCGCCGACCCTTAAGAAGGTCCAGCTCGAACTGGGCGGAAAATCCCCGGTCATCATCCGCCATGATGCCGATCTCGAGCTGGCCGTCGCGGTCGCTCTGTTCGGTTCCATGTTCCAGGCCGGCCAGGGCTGCTCGCTCACCACGCGCATCCTCGTCGACAACAAGATCCGTCCTGCCTTCGTCGAGGCGCTGGCAGGCGCGGCCGGGCAGATCAAGGTTGGCGATCCCTATGATCCTGCCACCTTCATGGGTCCGCTGATCCGCGAAGCCGCGCGCACCCGCACCGAGGATTTCTGCCGCCGTGCGCTCGAAGACGGGGCAAGGCTGGTCGCAGGTGGCTCGCGTACCAAGGGGCTCGACAAGGGCTTCTATTTCGACGTCACGATCTTCGACGGCGTTTCGAACGACAGCCATCTTGGGCAGCGCGAAGTCTTCGGGCCGATCGCGGCGGTCATCGGCTTCGACACCGATGCCGAAGCGATCAAGATCGCCAATGCCAGCGACTATGGCCTTGGCGGCGGCATCATCTCGCAGGACAAGGCGACTGCCTTCGAGATGGCGCTCAAGATGCGCACTGGCCAGATAGCGATCAACGGCGGCACTGGCGGCTTCCATCCCGACATGCCGTTCGGCGGCTACAAGCGCAGCGGCCTTGGCCGCGAGTGGGGCGAGGAAGGCTATAACGAGTTCACCGAAATCAAGGCGATCGGCTTCCCGGCCGGCTAGCAATACCCGATTCCTTCGTCATTCCCGCCCCGGCTGGAATGACGAAGGTCGCGACCATTCGAAATTTGTCATCCAGCCGCTGGGTACATTGCCAAGGCCAGTGCCTCGATCTCCTCGCGGTCATCTTCCAGGATAAACCCTGCGTCGATCGCTGATTTCAGCGCCTTGTTGAAGCGGCCGACATATTCGACACGACCGCCCGGATAGAGTCTGGCAAGCGTCGCGCCGTCGAAGGGCCGGGTCGTGCCGAAAAGCCGCAGCAGCCCCGGGGCGTCCTGGCCAAGCCCGGAGAGAATGGCAGTCGGCACGTCCACCCATGGCGAGCGAACGCCCCCCAATGCATTGCCATCTTCGTCCAGCGCGAACGTGACGTTGTCCCTCAGGCGAAGCGGTTCCGCCCTCGGCGGCAGGATCCCTTGCGCGACCCACGCGGCCAGCGCGCGTAACGCCGCCTGCAGGACATAATGATGCTGGGGCGCCGCATTGATTGGCGTGGGCAGCGTCATCCCCATGATTCGGTCGGTCGCGGCGAAGGCCTTGGCGAGGCTCGCGATCGATGCGGTGCCGTCATCGAGAGCACCGACCGACATGGCGTAGGTATCGGCATGCGCCGTACCGGCAATTTCCCATGTCCTGATACGATCAGTATCAGCCTGGCGAGCCGTCACGTAGCCAATCAGCGGACTGGCCAGGTCTGTTTCCGAGATCACCATCATTACCGGCAACTCGATATCGGCGCGGATGAATACCGGCGGGCTGGCCTCCCCTCGCGCCATCGCCTGGACGCTGATCATGTAATTGCCGTCCAGCGGAGCGGCTCCCGCAAAGCGCGAATGGATAAGGTAGCCGTCGAAAATCGCACCACCCCGTGCAACCTCGTTCACATAAGTGGTGAGATACGCAGCCGACTGGGACTCGCCCACCGCAAGGAGATGCGTCGCCCTGATGGGGCCGAGAATCGCACCGGCACGGATCGCCTCCCCCGCCTGGGTGAAGATATCGTAGGCGAACGCATCGCCGGGATGCACCAGCCTGGCATAACGCTCGGGATCCGCCTGCTTGAGTGCCGCCATGCCCGGCATTCCCATGGAACTACTGTCGATCCCGACCTTCTGTGCCGACACTCCTACCCAGGCAAAGCCTTTGCGGACAAGCTCGCGATGGAGATAGGCCCAGTCGGGTGCGGCATCGGCGCCGGCGCTTACGTTGAGCCATTCGGCCAATACGGTGCCATTGAATGCGGCGGGATTCGCCGGGCGCACGACGACTAGGCGGGTCGTATATTGGGCAGCCTCGTCGACCGTCGGCGCAAAAGACCGAGCCGTACCCGCCAGGAAATACTCCTCCACGACATAGCCCGCCGTAGGCTTTGCGAATGCGCCTTGGGACAATGTGATATTGCCACTCAGGGGGCCTTCGGTGGTCGGGGCGATCATTGCTGCTCTCCTTTTTCAGGACAATGCATAAGCCGATTGAGATTGTACACGCTTGTATATAGCTTTGCGGGCATCACCCACGCCGCACACCATAAGGAGAGGATCGGTGGAGGATCATATTCAGGCCGCGCTTGCGACGTTCGACGTCGGCTTCGGGCCAATGACGCCCGATGAAGATATCATTCGTACCGGGCATGTCTCGATCGACGCTTATATTTCGCCCGAGCGTTTCGAGCGCGAGCGAGAAATCTTCCGCAAGACCTGGCTCAACGTCGCGGTCGATTCCGAATTGAACAACCCGGGCGACTGGGTGGTCCGCGAAGTCGAGGCTGCACCGGCTTCGATCCTGATCTCGCGCGGCACCGACGGCATCATTCGCGCCTTCCACAACGTCTGTTCGCACCGTTCGCTCAAGCTGGTGTGGGGCGAACAGGGCTGCGATCGCCAGTTCGTCTGCCGTTACCATGCCTGGACCTATGCCACCGACGGCAGCCTGCGCGGAGTGCCCGATCGCCAGGCATTCGGTGACCTCGACCCTGCCGAAACCGCCCTGGTCCAGATTGCATGCGAGGTGTGGAAAGGGCTCGTCTTCATCAATCTCGACCCGAACCCGCGCCAGACGCTCGCCGAATTCCTTGGCGGGCTGACCGACCTGCTGGAAGACGCCCCGCTCGACAAGTTCCGCTACACGGCGCGAATGACGGGCACGGTGAAGGCCAACTGGAAGGCCGGCGTGGACGCATCGAGCGAGGGCTATCATGTCCAGATCCTCCATCGCGAAACAGCGGGCGACATGGTCTGCTCAAAGGAAAATCCCTTCCTCCACTTCCTCTCGCTAGATTTCTTCAACGCAAATCGGCAGATGTCCAACCCGGGAAACATGGAATTCCAGCTGCCCGACAGCAGGCCGGTGTCGAAGCTGATCTTCGAATCGATTCCACAGCCAGTGGTGAAAAGCGGCGAAGGTACGGGATCGTTCGACATTCCGGGGCTGAATCCGGCTAACGCGCCCGACTGGAGCAACGATCTCATCGCCATCTTCCCCAATTTCCAGCTCAACCTCGCCCTGAACGGCTTCTGGACGATGCACTACTGGCCGGTCACCGTGGACAGCATGCGCTGGGAGGCGCGCTATCATTTCACCAAGGCGCCGAGCAGCTGGCGCGAGCGTTTCGCGCTGGAAGGCAGCGTCGCGCTCAATCGCGACATCGCCACCGAAGACGCCTCATGCATGGAAGTGCTGCAAACCGCGATGCAGGCGCGCGCGCGACCCTTTGCCCGCTTCGGTACCAATGAGTTCCTGTGCCGGCATCAAGCCGCGGTAATCGATGCGATCGTCAACCAGAAGGCTCCGCATCTCGCGGCGATGGCAGCAGAATGACCCCGGTGCTTCCACCCGCATTTGCGGATCTCGAACCCTTCCTCGCAACCTGGGGCCATCTGGAGTCAGCCGAGCAGCGCTATCTGGTCCGCCAGCAATCCAGCATGGAGGACCTCCGCTCTTTCTACGACGCGATTGCACCGCGGATCGAGGCGGTGCTCGATCATCTCGATCATCATCCCGTCGACCAGCCGCTTCCGCCCGCCGAAGACGCGCTGTTCCGGCTGGCGCTCGGATTGACCGAAGTCGTGCCGGCGATCGAGGTTCAGGGGGAGCCCGGCGTGCCCTTCATGCGCACCCCGCATGTGGTGAGCATGCAGTGGCACGATGGGACGACGAAGGACTAGCGTCTACCAGCGGTTTCGCAGTTGCGCGCCCCTGCGCCGCCGCCGCAGGTTTTCCTGACGGGTCTCCGGGGAAACGACCGGGGTATCCGACGGCAAATGATCGCGCAGCGATGCAAGCGGAACGATTTTGACCTGCGGCTCAGGCCCTGAACTCGCCTCGGTCCAGCGCAACATCAACGAGCCGGTCTTGTGGCCGCCCGGATCCAGCCAGTTGGGGACGCCCGGATCGGTCAGTGCGATTACGGCACGGAACTTCCCGTCACTGTCGAGCACTGCCTGCCCTGCGTTGAGGCTGCTCTGGTAGTTGAACCAGTCGATCGTGTTCCACAGCGGATCATTGAGCTGGACGTTCCAGTAGCGGACTCGCTCGGGCAATTCGGTCTCGATGATCAGCGCTTCGTCGACGCCGATCTCGAAAATGCCCTGGTAATAATGCTGGCCGGCGACGCCACCGCGGCCCGCCCAATCGTCATGCTCGAGCTTGTTGACGAAGCCCTGCTCGCGCTGGCGCTTGCCATAACCGATGGCGAAGCCGGCGTAGCGCTCGATATAGCCTGAGAGCAACTCAAGCCGATGCGCAATTTCAGCGGCATCGAGACGGCGCGGCGAGATTGGCTTGTCGGTCCGTTCGATCGCGACCTTGACGTCCTCGCCCTCGCCCCAGTGATAATAAGCGCGGCGGATCACTGCAGTCTTGGTGGTCGGGTCGAGCTTGTACCAGTCGCCGTCATGGCCCGCTGGCCGCTCGGAACTCAGGATCACGTCGAAGGTGCCGCCCGGGCCCAGCTGAAGCGTGTCGATGTCGAGTAGCCCGGTTGATGGGCCGAAACTGTCGACCACGCCGAAACCGCCGGCGGCGAAATCGATGAGCACGAACACGCCGTCGCCGCGACGCCCCGTAAGGCGGTAAGTGCCCCTGCCGTCAAGCGGGGTATAGCCGTAGACGAAGTCCGGATTGGCGCCGACACTGTTCAACACGTTGCTGACCGCAGGCACGAAATCGGGCAGGTCCGGATCCACGAAGGCGCTGTGAAAGCCAGTGGCGATGCTCATGAACATCAGCCGATAGGCTTCCTGCCGGGCAAGCGGATTCGTCGGATCGACGAGAAGGTCGAGCACCTTCTCGGCCTTGGCGAGGATGGCGACATAGTCGGACCATTCAGGCAGCTTCTCGGTTGCACTCATGAAATTGTCCTTCGTTAGCCGGCAGTGATGCCGTTATCCGCGAGATAGCAGGCGCCATGCACCGATCGCGCCTTGTCCGAGGCGACGAACATCAGCAGTTCGACGATCTCCTCCGGGGTCGAGGGCGGGCGGAAGCCGCAATAGCGCAGGATCATGTCGGTATCCGCGTTTTCGGGAAAGGCGACGGTGAGGCCCATTTCGGTGGTCATGCCACCCGGCGCGATCGCGTTTATGCGCACCGGCGACTTGATGAACTCCATCGCGAGCGACTTGGTGAGGCTGAGGAGTGCCGATTTCGTCGCGCCATAGGGCGCTGTGTAGGACTGGCCGAGAAACGCAGCCGTCGAGGTGACATTGACGACATTGCCTTGTGTCTCGATCAGATGCGGCATTGCTGCCTGCATCATGAAGAACGGCGCGGTCAGATTGCACGCCAGCAGCCGGTTCCAGTCCTCCACGCTCACGTCGGCCAACGCGTGGAAACGAAGTATGCCAGCGATGTTGCACAGGATATCGAGCTTGCCGAATGCATCGATCGCTGTCTGGACCGCCGCAGCGCAATTGGCGGGCACGCCAAGATCAGTGGCGAGGTTCACGCAGGTACCACCCGCCTCGGTGATCCGGCGTGCGGTATCGGCAAGCCCCTCAGCGTGGATATCGACGATGCACACCTGCGCACCCTCGCTGGCGAAGCGCAGGCTTGCAGCACGGCCGAGCCCCGATGCGGCGCCGGTAAGCAGGGCAACCTTGCCCTGGAATTCTCCGCTCATGCGGCCTTTCCCTCGGCGTAAACGACCGGCGTAATCGTCTCGTAGAGATGCGTCGCAAGATCGTCGAAGGAGAATGCCTCCGTCATCACCATCTGGCCGGATTCGACGAGGTGCTCGAGCTTGGCGAGCAAGGCGGCCGGATCATCGGTGCGCATGTTGTAGATCGCCATGTAGCGCTGCTGGGGCGCACCCTCTGCTTCCGCATCGCTCAGCCTGAATCGCTGGGCAGATACAAATCCTGGAACCGCCATGACGTCCGCGAGATGCCGGCCGGTATACCAGTCATTATACTCGTCCTCGCGCCCGGGAACGGGGTTGCTCAGGACGACATAGGCAAAATCTTTCGCCATGCTTCTTCTCTCCCATGTGGGTCAAAATGCCCCATCGATTTCAAATTGGCTGATTCTCGCGCCAACATCTTCCAGAACCGTAGCCGGATGCAACGGGATTATGTGTTTCCCAAATGCCCTTGTCCGCGAAAGCGCCGCTTGGCGGCACTCGCGGCCTTCTCGCACCAGACGAAGAACAGCGGCGTGAAGAACGTCGCAAGGAAGGTCGCCGCTATCATTCCGCCGATCACGCCGGTGCCGATCGAATGCCGCGCATGGGCGCCGGCGCCGCTGCTGAACGCAAGCGGCAAAACGCCAAGAATGAAGGCAAGCGAAGTCATGAGGATCGGGCGGAACCGGAGGCGCGCAGCCTCGATCGCAGCCTGGGTCACATCGACGCCTTCTCGCATCCGCGCCGCCGCGAATTCCACGATCAGGATCGCGTTCTTTGCCGACAGCCCGACCAGCGTCACCAGCCCGATCTGCATGTAGAGATCATTGTAGAGACCACGCATCCACACTGCCACAAGCGCCCCGAATACCGAGAACGGCACCGATAGAATGACTGCCAGCGGCAATGTCAGCCGCTCATATTGGGCAGCAAGGATCAGGAAGACCATCAGCATACCAAGCAGATAGAGGCCCGCGGTACTGGACTGGGTCTGTTTTTCGAGGAAAGCCTGCGCGTTCCAGGCGAGGGTATAATTGTCCGGCAAGGTCTGCGCTGCGACCTCCTCGATCGCCTTCAACGCTTGCCCCGAACTGTAGCCGGGCGCGGGTCCGCCCAGCAGTCGCGCCGCCGGATAGACGTTGAACCGCTCGACGATGTCGGGGCCGGTAACAAGCTTTGGATCGCCAAGCGCCGTAATCGGGATCGGCTCCCCGCCCCGCCCCCGCACATAGACGTTCCGCAGATCCTCGACGCGAGTTCGGTAGTGCGCATCCGCCTGCATCTGGACGCGATAGACGCGACCATCGAGGTTGAAGTCGTTGATGTAATAGGCACCGAAGGTGCTCTGGAGGGTCATGAAGACATCGTCGATGTTGACACCCAGCAGCTTGGCCTTGTCGCGATCGATATCGAGGCGGACCTGCGGCACCTGCGCGGTGAAGCTGGTGAAGACGCCTGCCAGTTCCGGTCGCTTGGCAGCAGCCGCGACCAGCTTGGCGGTAACCGCTTCGAGCGCCTTGTAGTCCGCGCCGGACCGGGACTGGATGAATCCTTCAAACCCCCCGGTCGCGGACAGTCCCTCGATCGGCGGCGGCGGCGCGCCAAAGATCAGGGCGTCCTTGATCGGCCCGTTCAGCGCCATCACCTTCTCGACAAGCGCAGGAGATTTGAGCGCCTCGCTCTTGCGCTCGTTCCAGGGCTTGAGAACAATGAAGCCTATTCCGGTGTTCGGGCGCGGCATGAAATTATAGGGATCATAGCCGCCAAGCGCGAAAGTATCCGCGATCGCGGGATCGCCCTTCAGATCGGAATTTATCTCCTCCATCACCTTCATCGTACGCTGGAGCGATGCGGCAGGCGGCAGGAACGGCAAGGCCATGACATAGCCCTGATCCTCTTCCGGAACCAGCGACGTGGGGATGATCCGAGTCAAGCCATAGGTGGCGGCAAGCATCGCGGCAAACAGGCATGCCGACAGCATGGCGTGGCGGATGAAAAACCCGACGCCGTTCGCGTAGCGAAGCGTTGCACGACTGAACCAGTCGTGAAAGCGCGGAAGCAAGCCGCTGCGCGGTCGCTGGTCGGATTTCAGAAGCAATGCACAAAGCGCCGGGGTCAGGGTCAGCGCGACAAATCCCGAGATCAGCACCGAGACCGAGATCGTGATCGCGAACTGGCGATAGACCTCGCCAACCAGTCCGCCGAGAAACGCGACCGGGAGGAAAACGGCGGTCAGCACCAGCACGATCGCGATCAACGGCCCGCTCACTTCGCGGAGCGCGCGGCGTGTTGCGTCGGCCGGACTCAATCCCTCTTCGCGCATATGGCGTTCGACATTTTCCAGAACCACGATCGCGTCGTCGACGACGATCCCGATAGCGAGCACCATCGCGAACAACGTCGCCAGGTTTATCGAGGCACCCAACGCCAGCATCCCGGCCAGCGCACCGATCAGCGATACTGGCACCGCAAGGCAGGGTATCAGCGTCGCCCGCCAGTTCTGGAGGAACAGGAACACGACCAGGAACACCAGCACGATCGCCTCGCCAAGCGTCCAGAGCACCTCCTTGATCGCGACGCGCACGAAATCGGTGGTGTCGAAGGTGTTGCGCCATTCCAGCCCTGCCGGAAACTTGTCGTCGATCCGTTCCATCGTCTCTCGAATGCCGTTCGAGATATCGATGACGTTTGCGCCCGGTTGCGGGAAAACCCCGATCAGCAACGCCGGCCGGCCGCCGCGCGTCGTTCCGATGCTATAGTCCCGCGCGCCCATTTCGATGCGGGCAACATCGGCAAGGCGAACGATCGAACCGTCCGGATCGGCCTTGAGGATGATCCGACCGAATTCCTCGGGCGAAGAAAGCCGACCCTGAGTCGTGATGCTCATGCTCACGTCGACAGGTTCGGCCATCGGCTCGTCACCGATCCGCCCAGTCGCGAACTGGCTATTCTGCTCCCGCACCGCCTTGGCGACATCCATCGGGGTGAGGTGGACTTGCGCAAGCCGATCGGGCTGGAGCCAGATCCGGATCGAATGCTCCTTGACCCCCATTGCGTCCACCGATGCGACACCGGGCACGCGGCGAAGTTCGTCGACAATATGGGTGGCCGAATAATTCGAAACGAACGCCGCGTCGTAGCGTCCGTCGGGCGCGTCGATCGCGAGATACGATACGGCAGTCATGTTGAGCTTGCGCACCATCACGCCTTGCCGCCGGACTTCCTCCGGCAAGAGCGGCAGCGCGGCCTGGACGCGGTTCTGAACGTCGACGACCGCCTTGTCCGGATCGGTCCCGATCGCGAAGGTCACCACGACCTGCGCGGTGCCATTGGGACTGCCCGCCGATCGAATATATATCATGCCGCCGGCGCCGTTTACCTGCTGCTCCAACGGAGCGGCGACGGTGTCAGCGATAACTTCGGGACTTGCGCCGGGATAGGATGTCGAAATCTCGATCATCGGCGGCAGGATGTCTGGATAGAGCGATACGGGCAGGGCGTGGAGAGATATCAGCCCGGCAATGACAATGAACGCCGAAAGGACGCACGCGAACAGCGGCCGATCGACGAATTTCTCAGAGATCATGGAGCCGCCGCGCCAAGGGCCGGAGGAGCGTCGAGTGGCACTTCCACGGGCTTGACCGGGCCATCGGACTGGAGCTTGAGCACGCCGTCGATAATTACCTTGTCGCGAGGCCTGAGCCCCGACTGGACGTGCAGGAGATTGCCGGTGGCAAGCGCCAGCTTCACAGGCTGCATCACCGATGTCCCCTTGCCGCTCACCTTCCAGACGAATGGCCCGGTTGCGCCGAAGAGCACGGCTCGCGCGGGAACATAGATGCCGGAAGCCGTCGTCAGGCCAACGACTTCAGCACGAATGAACTGCCCCGCCGACAGCCTTCCCGAACGATTATCGAGCGCCGCGCTGATCTCCACGGTTCCCGTGTCGGGCGTGACGCGCGTGTTGATGAAGTCGATATGTGCCAATTCGGGCAGGGGTTCGCCCGCGGCGGGTCGAATTCGCACGCCTACGCTTGCTGGATTGGCCGCGATTGCGTCTCGAAGCTGACGCGCCTCGCTTTCAGGCATCGCGAAATCGATGTGTAGTCGGTCAGACTGGGTAATCCTTGTCAACAACGCCGTGTCGTCGGTCGAATCGACGAGACTGCCTTCGGACCGGACCTCGCGTCCGGTCATCCCGCTGATCGGCGCGCGGACATCCGTATAGCCGAGGTTGAGACGTGCATGAGCCAGTTCTGCCCTCGCAGTCTCGACTGCCGCAAGGCCAGCGCGATATTCAGCCTCGGCGTCATCGCGACTGCGACCGCTGACGAAGCCGCGCTCGAACAACTTGCCGACGCGGCGCCATTGCAATGTAGCTGCCTGCAACCGCGCCTGCTCGACGCTCAGGCGACCCTGCGCGCTGCGGACATCCGCCTGGAACGGCGCTGGATCGATCAGGAACAGTCGATCGCCGGCCGCGACCTCGGCGCCCTCGCGAAAAAAGCGACGCAGCAAGATGCCCGAGACGCGCGCACGAACCTCGACTTCGCGTTCGCCGCGGCTGCGCGCCGTATAGTTGAGCGGCAGCGCCGATGGACGCGCCGCAACGGTCACGACATTGACTGGCGTCGGAGGCGCGGGCTCGGGTGACGCAGCACCACAGCCTGCCAGCAGGGTTGCGATCAGGACAGGGCTGGCCCGAAGGACGCGAGTGGCCGATCGGGTCGCGCGGCAACGCATCATCGGGCGCGCCGATCGGGCAGCGTCGCTAACGTCATCAGTGGCTCCATCCCCTCGGCTCTATTCGTGGTTTTCGGCCGTGGAGCGATCGATAATTGATCTCCCGGTCGATGGCAAACGCGGCTCGGCGCCGAATATCGCGCGCACTGGCATATTCATGCGGGGATGCTAGTTTGGCGCCCATACAAAACAAGGAGGACGCCATGCTCGTGACATTCATCGGTACCGATCGAGTCGAAACGGCGATCAATGCCGCGCAGGTAACCTTCGTTTCCGCCGTAACTACCGGCACCCGGATCCGATTCGGCGAAGGCCGCAGCGTCACCGTCACCGAGCCACTTGCCGAAGTTGTAGAGGCGCTTAACCGGACGCTGCGTGCTCCGCAGGAATAGCCTTATCCAAGTGGGCGGTCATTCTCCCGACAGGCCAACGACCGGCGGGCCCGCGTTTTTCTTGTACCACCGGACAAAAGAAACGAAATTCCAGGCTTAATCGGCCCACCGACGGAGCCTGGCGGTCCAGTCGACGTCGGTCAGCCGTACCAGTTCGGTAGCCGGATCGATCGCCTTCTTCCGCTTGGTCCACCGCATCATCATGTTGCCCCGGGCATGGCCAAGCGTGTTGAGCCAGTTCCCGCCCAGCGGCTTCTCGTCCGCGATGACGATCGTCAAGCTTCCGTCCGAATTGAGATGCGAATTGAAGCAATTGAGATTTGTCAGCGCCTTGGTGTAATCGAGCGATTCCAGCCAGTAATTATAAAGGCATAGCCCCCAATATTCGCTTTCGGGCACTTCCGGAAAATGGACGAGCAATGCCTCGCCGGGCGCAAGATTGAAGCTCGACCAGTAATAAGCATAGTTGGGATCGCCCCCCATCGCGTCCATCAATTTTTGATCGACCGGTGGCAGCGTGTTTTCCAGTTTCTCCATCAGCCGGGTAAGTCCCATGAAGGTCCGTCCCGTGTTGGTGAAAAATCCAAGCGCTTGCTGGGTGCGTTCGACCGACTCCTCGATAGTGACCGGCCGGTTGGCATCGACTGGAGTCAGCAAGCGTATTTTGCATGAGACCTCCTGCTGTGAAGCCCGATCCGAATAATTCTCGCGCAGCATGACGGAATTGGATTCGGGTTCGAGCTTCAGCCAGTTGCCCGGACGTTCCGGCCCGCCGATGTGGATGGTGAAATTGCCTTCCCCGTCGGTCTCGATCGCGTCGCCATCGAGGAAACCGGTGGTCACCTGTCGCGCGTTCGTGCCCATCTTGGCGGAAGTGAGATTGAGATAGGCGACATCGCCCTTGTTCCCTGACAGCTCATATTCGAGCGTCCCGTCCACGCGGCTGATGGCATAGCGGCTGTCGGGATTATCCATCCCCCATTTGAGGCGATCATTATAGGTGACCGCCATGTAGGGATCGATCGGATCCCAATATTCAACGAATTTCTCGATGCCGCTGCGCAAGATGCGCGTCAGGTAGCGCAGCCCTTCGGCCTGGCTGACGGAATCCGCATCGCGCCCCGCTTCCAGCAGTTCGATTCCCGATGCCTTGATCCCGTCGCAAAATGCGATCCATTGCTGGATCGAGCTATCCGTTATGTTCGAGCTCATTCCGGTCTCCGCCTCAAACGATCACGCTAAAAAGGTCTGCGTTGCGCAACGCGTTCAGATTTCATTCGGGACCGCGAAATAGTCCTGATATTTTTTGTAAAGCTTACGCTCGGCAGCGATCACGTCGTCCGGCGCCCGCTCATAGTCGTGACGACCAAACTTGCCCTGGAACTTGTCATCCAGATAAGCCTTCATTTTTGCCGCTATCGCAGGCTTCAGCGTCATCCCCAGATCGTCATAAACGCGCTGGATCGCGGCGATTGGATCGGCCATGAACTGGTCGTAATGGAAATTGGCATAATTGCCCTTGGCGATCCGGCCATTCTCGATCAGCGCGATGATACCGTCCCACACATTTGCGCGATCGTCCTGCATCGTCAGCGCCCACGTCGCGGCCGAACCATCGCCCCACGGATTGTCGCTGCGAAGCCAGTACAGCGTACCCAGGAAGCTCACCACCGAATCCGCTGACACCAGCGGATCGCGGTGCGCCAAAACGATCTTGAGATCCGGAAATACATTGAGAAGCTTCGCGAGATGGGGAAGGTGCGACGGGCTTTTCATAAGCCAGTGCGCACATTTGAAGCGCGACTGGAGCACCTTCAGCATCTTCTTCTGCCAAGCGAACGTCGACTGGAGATCCTGTTTTTCAAGGTGGCGCATATAGGACGGCACCTGGAAGATGATCGGATACATGTCCGACAGGAAGGTCATATATTCGAGCTCGAGGCTTTCGACTGGCAAGTCGCCACCCGTCTTGTGCAGCGCGCGCATTTCCGGGAGAATCCCGTCGAACAGGCCGTTCAGCGCCTCAGCCTTGGCGATGCGCGGATCGGTCGTGTAGGTCGCTTCTTCAGGCGGCGGCGACGGAAAGAGCGTTTCCCATTTCTGCCCGACGCGAAACTGTGGATCCTGTGACAGGACCTCGAACAGGATCGTCGTGCCCGATCGGCCATAGCCGGTGATGAGCACTGGGCTGTCGATCACCTCGGCTTCCGTTTCCGGGTGCAGCTTATAATGTTCGATGATGTTCAATCGCGCTTCGAGGTAGATCAGGAACTCGCTGCGGGTGAGCAATCGTCCCGCCAAATGGAGGTCGGCCTCCTCGTCGAGCGCCTTGAGCAGCACGCGAAAATGCTCTTCCCAGCCGTCATCGCCAAAATCATCGAGCCCGGTGTTGCGCGTCGCTTCGGCCATCAGCGATTCGGCGTTGAGCGGAACGACGCTGTCGGCGTTGAGCCCGCGTCCGATTGCGTTCAGCGTTGCGACCCATTCCGGGCGCGGCTTCGGCTTCCATGCGGCCTGACGGTCGTAAACCTCGTTCATCGCCCCTCCTCTCCTTCGGCATGTTTCTGCCGATTATCGCGAGTCCCGCGTATATTCTAAGCCGAGCGTGACTCGCCTGTCCGCCGAGAGGGAAAAACTGTTTTTAGGGAAACGGCGGCTACTTCCTGCGCTTCGAGTAAAGCAGCGCGGCAACGATCGCGGCTGAACCAATTCCAACCGCGGTGCCCATCCAGATATTGCGATTCGCTGCGGCAGACCGCTTTCCGGTTGCGCCCTCAACGGCGTTTTCGGCCGCTGTCACTTCGCCCTCGGGGGCTTCTTGCTTGTCGTCATTCATGGCGCGCCTCGTATGGAATAAATATCGCGGCTATGAAAGAGCCCGGTTGCGAGCTTCGCGTCACTGCGGAAAATTAGTTCGAACAAGCGCTATTTTACCCCAGGAAAAAAGCCCCGCTTCTTTCATCGGGATCCACGCGATAGTGGTGCTCCAGCACTGGAAGCAACAGGCAGAGGATGAGCTATCATGAAGCTGAACATCGCAATTCCCCACGCGCTCGAAATCCCGATTCTCAGCCAGCCCTGGGAACTGGAGATGGATCATGCCGACGTGATGGCCGCGATGCAGCTTGCCGATACGCTCGGATTCCACAAGGCATTGCTCGGTGAGCATTTCCTGATCCCCAAGGATCATCTCGCAGCGAGCGGCGCCTATTGGCACCATGGCACGGTCTTCCTCGCTGGCGTCGCTGGCAAGACCGAGAAGCTTGGGCTCGCCTCGTCGATCAACATCTTGCCGCTGCAGAATGCGATCGTGCAGGCGAAGGCCTGGTCGACGCTCGACTGGCTGAGCGGTGGTCGCGCCACAGCTGTCGTGGCGGTGGGCTGGCTCAAGGAGGAATTCGACTTGCTCGGCGTCCCCTTCCATGAACGCGGCGCGATCTGCGATGAATATGTCCAGGCGATGCTTACGCTGTGGCACGATGCCGATCCCGAGTTCGAAGGCAAATACGTCTCGTTCAAGGATGTCGGCTACGAGCCCAAGCCGCAGAACCTGCCGCTCTGGTTCGGCGGGGATGCCGAGGCGCCGCTCAAGCGGATCGCCAAATGGGGCGATGGCTGGGCGCCCTTCCTGACTCCGCCCGAAAAATTCCCCGACTCGCTCGAATTCATCCGCTCGCAGCCCGATTATCACGGCCGCCCGATCGAGCTTTTCTTCCCGATCGAAGCGATGAAGCTCGGCGACGGACATGTCGAGAACAGCGACGTCGCGAATACTATCGGCTCATGGGACGTCCAGGCCACGATCGATCTCTGCGGCTGGCTGGCCGATCTCGGGGTGACCGAGACGATCATTCCGCTGCCGCCACTCGAAAGCTACGCGGCCTATCGGGATCGCGTGCATTGGGTGGCCGAAGAAATCATGCCCAAGGTCGCGTGAAAGGAAACCCGATGACAATCGACGAGGTCGACGACAAGATCGCCGCCAAGGCCTTCCGCAGGCTGGTCCACCACCTCCAGCACCGCGCCGACGTGCAGAATATCGACCTGATGGGATCGACCGGATTCTGCCGCAACTGCCTCTCCGACTGGATCGCCGAGGCATCGGGCGGGGCGCTGGATACGGACGCGGCCCGCGAGGCGATACACGGCATGGACTATGCCGACTGGAAAGCCTCGCAACCCAAGGCAACTGCTGAACAACTCGCCCGGATGGAGGCAAGCGTCGCGCTAAATCGTCGCTAGCCCTCCCTAACCAAGGAAGCTGCTGAGCACGTCCGGGTGGAACGCCAACCGGGCGAAGCCGCATATCCCCATGAAGATGCCGAACGCGCCGAAGATCCAGCTCCCCCCGAGCAACGCCATGCTCTCGACCAGCGCTGCGACGGCGGCCATCGAGATCGCAGTGGAGATCAGCGCCTCGCTGGCATCGAACTGGTCGTCATGGACGTTCAACGCGTCATACTGATCGGCAAAGCCCTTGGCGCTGGCCGCGATGCGGGGCGCCTCGGCCTGGTATTTCGCGATACCGGCGTCGAGACCGGCGATCGCAAGCGCCGCCTTCGCCTTGCCCGCCGGGCCTGAGTCGGCGGCAAGCACCACAATCTCCGCCCGGCTGTTCTCGGCGAGGTGAAGCTTGGTCTTCGTCGCCTGATACTCGCTCCAGCGATCGACCGAATCCGATTTCGCCTGCTGCATCGCCTGGACGAGATTGCCGTCCTTGATGTTGCACAATCCGGTGACGACCGAGAGGATCACCACCGTGATCGCGACCATCCGATTGAGGCGCTTGTCCTTGGCCTCCGCGCTGATCTCAACTTCCATCGAGTCGCTTCCTCAAATTCGCTTATGATCACAATAGTCACGCAAAACGCGTTATAAAAATATCGTCGTTTGTTATTTTATTACAATGGTTTTCCCTCGACACACCCGGCCATTGCCGCCTTCTAGCATATGGCGCGCCTGTAGGAAAATACCTTCAGAACCCCCCGCTCATCCTGAGGAGGGACTGAGCCTGTCGAAGGCCCGTCTCGAAGGACTGCACCGGAGCGTCCTTCGAGACGCCATTTCGACTTCGCTCAATGGCTCCTTAGGATGAGCGGGGGAAGGGGGCAAGCTCAGCCCCTCCTCAGGATGAGCGGTTGGGGGATTCGACCCAATGGCATCCCGCTTAGAACCTCAAATAAATCCCGCCGTCTGCACCAGCAGCAGCAGGCCGATCGCGAGAAACAGCAAGGCGGCGATCACCCGCACGATGTTGAGCGGAACGCGCTTGATCAGTTCGTGACCGGCGAACACCGCCGGGACGTTGGCAATCATCATGCCGAGCGTGGTCCCCATCGTCACCGGAATAACGTCATGGAAGCGAGCGCCGAGCGCGACCGTCGCGATCTGGGTCTTGTCGCCCATCTCGACGAGGAAGAAGGAGACAAGCGTGGTGAGGAACGCCCCGAAGCGAGCCGGCTTGTCCTCGACGTCATCGAATTTGTCTGGGATCAGCGTCCAGATCGCCATGACGACGAACGAAATGGCGACGGCGTAGCGAAACCATGTTCCGTCCAGCACCGACGCGACCCGCGATCCAAGCAGCGCGGCGAGGAAATGGTTGGCGACTGTCGCGACGAAAATGCCGGCGATGATCGGCCATGGCCGCTTGAACCGTGTTGCAAGGACGATCGCGAGAAGCTGGGTCTTGTCGCCGATTTCGGCAAGCGCGACGACCGCAGTCGAGGTTAGCAATGCTTCCATGAACATCTCCGGAATCGAGCGGCGTGACTGAAGGACAGCCCCCTGCCCGACCCAAGCGTCGTTGCGCAAGACTGGATCGATCAACTCTGGCCGAATGCATGAGACAAGCGTAATATTGCCTCCTTCCGGTGATGGGCACGCCCCCGCGCGGGCGGCTTGAGGAGTGGATATGATGACAATCTCCGCAAGATCGGCTTCCCTGTATCTCGCCGCCTCGCTTGGCCTGGCGATCGTTCCAGCCGCTTCGACCGCATCGGGCGGCGGCGGCGGCGAGAGCATGCCAAGCGCCCCAAGCCAGAGCGCGCCGACCTATGATGCCGCAGCCGAATATAAGGCCGGCGTCGCAGCGCTGGGCGCTGGCCACTTCGAGGATGCCAAGCGCAATTTCGACCATGTCCTTGCGGTCGCACCCCGAACCGCTGCTGCCAATTATCTCGCAGGCGTGACCCGCGAGGCGCTCAAGGACGTGAAGGGCGCGCTTCGCTATTTCGAAAAAGCGGTCAAATATGACGATACGATGATCATGGCGCACAAGGAATATGCGCTTGGCCTCGTCGCGGTTGGCAAGCCGGACAAGGCCCAGGCCGAACTCCAGCTGCTTCGGGATCGCTCCGCCAAATGCGCCGACACATGCCCCGAGGCCGGAGACCTTCGCGAAGCCATAACCGCGATCAGCGCCCAGCTCGGCACCGCGCCGCAATCGCGCATCGACACCATGCCCGACCTGCTGTTCGGGAGTGGTCGCGCCGGCGACGAGAATTACCTGAAGGCCGTCGCGCTGATCAACGAGCATCGCTATGAGGACGCGCTTCGATCGCTCGAGCAGGCGGAACGGATCCTTGGTCCGCATCCCGACGTGCTGACCTATATCGGTTTCGCGAACCGCAAGCTCAAGCGCTACGATATCGCCGAGCGCTATTATCGCGAGGCGCTGCGGATCGCGCCGCATCATCGCGGGGCAACCGAATATTATGGCGAACTGATGGTCGAGCGCGGCGATCTGGCAGGGGCGCGCCAGAAGCTCGCAGCCCTCGACCGGACATGCGCCTTCGGATGCTTCGAGGCGGAGGAACTACGGCGTTGGATCGAAACCGGGCACGGCTCCTCCTCCTAGGTTCGATCCTGCTGCTGCTTGGGGCGGGACAGGCCGGCTTTCCGATACGGGCTGCGCAATGGCTGGCACCGGAACATCGGCTGCAAGCGCTTTCCACGCGCCCGAATGAGTGCGCGCCAATTCCCTCGCAACCCGCCGATCGAGACGCATTCGAAGTCGGGCGAGCGGCATTTCGATCGCCGTTGCTACTCGGCGGACAGGCCGCGCGTGCCGGGCTGAGCTGCGAGAGTTGCCACAGCAACGGCAGGCGCAACGAACATTTCAAGTTCCCCGGATTGTCCGGCAGCCCCGGCACCGCCGACGTGACGTCGTCGATCATGAGCTCGCATCGCGGCAACGACATCTTCGATCCGCGCACTATTCCCGATCTCGCGATACCAGCCAAGGTGTCGCGCGATCCTTCCGGTTTCGCGCTCGAGCATTTCATCCGGGGGCTTATCGTGGAGGAGTTCGACGGGGCGGAGCCGCCGCCGTTGGTTCTCGATGGATTGGCGCGCTATGTGCGATCGATCGGTCCAAGCTGCGAAAACGCGAAAGAGCCGATCCGCCTGTCCGCGATGCTCGACGACAGCCGCCGCGCGACGATGGCGGCGGAATATGCGTGGCGCCAGAAGGATCCGGCCGCAGCGCGCCTGCTGGTTTCCGGTGCGCGATCGGCATTGGGCCGGATCAACGAGCGCTATTCCGCCGAAGGGCTGGCGGGCGACCGGAAGAGGCTTCGTGCCGCCGATCTCGGGCTGCTTGCGATCGAGCAGGCGATCGACCGTCGTGACGGGGACATTCCGCAACGGCTCGCCGGCTGGCGGGCCGGCATGGCATCATGGGACGCTGCATTGCTTCGCGACGAGCGCCGATCCCTGTTCGACAAAGGGCTACTTGCTCGCGCGCTCGATAAGTAGTTATCGCGTGCTCAGGCTGGGTTCACGCCCGCCTGTCATGATGCGATATCCCCGCTTCGCACCGCTGGAAGGCCAGGATGATCGCACGCTTTCTGTTTCTTGCCGCAATCGCACTCCTGTCAGGCGCGCCAGCGCTTGCGGCGACGTCGATCCTGGGCAGCTGGCTCACCGACGATCACAAGGCCATCGTCCGCATCGCGCAATGCGGGCCGCATCTGTGCGGCAGGATCGCAAATATCCTCGACAAGGCGCCGAACGTCCCGGCCGTGGACGTCAACAATCCCGATCCTGGACTGAAGAGCCGCAAGCTCGTCGGACTGCCGATCCTGATCGGCTTCCGCGACGGCGGCGAGGCATGGACCGGCGGACGCGCCTATGATCCGAAATCCGGGAAAAGCTATCGCTCGATATTGAAGCGGAATCCGGATGGGTCGTTGAAGGTATCGGGCTGCGTGCTGTTCATCTGCCAGTCGCGGAGGTGGACGCCGGCGCGGTGATTGGCTGCCCCCGCATTTTCGTCATCCCCGCCTTCGCGGGGATGACGGTTAGGGGCGGAGATGACGGTTAGGGGCGGGGATGTTTCGGCCCTTGCTCCCCTCCCTGCAAAGGAGGGGTTGGGGGTGGGTGCGCGCGTCTGCGCTCCGGGGCGCTTTCCGACCGTTCCGCAAGGATGGCCATGCCGGGGGCTTCGAACCCCCGCCACGGCCTACCCACCCCTAGCCCCTCCCTTGCAGGGAGGGGAATTAGCCAGCGCCTTACCGCATGCGGACATAGGATCCGGGCGCGTCTTCCAGTGCTGGAAGCTTGCCCTCGCCCGGGGTGCGCGCCGGGACCTTGTCGCCGCCGTTCTGCTTGACCAGCCAGGCGTCCCAGGTCGGCCACCAGGAGCCATCCTGCTTCTGCGCGGCGGTCATCCAGTCTTCGGGTGACGCGGGCATTTCCGGGTTGGTCCAGAAGCCGTGCTTGTTCGCTGAAGGTGGATTGATCACGCCCGCGTTGTGGCCGGATCCACCGAGCAGGAACTCGGTATGCCCGCCGAGCAGCTGGGCGCCGGCATAAGTCGCCTGCCATGCCGAGACATGATCGTCCTTGAGCGAGATGACGAGCGCCGGCGTCTTGATCGCGGAAAGGTCGATCGGGACGCCGTCGACGCTGATGCCGCCGGGCTTGGAAAGCAGGTTCTGCTGAAGCAGCTGTCGCGCATATTCCAGCAGGAAGGCCTTCGGGATGTGGGCGCCGTCAGCGAACCAGAACAGCAGGTCCGACGGCGGGACGACACGATCGAGCAGGTAATGGTCGACCACGGATGCCCAGATCAGGTCGTTCGAGCGAACGAGGCTGAACAGCGCCTGGAGCTTCTCGCTGCCGATGACGCCGGTCTTGTCGAGATGGCGTTCGAGCGCTTCCATGTTCTTGGAGTCGTAGAATGTGCCCCATTCGCCGGTGTGGCTGAAATCGAGCTGGGTGCCGATCGTCGTGATCGAGGCGATGCGATCGGCCTGCCCCTTGCCTGCAAGATAGCTTGCCGCCATCGAAAGCAGGATGCCGCCCATGCAGAAGGCGAAACCGCCGACGACGCGTTCGCCGGTCGCCTGTTCGATCGCATCCAATGCCGCGACCGGGCCGAGCTGGACATAGTCCGCAATGCCCATGTTGCCCAGGTCGGAGCCGGGATTGATCCACGAAACGACGAAGACGCTGTGCCCCTGTTCGACAAGCCAGCGGATCAGGCTGGATTTCGGCTGGAGATCGAGCATGTAATATTTGTTGACCAGCGGCGGTACGTACAGGAGCGGCCGGCGGTACACTTGCTCAGTCGTCGGCGTGTACTGGATCAACTGCATCAGCGCGTTCTGGAAGACGACCTTGCCCGGGGTAGCGGCAATGGTGACGCCGATCTCGAACGTGTCACTGGCACGGCGCTGCACGAGGCCACTCGGCGAGGCGACGTCTTCGAGGAGATTGCCGAGGCCGGTTAGCAAACTCAGGCCGCCGCTCTTCATCGCCTGGTCGATCGCCTCGGGATTGGTGAGCGGATAATTTGTCGGCGCGAGCGCGTTCAGGAGCTGGCGGGCGAAAAAATCGATTCGCGTGCGGGCGTCCGGCGCGAGTTCGCTCTTCGCGATCAGCTCGAGGGTCTGGCGCGAGCCGAGCAGATAGGCCTGCTTGAGGAAATCGAACAGCGGCTGTTCGGTCCATGCTGCATTGTTGAAGCGCCGATCGCCGCGTTCGGGCGTGACCGCTGCCGGGACGTCCCGGCCGATCGCCCGCGCAATAGAGGAAGACCAGAGTTCGGACCATTGCCGGACAAAGCCCTTCTGGGCCTCGAGGACCGGGCCTGGATTTGTGAAGACCGACATCGAGAATTCGGCGAAGGCCTTCAGCGGCGACGCCATGTCGAAAGGCGAGGCGGATGATCCGGAGGTGCGGCGCTCGGAAATGGCGCGCAACGCCTCGGACGCATTGGTGATGACCCGGGTCCATGCTGCGGCCATTTCGGGGCCGGTGCCAGTGGCTTCAGGCAAGGTTTCGGCTTCGGGTGGGCGCGTGGTTTTCGATGTCATTATTTTTTCTCCGCTGCCTTCATATTATGCACTCGATGCCCTGATTTGCGCGACCTTAATCTTCAGGCCTTGGGCAAATTCATCAGTTCGTCGAGCGCATCGCAGGGGTGCGGAAAGACATAGAGAAATGCCAGTGCGCGATCGGGGTGCATCGTTGCCCAGCCCGGCTCAGGATCGACGTTGCCGGTAAGCAACTTGCCGAAGTCGGAAAGCACGGCGGTGGTCGCGGATTGGTCCGAGGTCTTGAACGAGCCCATCTATCTAATCTCCATATTGCGCCCCGGGTTTGTTTGTCCCATATCGGGGGGTAGAAAAGCTATGGTGATTTAGCCGCAACCATTGCGCGAAAGTTCACACATGTGTCGTTGATGGATTGGAGCCATCTACCAACCTTCCTTGCGGTGGCCCGCTGTGGCCGGCTTACCCGCGCCGCGATGACCCTGCGCTCCGATCATACCACGATTTCCCGCCGCATCACCTCGCTGGAATCCGCGCTGCAGACGCGACTCTTCGATCGCAGCCCATCGGGCTACTCGCTGACGGAGCAGGGCGCTCGACTGCTGACGATCGCCGAGAAGATGGAAACGATGGCGAGCTTTGCTGCGGACACCGTCGGCGGCGGCGCGACCGAGCTCGAGGGGATCGTGCGGATCGCCGGACCAGAGGGCTTCGAGAGCTACTTCCTGGTGCCGCGGCTCTCCAAGCTCAGCGATGCCTATCCGGGGCTGACCGTGCAATTGCTGGCGGGTGCGCACAATTACAGCCTGTCGAAGCGCGATGCGGATATCGTGATCACGCTGCGGCCGCCGACCGAGGGCCGGCTGATCACGCGCAAGCTCGTCGACTATGATCTCGGGCTGTTTGCGAGCAAGGCATATATTGCCGAACATGGACCGATCGCCGACCGGCTCGCGGTCGGCAACCATCGATTCATCGGCTATATCGGCGACCTCATCCAGATGCCCGAGCTGGACTATCTGCAGCATGTCACCACCAGTGTCGCGCCACGGCTGGAGAGCAGCAATCTTCTCGTGCAGGTGAAGGCAGTGCTGGCTGGCGCGGGACTGTGCGTGCTGCCGGCGTTCATCGGACGGTGCGAGCCCGAGCTGGTTCCCGTGCTGGCCGAGGAAATCCGGCTGACCCGATCCTATTGGATGGTCTATCACGCCGACCACAAGGACCTCGCGCGGATCAAGGTCGCCTCGCGCTTCATCGCCGATGCAGTCCGCAAGGAGCGCGAGCTCTTCCGCTTGCCGAAGGTGCATGCCTGAGCCTGCGGAAAAAGGCGCTTCCCGTGTTGAAGCGCGGTGCTCATCTTGATAGGCATGGCGCAACCAGGAACGTGATAACAGCGAGGATGCACCGGGAATGCCGCAAGCCAAAAATGCCGTGGGCCAGGAACGCAAATATTGGGGCGTGATCCCGGTGATGCCGGCCCCCATGTTGTCGGGACTGACCAAGCAGATGGAAGACATCGGCTTCGAGGGCGCCACCGCGCTCCAGATCTACGGTCCGGCGTTCCCTAGCCTCGCGGTCGCTTCGGCGGCAACGACTCGCCTGAAGGTCGCGACCGGTGTCGCAGTGGCCGGCTCGCGCAGCCCGTTCGAAACCGCGATGATCGCGATGGACATGGACCGCATCAGCGAGGGCCGCTTCATCCTTGGGCTTGGCACCGGCGTTTCGTCGGTGAATGTCGGCTCCTATGGCGTGCCGGACTATAAGCTGATCACCCAGCTGAAAGACACCGTGGCCGCGGTGCGCTACATCGTCGCCAATGCCCACAAGGGGCTGAAGCCGTACGAAGGCGCCTATTACAAGGCCGACTTCAAGGAACTGATGCTGACCGCGCCGCCGGTGCGCGAGAACCTGCCGATCTGGGTCGCGGCACTGCGCCAGAAGCTGACCGACGTGTCGCTCGAGATTGCCGACGGCTTGATGGTCCATTCGCTCTGGTCGGTCGGCTACACCGTCGAACAGGGGCCGCGCATCGCTGCCAAGATCGCCGAATTCGGCCGCAAGCGTACCGATATCGAAATCAACGCATGGCCATGGGTCGCGGTCAACGACGACAAGCAGCAGGCGATCAACGACGCCCGCCCGACCGTTGCTGGCTATGCCGGCATCAAGGAATATGAGCCCTTCTTCGCAGCGCTCGGCTTCGAAAAGGAAGCCCGCCTCTGCCAGACCGGTGACCAGGCCAATTCGCTCGCGATCATGCACCATGTCCCCGACGAAATGGTCGAGGCCTTCTGCGCGTGCGGCAGTGTGGAGCAGGTGCTCGAAAAGCTCGAGCCCTATTGGTCGGTGGCCGATTCGCTATGCCCGATGGCGCCCTATCGTCACTTCACGATGGAACAGCACATGTTCTACGGTGCAGGCCTGCACAAGCTGGTGGCAGCCGCCAAGCGCTGATCGATACGCCCCGCCATCCCGGATGGCGGGGCGATTGATCTAACCGGCCCCGCGCCGCTCGGCGGCCCATTCGAACACACGCATCTCGCCAGTCCGAGCTGTGACGTTGAGCGTGACGTCCGACAGGCGCCAGCCATCGGGCGTGCGAATGAGGCCATTCACATAATAGCCGAAATAGGTAGCGCACGCGGTCTGGCCGTCGCGGACCACGAAGTGGCTCGCCTGCATATAGGACACGCATCTCGCCCGATCGCCGTCGATATCATGGACGTGATTGCTGCTGATATGCTGCGTGGCATCAAATCCACCGAAGCCACCCTTAAGCATCGCCACCCAGTCATCCGCCGGGATCGTGAATGCGAGCGCCGGATCGAAGCTGCGATAATCGATCGTGACGGTCTCGGCGAAGATCGTCCGGAACAGCGTCCAGTCGAGCGTATCGAGCGCCGTCGCATAGCCGTGAACGATATCGCTGATTGCTGCCCGGTCAGCGAGTACCGCTGGATCGAGCGTTTGGGCCTGCCCGATCATGGGATCACCATCCCTCCGTCGACCGACAGCGTCTGGCCAGTAATGAAGCGCGCGCCATCGCCAACCATGAAGATCAGGAACGGCGCCAGGTCGAGCGCAGGATTGCCGAGCTTGCCGCCGATTGGAATGATCATCGCCATCATTGCATCATGGGCAACCGTCTCCTCGGGCGTGAACTTTGCGCGGTGCGCGTCGTACATCGGGGTCCACATCGCGGGTGTGCAGGCATTCACCCTGATATCGAAGCGACCCCATTCCTTGGCCACCGTCCGGGTCCAGCCAAGCACCGCTGCCTTCGCCGCGGAATAGGCCGCGCCCCCGGGCATGCCGATGACGCCAGCCGCCGAAGAGAAATTCAGGATATTTCCACCGGCATCGCGCAGCAGCGCGAACGCGGCCTGGTTGGTCAGGAATGTGCCGCGCGCATTGACGTCCATCATGGTCGTCCAATGCTCGTCGCTAATTTCTTCGGCAGGATCGGTCAGCTCGTAGCCCGCAATGTGAAGCAGGCTGTCGAGGCCGCCCAGCCAGTCTGCGGCTTCGCCAAAGGCGCGGTTCACATCCGCACGGCTACTGACGTCGCAGCGATGGAAGGCGGCCTCGCCGGGACCTGTCGCGTTCGCTGCGGCCACGATCGCGTGCCCGGCATCCTCCTTGATATCGAGAGACGCGACGCGAGCCCCCGCTGCCACCAGCGCCGACACTGCCGCTGCGCCTATGCCGCTGGCACCGCCGGTTATGACGACCCGCTTGTTCGCTATGCTCATCCGATCCTCTCCCAATCATGCCTTGCAGCTTGCGATAGCAGCAACCGGAAGCCACGCTAACCGGTCATTCCTTCCGCGACCCCATCCAACGGTTGGTTTTTCGCGGCCTCGGAGAGACGATAGCATGTCATCAAGCGCCGAAGAGAAGCTCGCGAGGAGTGCTTCCGCTGCGCCCAAACTGGCCGGAGAGGGCTTGCCGATGATCGATTTCCACACCCATACCCAACCATCGGTCGCTGCGGCCGAGGAGTTTTTCGGCTGGATCGGGCTTCCCCAGACTCACCGTGGCGATATTGACGACCTGTTCGCCAACATGGACGCCAACGGCATCGAAAAGACGCTCATCGTCCCATGGCTTCCGGCGCAGGACCTCGTCGCGGCCCTGATCGCAAAGGGCGAAACGCGTGAAGCGGCCGTTGCCCAGATAATCGCGCGCTGGAGCGCGCTGAACGCATGGGCGGCATCGATGGCCCGGACCTATCCGGACCGAATCTATGCGATCGTAGGCGTCGAACCCATTCTGATGTCACCCGAAGCGATCGAAGCGGAGATTGCGCTGCGCCTGTCGGAAGGCGCTTGCGGCATCAAGATTGCGCCGATGTTCCTCGATGCGCCGGTTACCGATCCGCGCGTCCGCCTCGTTTGGGATATTGCGCGTCGCCACGATGTCTTCATCCTCTCCGAATGCGGCGCGCACGGCACGATGGGCCATGAAGCCTGGGGCCATCCCCGCCACCTCGACCGCGTCGTCGCTGAATATCCCGATGTCCGTCTGCTGCTGGCGCACCTCGGCCAAGGTGCCGAGGATGTCGTCGCGGAACTGACCCACAAATATCCCAACGTCTACACCGATCTCTCGCTTCGACTGGTCGGGATTGGAACGCCGGGACATTGGACTCAGGAGGAAGCTGTACGCGTGATCCGCGATATCGGTACCGACCGGGTGATCTACGGCACCAACTATCCGATCGTCGATGTCGCCGCATTTGCAGAGACGTTCCGGGCGCTTCCGCTGACAAAGGATGAGCATGAGGCGATCGGCTCGCGCAATGTCCAGAATCTGCTTGGCGAGCGGTTTCGGAGTTAGGGTGGTTGTGAATAGATGAATCGTCATCCCGGCGGACGCCGGGATCCACGTTGCGGTGGTCCCTCGATCGCGAGACTTGTGGGTCCCATGGATCCCGACTTTCGTCGGGATGACGAGAAGGGGACGCCGGACCCTGCGTGGCGACCATGATTTCGATGGAGTGAAAAAATGCATCCCGACAACAAGACTGCGATCCTGTTCGACATGCGCGCCCCGGACTTTGGAGCACCGGCTGCCCGGCTCTATGACGAGGCCCTGAAAATGGCCGCATTCGCGGACGAGATCGGAATCGGCCGGATCGGCCTGATGGAGCATCATGGTTCCGAGGACGGCTATCTCCCGGCTCCATTCGTGCTGGGCGGCGGGGTGGCCGCCCGCACGAAGCGGATGCGGATTTCGCTTGGCGCGGTGATCCTGCCGCTCCACGATCCGGTCAAGATCGCCGAGCAGATCGCAGTGCTGGACCTGATGAGCGGCGGTCGCCTCGATGTGACCTTCGGTGCGGGCTATGTTCCTTCCGAATTTGCGCGTTTTGGCGTTTCGCTCAAGGATCGCGGCCGCCTGCTCGACCAGGGCATCGACATCATCCTGCGATCGCTGCGCGGCGAACGGTTCGAGGTCGATGGGCGTGAAATATTCGTTCGCCCGCTGCCAGTTCAAAAGCCGGAGGAAATATTGATGGCCGGCGGCGGAGTCGAGGCATCGGCGCGACGCGCGGCACGCTTCGGCATCGGCCTCTGCCCGATGCGCAATGAACTGTTCGAGTTGTACGACGAAGAATGCCGCAAACTCGGTCGTCAGCCAGGCCGGAAATACGGCTCAGGCATGCCGATGGCGATCCACGTATCGGAGGACCCCGAGAAAGGCTGGAACGAGATCAAGGCGCACGCCGTGCATGTTGCATCGGCCTATTCGGTCTGGGCCTCGGAGGCGAGCAACTCTTCATCACCCTTCGAAGGACTGGTCGACGAGGAAGGCCTCCGCCAATCAGGGATGTTTGCGGTCTGGACACCGGACGAGGTGGTCGCGAATGCCGCGGCAATCCACGCCAATAATTGCGGGCTGAACTTCATGCCGTTGCTCGGCGGCCTTTCGCCCGACATCGGCTGGAAATGCCTTGAGCTCGTGCGCGACAAGGTGATGCCGCGCCTGCCCGGGTAGGACAGGTCGCGGTTACGAGGACATTAGGAGAGTACAGCCAATGACGCAGCCCAAGCACCCGACCCCCGCCTATGACGATGAGGGCGTCCAGCGCCTGCGCGCGTTCGTCGAAGAGCTGACCGGTGGCCGCATCACGAAGATGGAGCGGCAGATTCGCTGGCGCCCGGCCTGGTTTGCGGAGATCGAGAAGGACGGCGCGACGACCGAACTTTATCTGCGCGGGGATCGCGCCGGCGACGTCGCGATATTTCCCGAACTCAAGCGCGAAGCCGATATCATGACCGTGCTCCACGATCATGGCATCCCGGTGCCGCGCATCCTCGGCTATTGCGCTGATCCTCCTTGCATCGTGATGGACTCGCTTGCCGGAACCCGGGACATGGCAGACGCGGCCGACGATGCGACGCGTGTTGCGATCAGCCAGGACTACATGGCCGCGGTCGCGCGGATGCACAGCCTGCCGGTCGAGCCCTTTGCCGAGATCGGCATGGAGTGGCCAAAGACCCGGGAGGAGATCGCGCTGGTCGGCCTGAACGCCTATATGCCGCTTTATCGCCGAACCAAGGGCAAGGCCGAGCCGCTCCTCGAATTCGCGATCGGCTGGATCAGGCGCAACGTGCCCCAGAATCGTTCCAAGGCATGCTTCATCCAGTTCGATTCAGGTCAGTTCCTGCTGAAGGACGGCAAGATGACCGGGCTTTATGATTTCGAATTCTCCATGATCGGCGATCCGATGGTGGATATCGCGACGATGGGGATGCGCGACAGCGTCGAGCCGCTTGGCGCGCCATTGGCTGATCTTTGTCGCCATTATGAGCGTGTCAGCGGCGATACCGTGGACGATGACGTCGTCAACTTTCATGTCCTCCAGTTTGCTGTGCTGGGAACGATGCAATTTGCCGGAACCGTGGCGAAGCCAGTGCCCGGCGATCCGCACTCGGTCTATCTGTCGTGGGACCTGTCGCTACGCCAGCTGATCGTGATGGCAGTGTGCCATCTTGCCGGCGTCAAACTTCCCGAACTTCCGCCGCTCACTGCGCGGACCGGAAACAATGCGGCGCTGATTGCCAAGCTTGGCGACACGGTAGCCGCCATCAACGGCGTGGCGCCGATCGATGACGAGCAGAAGCGCCAGGCCAAGGATCTCATCGAATGCCTGATGCGTGCAGATAGCGTGGCCGCCGAGGCGGTGGCGCGAGATCTTGCCGAAGTTTCCGCATATCTTGGCCAGGGTTTTTCGGAATGGGATGCCGCCGAGCAGGCGCTCGAAGACTATATCCTGACTGCAGGTCCCGAAGAGGATGCCAAGTTGATCCGTTTGCTCGGCGCGATCGAAGGGCGACGCATGCAGGTCTGGGGGCCGACCGAAGTCGGCGTCGCCGGCCGCAATGTGGCGCTGCTCCCGACTCGCTGAGCAATCGGTCAGGTGTCGTAGGGGCGACCATCCGGATCGCGATAATGTCCGTGCGGCGGCTCCGTCAGGCTCGGCTGCGGCGCGCCCGGATCATCATCGCCGAGGCCATGGCTTTTCTCGACGGTTTCGCCGACGAGGTCATGGCGAGCGCGCTCGTCCTTGGGGAGCGGATGATGCTGGTCGTCGCTCTCGGTTATGTGTCCGTCGAAATGCTCGTGCGCGTTGTCGGCATCATCCTTGGTCTCGTGGACGATGGCGTCACGGTGCTCGGGCGGACCGTAGATCGTATATAATTTGAGAGCCACCGAACCGGAATTCACGACGTTATGGCGCGCGCCCTGGGGCACGATGATGCCATCGTCCGCCTTGACGGCATTGCACACGCCATCGATCCAGACCTGTCCCTCGCCAGTCTCGATCCGGAAGAATTGATCGCGATCCTCGTGGACTTCCTCGCCGATTTCGTCGCCCGGCTGGATCGCCATCAGCACCAGCTGAAGATTGGCGCCGGTATAGAGAACCCTGCGAAAATCGGCATTCGCCTCGGTGAGTGCCTCGATGTCGCCTACAAAACGGTGGACCGTTATCCAAACAGCGATGCGCGGCAAGCTGCGCAAGACTGCCTTGCCGATCTGGCAAACATGGATGTCCGTGAAATCGGCGCAGTTTGGGAGGAAACTACAGGCCCTTATGGCGTGCCATTTCTTCGCTTCGCGGATGATGCCCAAGAGGCTTTTTCGGAGTGGCGGGCCAAATTGGAACACCGGGTGCGCGGCGATGAACTGTCCAATTCGTTGAAGGCTCATCTCTCCAAGTATCGTGGCCTCATCCCCCGCTTGGCGTTGGTGTGCCACCTTGCCAACAATGATTTCGGGCCAGTGTCCCTGCGAGCTGCACTGCAAGCAATGGGCTGGGCGGATTATCTCGAAAGCCATGCTTGTAGGGCCTACGCATCTCTTTCGGCTGACAATGCCGAAGCGGCGCGCGCAATCTGGCGAAGGGTTTGCAAGGGCGACCTGGCGGCCCCTTTCACTGGGCGAGATATACAGCGGAAAGGCTGGTCTGGCTTGACCGATAAGGAGCGTGTGGCAGCTGGCTTAGCCGCCTTGCAAGAGGCCGATTGGATCGGCGCGCAAGAACTACAAACCGGGGGCCGGCCCACAATCGTTTATTGGCTAAACCCTAACGCCCTGAAAGTCTGAAAGGCCCATGCAGGGTGCCGACAGAACCGACAGAAGCACTTTTGGCAGTTTTGTCGGTGCTCCTCTGGCAGAGTTTCACGAATGAGGTGACCCAAATATGACGCAACATGACAGGAACCCAATCGACCGTATGAACGGGCGAAAAACCGATGGCACTTTCTCGGCTGGCAATTCCGGCCGGCCGAAGGGGGCGCGGAACCGGACAACGCAAGCGGCGCTGGCGCTGCTGGAAGGTGAAGGTGAGGCAATCACGCGCAAGGCCGTTGCAATGGCTCTTGCCGGTGACGCCAGCGCCTTGCGGCTGTGTCTGGAACGCATAGCGCCACCCCGAAAAGATGCGCCTGTTAGCTTCACGGTGCCGAAGATGCAGACAGCGAGCGATGCAGCCGCAGCGGCAGGGGCGGTGCTGGAATCTGTCGGGCAAGGTGATCTGACGCCGATCGAAGGGGCGCACGTCATGGGGCTGATCGAAAGCTTCCGGCGCACACTTGAAACAAGCGAACTGGAAACCCGACTTGCAGCATTGGAGGCACGGAAATGATGAACCTACGCAAGCGACTGGCGGCATTGGAGGCAAAAGCCTGCGATGCTAACCGCGGGCCGATTATTGTTGTTCGGACGATAATCGACGTGGCCGACGCTGAGACGCGCAAGGGCGACGATGCAAAGCGCAATGTGCTCTATATCAGCCCGATCGACGTGAAGCTGTAACCTTATACCAACTCAGAATATCAGTTTAAAAGTATTGCCTTGCTCGTCTTTGGCAACTCCAACACCATTTGCCGTTCCGCTGCCGGTATAAAACTCGACCGTTAATTGATTTCCACTGCCACACACCGCGACAGCTTCACCGCGATTAATCCCAGGTAGGTTTGACACTGATGTGGCAACGCCTGAAATTGCTCCATACTGAGAAAACAAAGACCCCCAGCTGACACTTGTCATTTGCGGCGCAACAGACGACCAACGGCCTACACACTTGTCTCCATTCGGATAAGTCACACTGAACTTTCCGCTGTTTGATGTGATGTTATCTGCCTTTGCTTGCAGAACGGGAAGCGGCGTCTGGTTCTTTAGAGCGGTTTTCGACCGCTCTGAATCGTAAGGGATTCCCAAGGGGCGGATTTTCTGATTCAGAATCCGTGCTGGTGAAGGAGGCCAGCATGGATGGGTCAGCCTTTATCGTTGGATTTGCGTGTCCGGCTT
>CANJQJ010000010.1 GCA_947476425.1 Sphingomonadaceae bacterium | reverse complement strand
TGCGATCGCGGGAAAAATGGCTTGATCCGGCGCATCTGCACCTCGCTCAGCATAAACAGATCGTCCACAAGCAGCACCTCCTGGTGCCACCATTGAATCAACCCTCAGCCCATCATGCAAGCAATTTAACAGGTCCTGACCCTAGAGTGATGACGCCTCGCGCTCAAGCCTGATGATTTGGAGGGGTCTTAAGCCTGCCTTTACGCTTGCATCGTAGAATATGTCTCCAATCGGGACAGCCGGGATTATTCCATGACGCGCCAGAACGGCCGCACATTGCTGCTAATCGACGACGAGCCGGCGCAGGCGCGCCTGATCGGCGCAATCGCCACGCGTGCTGGATGGCGGGTAGCCCGTGCGTCCGATTTCGATGATGCGCTGCAGATCATCGAAGGCGCCTATGCCCAGTCGATCGATGCCGTGCTGCTCGATCAATGGGCGCCCGACGAAAGCGGCGCACAGATCGTGCGGGAACTGCGCAAGCGCTTCAACCAGCTGCCGATCGTCATCCTCACCGCGCAGAATTCGATCGAGCGTGTGGTCGAGGCGATGCGCGCCGGTGCAACGGATTTCCTGATCAAGCCGATCGCGCCCGACAGCCTGTTGGCGGCGCTCGATACCGTTACCAGGGATTCCAGTCGAAAGGGCGAGCTTCGCCCGCTCAGCGAGAAAATCGCCTGCACGCTGGCATTCGACGAAATTGTCGGCGCTGCCCCGGAATTCCGGGCGGCGCTCGCCATCGCCGCCAAGGCTGCACGAGCCCGCGTTCCAGTGTTGATCGAAGGCGAAAGCGGCGCCGGCAAGGAAGTGATCGCGCAGGCAATCCATGCCGCCTCGCCCCGCGCAAAACGGCCGATGTACGTCATAAACTGCGGCGCGATCCCGACCAACCTCGTCGAATCCGAACTGTTCGGGCACGAAAAGGGCGCCTTCACCGGCGCCTTCGATCGCCATGTCGGCCGATTCGCGAGTGCTGACGGTGCCACGATCTTTCTCGACGAGATCGGCGAACTTCCGCTCGAGGCACAGGTCAAGCTCCTGCGGGTGCTGCAATCCGGCGAGATCCAGCCGCTTGGCAGCCGCCACATCGAGCATGTCGATGTTCGCGTGATCGCCGCGACCAATCGCAATCTTGCGACCGATATCGAGTCCGGCCGATTCCGCGAGGATCTCTATTACCGCTTGAATGTCGTCCAGGTCACAGTTCCGCCGCTCCGCACGCGGGCCGGCGACATCCCTGCCCTCGTTCGCCATCTCCTCGGACGAATAGCGCAGCAGCCTGGTATTGCCGCGCTCGGCATTTCCGAGGAGGCGGTACGATTATTGGCCGCCTATCATTGGCCGGGCAACGTCCGCCAGCTCCACAACGCATTGTTCCGCGCCTCCGTGCTCTGCGAAGGGGACGTGCTGACGCCTGCCGATTTTCCGCAGATTGCCGCCGAAGTCGTTGGCGCTGGTGGCGCGCGCGCTTCGGACGAGAAGCTCGCAGCGCAGGCCGCAACCAGCGGGGTTACGCTGTTCGATCCTAACGGCCATCTTCGGCCGCTGCATGCCATCGAGGCCGACGTCATCCGGCTTGCGATCGGCCATTATCGGGGCCGCATGAGCGAAGTCGCTCGACGCCTCGGCATCGGCCGCTCGACGCTTTATCGCAAGCTTGGCGAACTGGGCATCACAGACGTAGCCTGATATTGGCGCCGGATGATGCGGCGATTCCCAATCGGGGGATGGCCCCGAGGACGCGCATGCCCACCGCTGAGCCAAGACTTGATCCCAAAACCCGCCGGCTTGTCATCATTGGCATGCTGTTCAACATCGTGCTGCTGGCCGGCGCCTGGTATTTCCTGATCGGTCGACCAAGCCAGCAACAACCTGCCGCCGCGCCGTCAGCGATCGGCGGCCCGTTCTCGATGACCGACCAGGTTGGACGAACCGTCACCGACGCAACGTTGAGGGGCAAGCCCTTTGCGCTGTTCTTTGGCTTCACGCGCTGCCCGGACGTCTGCCCGACGACGCTCAATCGCCTCGCAAAGCTTCGCAAGACGCTCGGGCGGGATGGCAACCGCTTCAACATCGTCTTCGTCTCGGTCGATCCCGGCCACGACAAGCCAGCCGACATCCGCCAGTATCTCGCACTGTTTGAAACCCCGATGATCGGCTTGTCAGGTACGCCGGATCAGCTTGCCGCGATGATCAAGGCGTTCCACGTCTATTATCGCAAGGTCCCGCTTGGCAAAGGCGTCGATGACTATACGGTGGATCACACCGCGACGATTTTCCTGATGGATGCCGACGGGAAATTCGTCACGACGATTGACCATGCCGAATCGGAGACGATGGCAATCGCCAAGCTCAAGCGCCTGATGCGGTAGAGGCCGAGGGTCGGGGTATCGGATGGGGCGAGGAGCGCCCTGGACCTGTCCAGGAGTGCGAAAAATCCTTTTTGGCTAGATGGGTAGCCAAAAAATGCAAACGCCTCTCAGAGAGGCTATTAATGGCCTTGGCGGCGATTTTGGGTTTTTGGGTGCATTGACGCGCGCACTCCCGATGGAAGCGGCAAACCGAAATCTTTTTATCCGCTCATCCTGAGGAGGGACTGAGCTTGTCGAAGGCCCGTCTCGAAGGACTGCAACGCTGCTGTCCTTCGAGACGCCATTTCGACAAGCTCAATGGCTCCTCAGGATGAGCGGATAGCAAGCTCAGCTCTTCCTCAAAACGAACGGGTCGCCCGGAGCAAACCTCAGTTAGGCTGGGTCTTCACCGTCGTCGTGGTCTTCTCAGTCACCGTCGCCCGAGTAGCCGGCCGATGATGCACGACCCGCTTGACGACCCGATGGGTTGTCGGCGCAGCCGTCGCGGTCGACTTGACGGTTTCCGTGGTCACGGTCGTCGTCGGCGCCGGTGCGGGCATCATCGCCACTGGAGCCGGCGGCGGCGCAGCGCGGGCAGCGGCTGCATCCGCAGCCGCTGAAGCGGCCGCCTGCTGGGCGGCATCAGCGCGAGCGTTGGCGGAGGCGGCATCCTGCTGTGCGTTCGCGGCAGCCGCTTCGGCGCTGGAGCGCTGGGCATTCTGGTCCTCGGCGCGGTTCTTCTCGGTCATCCCGAGCGCAGTATCAGCGAGTGCCGACGCACGATTGGCGGCGGTGAGCGCATCGCCCTTGTGACCGCGAGCCAGTTCTTCACGCGCAGTACGAAGTGCTGCTTCGGCCTCGGCCTGGATACGGGGAACCTCACCGGTGGCACCGACCTTGTTGGCGGATTCCACCTTGGCCTGCGCCTGCGCAATCGCCTCGCGGGCTCGATCGGACTTGCCCGCAAATGCAGACGTTGCCGACAGCAAGACCAGCGCGGACACGCAAATGCCGCGTTTGAGAATAGTTAAGCGACTCATGAATTCAGCTCCCAAAACATTCTGTACCGTCACTCAACGTTCGCTACGAACGCGAAGTTCCTTGGCCTGGATAATGAATGAGGAAAGCCTTGCCATTCGGATTGGCTGCAAGCGGATGCTTGCGCAATTCTGCCGGCTCATTGCCGAATAGAGATGGTGCCCCTGGCCGGAATCGAACCAGCACTCCTTTCGGAACTCGATTTTGAGTCGAGCGCGTCTACCAATTTCACCACAGGGGCCCTGTGCGATGGGAGCGCTGCCTAGCCCAGCATGATCGGCGCCGCAAGATGGGCGGTTCGCCTTGAGCCTGCAATGTGCGTCCGTTACATCTGGCCGGGCCGCACCATAAGGAGAGAAAAGGCCATGCCGATCTATCAGGCCCCAGTCCGCGAAACGCGCTATGTCATCGAGGCTGTGCTGGGGATCGATCGCTACGCCGCCCTCCCCGCCTTCGCGAATGCTACGCCGGACCTGATCGAGGCGGTGCTCGGCGAGGCTGCGAAATTTTGCGAGGAAGTGGTTTTCCCGCTCAACGCCAGCGGCGACATCGAGGGTTGCACCCGGCACGACGATGCCAGCGTCACGACACCGGCAGGATTTCGCGATGCCTACGCCCAACTCGTCGCCGGGGGATGGCCGACTCTGGGCGGCGCCCCGGAATATGGCGGCCAGGGCTTGCCGCACCTGATCGCAACTGCGTTCGAGGAGTTTCTCACCAGCGCCAACATGGCCTTCGCAATGTATCCGGGGCTGACGATGGGGGCGATCGGGGCGATCACCGCCAAGGGTTCGGATGAACTGAAGCAGACCTACCTGCCCAAGATGATCTCGGGCGAATGGTCCGGCACGATGAACCTGACCGAGCCGCATTGCGGCACCGATCTCGGGCTGATCCGGACCAGGGCCGAACCCAGTGCCGACGGCAGCTACAGCATCAGCGGGACGAAGATCTTCATCTCGGCCGGCGAGCATGACCTGACTTCGAACATCATCCACCTCGTGCTCGCCAAGATCGCCGGCGCGCCCGACAATGTGAAGGGGATATCGCTGTTCATCGTGCCCAAGTTCCTCGTCAACGACGACGGATCACCGGGCACGCGCAACGCCGTTTCGTGCGGGTCGATCGAGGAGAAGATGGGAATCCACGCCAATTCGACCTGCGTGATGAATTATGACGGGGCGAAGGGTTTCCTCGTCGGCGAGGAAAATAAAGGGCTCGCCGCGATGTTCATCATGATGAATGCCGCGCGGCTCGGGGTCGGCCTGCAAGGCCTTTCGCAAGGCGAGATCGCGTACCAGAATGCGGTGGCCTATGCGAAGGACAGGCGGCAGGGCCGTGCGCTGACCGGGCCCGCGGAGCCGGAAGAGAAGGCGGATCCGCTGATGGTTCATCCCGACGTTCGACGGATGCTGATGGACTGCCGCGCCAATATCGAGGCCTTGCGTGCGCTTTGCCTGTGGGGTGCGCTTCAGGTCGACCTGAGCCATGCCGCTGCGAGCGAGGCGGAGCGACAGGAGGCGGACGACCTCGTCTCGCTGCTGATCCCGGTGATCAAGGCGCACGGCACCGATCTCGGCTATCGAAGCGCCACGCTCGCGCAGCAGGTCTATGGCGGGCACGGCTACATCCGCGAATGGGGGATGGAGCAATATGTCCGCGATGCGCGCATCGCGATGATCTACGAGGGCACCAATGGCGTGCAGGCGATGGATCTCGTCGGTCGCAAGCTGGCGCTGCATGGCGGTCGCGCGGTGCAGGCATGGTTCAAGCTGCTTGGCGAGGAGATCGTAGCGGCCAAGGGCGATCCCGCCGCTGCCGGCTTCGCGGCGGCGTTGGAAAAGGCGCTTGGGCAGTTGCAGGCGGCGACGATGTGGCTGATGCAGAACGGCATGGCCAACCCCAACAATGCCGGGGCCGCGGCCTATCCCTATATGTCGTGCATGGGGATCGTCGCGCTTGGCTGGATGTGGCTCAAGATGGTGCGAGCCTCGGCCGCAGCGCTTGCGGCGGGCAGCAACGACGCTCCCTTTCATGAGGCGAAGCTGATCACGGCGCGCTTCTATGCCGAGCGAATCATGCCTGAGGCAGGCGCGCTTCGCCGCGAGATCGAGGGCGGCGCTGAGGCGATGATGGCGATGCCCGCGGAGATGTTTTGAGGCTCAAGCGACGATTGTTCGCGGTAGACCGCCACTTCCGGCTTCGCTAAAGGCCCGAACATGAAAACAAAGATGCCGAAAGTCGCGGCCATATCATGACCCCATCCTTCCGGCTCCTGGCGCGGCGCAACTTCCTGCCGCTCTTCGTCACGCAGTTCCTCAATGCGTTCAACGACAATTTCTACAAGACCGCGATGGTGATGCTGGTAACCTACCAGATCTACCAGGATCCGACGCACGAAGCCGTTTTCAACGCCGTTGCGGGCGGCGTATTCATCCTGCCTTTCTTCCTGTTCTCGGCGCTGTCGGGGCAGCTCGCCGATTGGCGCGACAAGGCGGCGATCATCCGGCTGGTGAAGACCGCCGAGATCGGGATCATGTGCGTCGGCGGGCTCGGGCTGGTCATTCACTCGATTCCGCTGATGTTGATCGCACTCTTCGCGATGGGCATGCATTCGACCTTCTTCGGCCCAATCAAATACGCGATCCTGCCGCAACACTTGCAGCCCGACGAAGTGCTTCCCGGTACCGGCATGGTCGAGGCGACCACCTATATCGCCATTCTGCTCGGCACGATCGCCGGTGGCGCGATGCAGGCCGCAGCAGGCGACGGACATATCCCGAGCTGGACTCTGGCGGCAGCGGTGATCGGGCTCGCGATCGTCGGGCGACTGATCGGCGCACTCGTTCCCCCTGCCCCGCCCGAGGTCCCCAACCAGTTGATCGACCTTCATGTCTTTCGCTCGTCGCACCGGCTGGTTTCAGCGACGATGCACATCAAGCCGCTTTTCCTGGCGATCCTCTCGATCAGCTTCTTCTGGGCGATGGGAACGATCCTCGCCGCCCAATTCCCGCCGCTGGTGAAGAATGTGCTCCGCGCCGACGAGGGCGTCGCGACGCTGATGCTGGCGATCTTCTCGGTTGGCGTGGCGATCGGATCGGTTGCGATCAACCGTATGCTGTGCGGCACCGTATCGGCGAAATTCTCGCCGGGCGCGGCACTGGTGATGGGACTTTTCATCCTCGATCTCTATCGGACGGTGATCGGCTGGCCACCCGTCGGCACCGGCCATCTGATGGAGCTTGGCGCCTTCCTTCGCCTCCCCGATGCCGAGCATCTCATGTTCGACCTGTTCGGGGTTGCGGTGGCTGGGGGCATATTCGTCGTGCCGCTCTATGCGTTCCTGACAACCTATGTTCCCAAGGAGGTCACCGCGCGGACGGTGGCGGCGAACAACATCGTCAATTCCGGCGCAATGGTGTTGGCTGCGCTGATCCTCGGCGTGTTGCTGTGGCATGGGGTTTCTGTTGCAGACACGCTGCTGATGGTCGCCGTGGCAAGCATCGGCGCAGCAGCGCTTGCGTGGCGGCTTCACAAGGCTTGCGACTAGGAGCGTTCGTCATCCCAGCGAAAGCTGGGATCCCACTGCCTTGTTCCGCCGAGGAGAGGGGAGATCCCGACTTTCGTCGGGATGACGAAGGATGGATTAATGGTTCAGGCCGAAGCCGACCTGCTAGATCACGAAGCCGTAGAGGATGATGAACCAGGTTGCGAAGCTGACCAGGAAGAAGGCGAGATCCTCGCGCGGGGGCTTGCGCCTCACAGCGAGTCTCGGCAGGGAAAGCGGCCATTGCATGACTCGTGCTTAGCGCCTTGCGCGGCGATATCGGAGAGCATCGCACACTGTCGCAACACTAGCGCCCCTTACAAAGCTTGCGAGCTTCGTTCTGAACGTCCGATATGTTCATACGTGATCTCGCGGCCTGAGGATGCAATTCCTGCCCATTTGGATACTCCTGATAGCGCCAAATCTCGTATGGTTGAGCATAACCGAAGAGGCTTACGGCCCAGCCGTTAAGCGCGTAGCTTTCACGGTCAGCTTTGAACCAAAGGGCTTCCCGGTCACAACCGACAAAGCCCTCGCTCACGGTGAAGGGCCAATCGAGGCCCCGCTTAGCGAACCCCTCTTGGCTAATACGTGCGCCGTCTTCTGACGACGATTGGGCGTCACCTGGAGCGCTGTTTGAATTACGCGATGGCCCGCACGATACGATTAAGCCTACCATCAGCAACAAGACTGGTATCGTTAAAGGCAGCCAGTGCCGGTTCATGCCAGCATCGCCGAGAGGATTTTCGCTTTTTGGGCGTCAAAATTGGCGTTCGTTATGACGCCTTTGCTCTTTTTTTTTGAGCGTCCTAACCCAATCCGGTTGTTATAACTGCCTTGCATCGACCCTCGCAGATTTTCCCCCTCCCACAAAATGGATGGAAGTTCGCTGATCTCCTTCCTTGTGAGGAATGATGACGTCGCATCGAGGCTCTTCAGTTGAAGGTTAACTACTTCGAGCGATGGCATTCTTCCCCCCTGGAATTGTCCAAAACCATTTTCTCCCAAAGACGAAGGATGAGCAAGAGAAATGACACGATTGGTGGACCGACTATTGCGCCACATTCGTGTCTTTTCGGGACATGGATTTGGTCCGAATTTTTGGCGAGAACGTTCGGAAAGCCCGCAAGGTGAAGGGGCTCTCGCAAGAAGAGTTAGCCTTAGATACCGGCATCAAGCGCAGCTACATCAGCGATTTGGAACGTGGCACCCGCAATCCGACCGTGCGAGCGGTTGGTCGCTTGGCAATCGCTCTTGGCGTGAAACCGGAAGAGCTACTCAAAACCGACTAAGCGCCTACTCTAGCGCAGGATCGAAATCATAAAGGTGTGATAATTCTAGCCCGAACGAAAGTCGATCCATATGCGGCTTAAGCTGATCGGCGCTCAATCCCGTTCCATACCGCCTGCCAGTTTTCTTTGTTCGGGACCATCCGCAGATTTCGTCCTTGATCTCTTCCGGGGCACCAGTCTCATTCAAGCCATCCTTGAACGTATGGCGAAACGAATGGAACGCGAGCTTGCGCTTACGGTGCGGCGGCAAGCTTACCTTTCTGAGAAACGTCGCGAAGCGCTTGGTAAAAGTATCGCTCCTGTATCCGAATTTGCTGGCGGCAACGTCATCGAATAACGGCTCGGCTCGGCTCTGCCCTTTTCCCTTAACCCAAGCCAGAAATCCGAGGCGGATCAATTCTGGGTGAACAGGTATCTCCCGTTCGGCGTTATATGTCTTGAGGTCCATGTCACGGGTCAGCACGAAAAAGTACGTGCCCAGCGCCGATCGGCGGATATGGCTAGGTGTAAGCTGTAAAATCTCACCCATCCGCATGCCTGTGAATAAGGCAATGAGCGGCAGCCAGTATCGGCTTCTGCGAGGCTGGTTCGATCCCACCTTTGCAAACCCGCGCTCATCGTCCACGCAGCCCGTATATAAGGGCATCGAAAAAATTGCCTCTAACTCTTCCTTTTTGAACGGAAGCCGCTGCTCCTCGGCCGCCTCGCGCTTCTTCAATGGCACGATTTTGTCCGCTACATTATCGCCAACAAGGCGCTCTCTCACTGCCCATGCCATGAGGTCGGCGAGCATCTTCAGGTAGTTGTTCTGGGTTTCCCAAGCCAATGTGTCCGATTGGTTATTCTCGGCGATAACGGCCAAGCTCTGATTCTTGCCGCCTCGTTTCGTAGAATTTGGAGGTAGTTTGGCGAGCGTATCACGGAAGCGATTGCAGTCAGCACGTGAGATTTGGATTAACCGCGTGTCCGAACCGAAGAATGCCTCGATATGTGACAAAAGCGCCTTATGCTTGTTTGAGGTCTTTTCCGTAACGGGCTTCAGATCGAGGGCCTCTCTCTGAAAACGCTCGACGCATTTGCCCAAGGTGATGCCCTGCCCCAAGGAAAAATCCGATAGTTCTTTTTCGGTACCGGGAACGAATTGGAATAATTCGTCTGTGACATGATCTCGGAAATCTCCGTGCATTCGCGCCAACTCGATTGTGCAAAGCTGTATCAAAGCCCGTCGCAGTAGCTCTGATAGCCTTTGGCTCGCGACCGGTTCGATCGCGTGAGATAGACCCACAACTCTCAATGCCTCAGCCTCGGCCTTGCCCACCCAGCGATGAGTGTCGGGATTGCACCATGTCGCGAGCGTCGAAATCTGCTGCTCAAGATCAACTTTGATAAGTGCCCGTTCGTCGTCGGCGAGTTCCGCTGGACTAACGTCACGTTCGTCCAGACTAGCTTTTGCTCGCTGGAAAAAAGCTTTTGCCAGCGTGACAACCTCTTGCTGAGCGAGATGAACGGGAGTCTCCAATGGGCGAGAATCAGGTCCAGCCTCTTCCGACGATGCCCGAGCCGATTTATGCGCCTCGAAGAAGGCAGCCTTCCATATCGTCGCTTCGTGGAGGTGGAGGACCTCCGCCTGGGCCCGATCTGAAGTCCCCAAGCTCTTCCAAATTTGATCGCGTCCAAAGTGCCCGACGAGCGCCTTGGGAACCTTGACCCTGGAATAATAGACTCTGCCGCGGAGGTGCAGGCCCGGTATTTTCGCCATCTCGCTCACCCGTGCAGTATAGCAGCAAAGTGTAGCAGTAGGCAAAAACGGGCCGCAGATTTCCTATGATGTAAGGATTTCTGCGGCTTTCCGAGGAAGTGGTGGAGCCGAGGGGGATCGAACCCCTGACCTCTGCAATGCCATTGCAGCGCTCTCCCAGCTGAGCTACGGCCCCGTCCCCTCATGCTGCCGGTGGGAACCGGCGGCGGGGTGCGCAGCCCTTTAGGTCAGGCTGCGCTCCTCTGCAAGCGGGTCTTTTCCGCTTTCTTCCGACGATAGCGATCAGATGCTGTCGTCGTCGTCTCCGGCGGTATCGACGCCGATATCATCGTCGCCACCCAGGTCGACATCGTCGTCCGGGCTTGGCTCGCCTTCGACATCAACGTCCAGATCCAGATCCGCATCGGCGAGATCGGAATCCGCCTTGACCGGGTCTTCGACCTTGGGCGCGTCGAACGGCAGTGGCTGCTTCGATTTCAGGACAGGATCATGCTGCCACGCAGCACCGCATTCGATGCATGTGACAGGATCATCCTTGCCGAGATCGTAAAAGCGGGTGCCGCATTTGGGACAGGTCCGCTTGGTGCCCCATTCAGGCTTCACCATGGGCTTCAACGCTCCGAATCTAAAGATAAAGGGTACGGCACAGGCGATTGCCCATGCCAGAGTGCCGCGCGCCTTGCCATAGCCTGACGCCGCTGTCAAAAGCCGCGCGCATATGGAAAGCCCCTCTCCTCGCCCCCGCGCCTTCAGCGCGTCCGGACCGCTGGCCGGAACGGTAACCGTTCCCGGCGATAAATCCATTTCACACCGTGCGCTTATGCTTTCCGCGCTCGCGGTCGGCGAAAGTCGCATCACCGGACTACTCACCGGCGAGGACGTATTGGCAACAGCGGCGGCGATGCGGGCGATGGGCGCGGACATCCAGCGCGACGCCAATGACGTGTGGCGCGTAAACGGCGTCGGCGTTGGAGGCCTGCTCCAGCCGCAGACCGCACTCGACATGGGCAATTCGGGAACCTCGACGAGGTTGCTGATGGGGCTGGTCGCAAGCCACCCGATCACCGCGACCTTCATCGGCGATGCTTCGCTTTCCAGACGGCCGATGGGCCGGGTGATCGAGCCGCTGTCACGAATGGGCGCGGCATTCACGGCCAGCCCCGGCGATCGCCTGCCATTGACGCTGCGCGGGATCTGCCCGGCCATCCCGATCGAATATCGGCTGCCGGTCGCTTCGGCGCAGGTGAAGTCGGCGGTGATTCTCGCCGGGCTCAACACGCCAGGGATCACGCGCGTGATCGAGCGGGTGCCAACCCGCGATCATAGCGAGCGAATGCTGACCGGATTTGGCGCGGACCTCACTGTCGAGCAGGATGGCGACGATATGATCATATCGATTCGTGGAGAGGTGGAGCTCAAGCCGCAGGTTATCGTCGTGCCGGGCGATCCCTCCTCCGCCGCATTCCCCGTGATAGCTGCGCTCCTCGTTCCGGGATCGGAGGTCGTCATCGAAAATGTCGGGCTCAATCCAACGCGTGCTGGACTATTCGGCCTGCTCCGCGCGATGGGCGGCGACATTCGCACCTTGAACGAACGCATAGTGGGTGGCGAGCCGGTCGCCGACATCGCGGTGAGGGCATCGGCCCTGACAGCAATCGAGCCCGACCCGGCCGACGCGCCCTCGATGATCGACGAATTCCCCATCGCCTTCGTCGCGGCGGCTCTGGCCAACGGCCGCAGCGTTTTCCGCGGGCTGGAAGAGTTGCGGGTCAAGGAATCCGACCGCATCACGACCATGGCCGAGGGCCTGCGAGCCATCGGCGCGCATGTCGAGGAAATCGAAGACGGCCTGATCATCCACGGCACTGGCGGCGAACCGCTCGAAGGCGGCGCGACGGTCTCGGCGAAACTCGACCACCGCATCGCGATGAGCTTCGCCGTCGCTGGCCTCGTCTCCTACAAAGCCGTGACGATCGACGACATGAGCTCGGTTGCGACCAGCTTTCCGACGTTCGAGTCGCTTATGACGGCACTGGGCGTCGCATGATCATCGCCGTCGACGGGCCCGCCGCTTCAGGCAAGGGCACGATTGCCCGGGCGCTCGCCCGGCATTTCGGATTGCCGCACCTCGACACCGGGCTGCTCTATCGCGCCGTGGGGATTGCGGTCCTGCGCGGTGGCGGCGACCCCTCGGTCGAGGCTGACGCGATCGCGGCGTGCGGTTTCAGTGATGGCATGCTCGCCGATCCTGCGCTCAAGTCCGAAGCCGCAGGCGCCGCCGCCTCCAAGGTTTCGATCTTCCCCGCAGTCCGCAGGGCGTTGATGGACTATCAACGGATATTCGCTGACCAGCCTGGCGGCGCGGTACTCGATGGGCGCGACATCGGCACGGTGATCGCGCCTGATGCCCAGGCCAAGCTGTTCGTCACCGCCAGCCCCGAAGTGCGAGCGCGACGACGCCATGAAGAGCTCGCTCGAATGGATATCGCGACGCACTATGAGTCGGTGCTCACCGACATTCGAGCGCGCGATGAACGCGACATGGGGCGCGCCACGGCGCCGCTCCGGCGAGCCGACGACGCAGACTTGCTGGATACCAGTGATATGTCTATAGATGCCGCCGTTCAGCGGGCGATCGCGCTTGTTGAAAATCGAAAAAAGCGCTGAGCGCAGGGGGGAAAGCGCCCTCTAGCGCTTCTTTTGCTTTTTCCGGTTTTCGACGAGCGGGAGTGATTCGCTGAATGCCGCAATGGGCATGGGGCCCCTGCGGCGGTTCGGCCAAAAGACCTCCGGAGACAACCGGATGGCCGGAATAACAATTAGAAAGTCTATCTCTATGGCCACTACGGCATTTCCCAGCCGCGACGATTTCGCGGCAATGCTCAATGAATCGCTCGGCGGCGAAAACGAAGGCTTCGAAGGCCGCGTCGTCAAGGGCACCGTCACCGCAATCGAAAACGACATGGTCGTCATCGACGTCGGACTGAAGTCCGAAGGTCGCGTCGCGCTGCGCGAATTCGCTGCACCCGGCCAGAAGGCCGAAATCGCGGTTGGTGATGAAGTCGAAGTTTATGTCGATCGAGTCGAGAACGTCCATGGCGAAGCGATGCTATCGCGCGATCGCGCACGCCGCGAAGCCGCCTGGGACAAGCTCGAAGCCGAATTCTCGCAGTCCAGCCGCGTCGATGGCGTGATCTTCGGTCGCGTCAAGGGCGGCTTCACCGTCGATCTCGGCGGCGCAGTGGCGTTCCTTCCCGGTTCGCAGGTCGATATCCGCCCCGTGCGCGACGTCACCCCGCTGATGGACATTCCGCAGCCTTTCCAGATCCTCAAGATGGATCGTCGTCGCGGCAACATCGTCGTGTCACGCCGCGCCGTCCTGGAAGAGACCCGCGCTGAACAGCGCTCGGGCCTGATCCAGACGCTGGCCGAAGGCCAGGTTATCGAAGGCGTCGTCAAGAACATCACCGATTATGGTGCGTTCGTTGACCTCGGCGGCATCGATGGCCTGCTTCACGTCACCGATCTCAGCTACAAGCGAATTGGCCACCCGAACGAAGTCATCAACATCGGTGATATCGTCAAGGTGCAGATCATCCGCATCAACCGCGAAACGCAGCGCATCTCGCTCGGCATGAAGCAGCTCGAGAGCGATCCTTGGGAAGGCGCCGCCGCCAAGTATCCGATCGGCGCGAAGTTCACCGGCCGCGTAACGAACATCACCGAATATGGTGCGTTCGTCGAGCTGGAAGCTGGCATCGAAGGCCTCGTCCATGTCTCCGAGATGAGCTGGACCAAGAAGAACGTCCATCCGGGCAAGATCGTCTCGACCTCGCAGGAAGTCGAAGTCGTGGTTCTCGAGGTCGACAGCGACAAGCGTCGCATCTCGCTCGGCCTCAAGCAGGCACAGCACAATCCTTGGGATGTGTTCGCCGAATCGCATCCGATCGGCTCGATCATCGAAGGCGAAGTCAAGAACGCGACCGAATTCGGCCTGTTCGTCGGCCTCGACGGGGATGTCGACGGCATGGTCCATATGTCGGACATCGCATGGGGCGTCACCGGCGAGGAAGCGCTCGCGCTTTATCGCAAGGGTGAAACCGTCAAGGCGATGGTGCTCGACGTCGATGCAGAGAAGGAGCGCATCTCGCTCGGCATCAAGCAGCTCGAGCGTGGCGGCGTCACCGCACCTTCGGGCACTGTCGGCGAAAGCACGGGTGGCACTGCCAGCGCCGCCGGCGCAAGCAGCGGCAGCAAGATCAACAAGAACCAGGTCATGACCGTCACGGTCATGTCGATCGGCGATGCCGGTCTGGACGTTCAGGTTGGTGACGGCGGCACCTATGGCTTCATCAAGCGTGGCGATCTTGGTCGCGACCGCGATGAGCAGCGCACCGAGCGCTATCAGGTCGGCCAGAAGTTCGACGCGATGGTGACCGGCTTCGATCGTTCCAAGAAGCCGACATTCTCGATCAAGGCGATGCAGATCGCCGAAGAGAAGCAGGCTGTCGCGCAATATGGTTCGTCCGACTCGGGCGCATCGCTTGGCGACATTCTCGGCGAAGCGCTCAAGGCGCGTACCGAAAAGAACTGATCCGCTTCATAGCGGACACAAGAAAGGCCTCTCCCGAGCGATCGGGAGAGGCCTTTTTCATGACATCCGGCGCGAGCCGACTACGGAAAACTACCTACTTCAGCGACAACAGATAGTCGGCGACCGCCCCTGCTGCCTTGGGATCCTTGATACCGGGAAATGCCATGCGATTGCCGGGCACCGCTTTGCGTGGATCGGTGATGTAGGCCACGAGTCGCGGCCTGTTCCAGGCCCCCCCGGCCGCCTTCATTGCCGGTGAGTAATTGAAGCCGGCCAGCTTTCCAGCGCCGCGGCTACCGATGCCGAAGAGGTTCGGGCCGACCGTCGAAGCCGCACCCTTCGTGATCTGGTGACAGATGCTACACTGCGCAAACTGCGGCGGCTTGGGCACTGCGCCGAATGCGCCAATCGCCATGCTTGCGCATCCGATCCCGACTATCATTTTCAAGCCTTTGAGTTTATGTGTATAATTCATGACAGGTTGACCTTCGAACAGTTTGCCCATGTTTGTTGCGTCCTCAAAATGCAGCGGACAAGTGCTTAACGCGTCGAACACACAACGGCCGCCTGCAACCATCGCCGGCCTGCCGTCGACAACTTAGATGACATTCGATTGGCCTATACTCATGGCCTATGGACTTGCCAAACTAGGTAATGATACGCTGCTGTATGATTTTACTGGGAATTCCGACGACAGCTGTTTTATAACGGACCAGTAACGGGGAGGGTTACGATGATTCGTTCTGAACTTATCCAGACTTTGGCTGATGACAATCCTGAACTGAGCCCGCGCGAGGTGGAGAAAATCGTAGATTGCTTCTTCGATTCGATCTCCGATCAACTGGCCTCAGGTGGACGTGTCGAACTTCGTGGCTTCGGCGCCTTTTCCACGCGCGCGCGCGATGCGCGCACTGGTCGCAATCCGCGGACGGGTACTTCCGTCGAGGTTGATGCCAAGCGTGTGCCCTATTTCAAGCCGGGCAAGGAAATGCGCCACCGCCTCAACGTATGATCTCTTCTCCATGGATTGCCGCAGGGCGATCCATGGAATGAGTTCGCTTCGGGCGGGTCCGCCTGGAGATCGCCAACAAGTCGCTTGACCATCTGCGCCCAACCTGCCTTTGAGCAATGCGATGCGGATGTGGCGAAACCGGTAGACGCAGCAGACTTAAAATCTGCTTCCCGACAGGGAGTGCGGGTTCGAGTCCCGCCGTCCGCACCATTTTGACAGGAAGGAGTTTCCTGTCCCCTCCTCAATCCCGAATGTGAACCTGCCCTAACGAATGGGTTCAGGCACGCGACATTGTCGATTCCCTATAGCCGTTCAAGTGAGGCCTCGGCCCACCGCACATGTAAGGAATTGGAACAATGTCGTTCGATACAACAAAATGGTCGAAGGCGATGATCGGGGGCCTTCTCGCCGGCTCGATATTGATTGGCGCGATGCCCGCCCAGGCTCAGCACCGCGACGACGATCGAATCGATGCCGGGACCGTGATTGCCGGTGCTGTCGTTGCCGGTGGCCTGGCCGCCGTGCTGTCCGACGATCGTGACTCCCGAGGCTATGGCCGGGATCGTCGCCACGGCGACTGGCAGCGTTACGGAGGCGGCCGCGCGGCCGTCGAACGTTGCGTCGCCGCGGCCGAGGAGCGCGGATCGCGCCACGGCCCCCGCGTGACTGTGTCCCGCATCGACGACATCGATCGAGTCCGCAACGGCTATAGCGTCCACGGCCTCATCGTCGCCGACGATCACGGCCGTGGCTATGGCGATCGCGACCGACGCTATGCCAGCCATCGCGACAACCAGGGCACGTTCCGTTGCGAAGTCCGCTTCGGCCAGGTCCAGAAGATCCGCCTGGCCGGCATCGACTGACGCGCCGCATACCGGTTGAAGCAACAGTGGGGATCGCCTTCCGAAGGGACGGCGGTCCCCTTTTTTCCGCGACTTGACCGGCGTAAAAATTCGCAGCTTTACGGCTCAGACCCGCATCGTCAGACTGGCCGTGCTGCAGCGGGCCTCAGCGATCGCATCGTGTCGCGGAACGATCGTGTTTCGGGGCGCGGTGTTTTTTCGCAAGTGACGGACGGATAAATATAAATGAATGCATATTTTCTGGATGCCGATCAGATATTCAAGTCGGCCGGGGAGGAAAGTGGTCTCGCAGAATATGCCGATGCGGGGCTCGAGGAGCGCTTCCATCATGTGATGGCGCAGTTCAACAATCATGGCCCGATCCCCGAGGCGCAATATCGCGACGCGGTCGACCAGGTCCGCAGCGTGCTGATCAAGCGCCTCCAGGTCGCTCGCGACTGGGCGGAGCATCCGGAGATCCTCGACGAGGAGATCGTCCAGCCGCTGATCGTGATCGGCAGCGCGCGCGCCGGGACCACCTTCACGCAGATGATCCTCGAGCTTGACGAGGGCAACCGGACGCCACGCTATCGTGACGTGCAGCATCCCTCCCCGCCCCGCGGACTCGATCCAGCCGCCGATGCAGCCGCGCTCGCCGAGCAGGACGAATATGTCGACTATATGGTCGCGAAATCGCCGCGGATGATGCAGGCGCACCCCTATCTCGACCAGCGCGGGGAATCCGAGGCTGAGGATGAATATAGCTATTCGCTCGATTTCCAGATCGCTTACCCGCTCTGGTACCTCAAGACGCCGAGCCTGCCGCAGACCATTCCGGCGCGCGATCCGATCGCCGCCCTGACCTTCTTCAAGAACATGCTGAAGCAATATCAGTGGAAGATGCCGACTCGCCGCTGGGTCGGCAAGGGCGTGATCCACCAGTATATCGCCGGATCGCTGCTTGAGGTGTTTCCGGATTCGGTCGGTTTCTGGATCCATCGGCCGCCGGAGGAATATATCACCTCGCTGCTCGAACTGCTCGAGCAGCAGTATAAGCCGTTCAACGGCGAGGCGCTCTACAAGGTCAAGCCGGACGAGATGGTGGTTCAGCTCAAGGCCGGGATCGACCATATTCTCGCCAGCCCATCGACCGACGATCCGCGTCTCCACCATATTCGCTTCCGCGATTTCGTAAGCGATCCGGCAAAGGTGATCGCGCCGATCTACGAGGAGCACGGCATCCCGTTCACCAACGCCTTCGCGGAGAAGATCCGGCACGCGACGACCGATCCTTCGTACAAGGCCGATCGTTACGGCAAGTTCGAATATGCCATGGCGAAATTCGGGTTCGACGCCAACGAGTTGCGCAAGACATTTGCGGCATATTGCGAACGGTTCGACATCTGAGCGAAACCGAAATCCTGAGCTAGAACACACAAAAGTCCTGGGAGAGAAGAATGACCTATCGCGTGATAAACTGGGCGACCGGTCACACCGGCAAGATGGTCGTCCGCGCGACTGCCGAGCGGCCCGAATTCGAGATCGTTGGCGCGTTCACCTATAATCCGGACAAGGCGGGACAGGATCTCGGCGACATTGCCGGGATCGGCAAGCTCGGCGTGATCGCGACCAACGATCGCCAGCAGATCCTGGATACGCCAGCGGATTGCGTGCTGTTCCTCGCCGGTGCCGAGAATGACGTTCCCGGCAGCATCGCTGACATCTGCGCGCTGCTCGCATCGGGCAAGAATGTCGTCACCACGGCGGCGAACTTCATCTACCCGAAATCGCTCGGCCCCGATGTCGAGAAAGCGATCGCCGACGCCTGCATCAAGGGCAACACCACCTTCCACGGCCTTGGCATCATGCCCGGATTCTTCGCTGAATCGCTGCCCTTGTTGTTCACCCGGCTTGCACGGCGCATCGATCGGATCGTCTGCTCCGAAACGCTGATGTACGACAAATATCCGAGCGCCTACCAGATGTTCGACCTGATGGGCTTCGGCTACACGCCCGACGATCCAACGCCTTTCTTCGCCAATGCCGAGCTGGTCGGCGAAACGTGGCGCCATTCGGGATGGCTGATGGCCGACACGCTCGGCCTGCCGATCGATCGAATCGAATGCTTCCGCAATACCGTCGTTACCGATCGCGACCTCCACGTCGCGGCGGGCACGATCAAGGCGGGGACGGTCGGCGCGATGAATTTCGGCGTGAAGGTGATCTCCGAAGGCCGGGAACGAATCCGGCTCCAGCATTTCACCCGCATGTCCGACCATCTCGCGCCCGACTGGCCCACCGGCCATGGCTGGCTGGTCGATCTCGAGGGTGAACCCGAGATCCACGCCCGCATCGCGGTCGGCGCACACGACAGCGAAATGCCGACCGATGACGCCTGCATGGCAACCGGGATGCATGCCATTCACGCGGTGCCCTATGTCATCGATGCCAAGCCCGGCATCCTGACGCTCGCTGACGCTCCTCCGGTCTGGGCCAAGGACCCGTTCTTCCTGTGACCATCCTTGGCGTTCCGGAGCAGGCTCTCGTCGAGGAGCGAGCGCTGACGCTGTTCGCAAGTCCGGAGATAGCATCGGCGCGGCAAGATTTGCTCGCACTGTTTCGGGCGGATCGAAACGCCAAGCTGCTCGATCAGGAAGCATTGATCGTGCGAAGCGTGGAGGAGCATCTTTTCCACGGCTGTCTCGTCGCCGCCAACGAAACGCCGCACGATCCCCGCTTCGTGTGGTCGATCACGCCGGCGCATGACTGGATGGGCAAATCGATCCCAGGCAGCCGTTTCGGGCAGGATAATACGGATAATATCTACCGGGTCTCGACCATCGATCCGGCATGCAGCTACCGGATCAAGGGCCGCTTCGCCGGTCCGCTCCCGATCGACTTCAGCATCTGCGCGCTGCCAGCGCAGATCGGCGAGCATATGGCGGCTGATGTCGTCGGCTTCATCAACATGGCGCTGATCGACATCGCCGACGACGGCAGCTTCACGATCGACGCCGATCCCACCGCCACCGATGGTCGCCGGAACCACCTCGACATCGGGCGCGCCAAGTCTCTGATGGTCCGCGACACGATGGCGGACTGGAGCGTCGAGCGGCCCTCCTCGCTCACCATCGAGCGCACCGACGCGCCGGCGGAAGATCGTTACGACCCAAAGGCAGCCGCCGCCCGCGCCGCCGATCTCATCAAGATCATCGCCGGCTTCTTCCTCGACAAGATCCAGCATGGCATGTTCGAGGTTGATGCGCTCAACCATGTCCCGGTCCCCGTCCCATCGGGTGCGCGCGGCGGACTGATCACCCAGTGCGCGACCGGCGGTTATTTCCGGCTCGGCGACGAAGAAGCACTGGTGATCACGACCGATCGCCTCGGCGCAGGTTATCTCGGCGTGCAGAATGTCGATATGTGGATGATTTCGTACGAATATAGAAATCGCACCAGCAGCCTCAATCACACGCAAGCGGTGGCGGATGCCGATGGCAAGTTCCGCTTCATCGTGTGCGCAAGCGATCCGGGCGCGTGGAACTGGCTGGATTCGAGCGGCAATGCGTGCGGCTCGCTGCTGTTCCGCTGGCAGAATTTGCCGACCGGCGTAGAACTAGCCGGCTGTATTTCGTCCGAAGTGGTCAGGCTGGACGCATTGCGCGACCGGTTGCCGCCCGAAACCCGCTATGTCGACGCGGCCGGCCGCGAAGCGCAGCGCGATGAACGCTATCGTGGATATATGTGCCGCCTGACGGCCTGATAGTTCAAACCAGATAATTCAATAAGGAGAGTATGATGGACCTGGGTATCGCAGGAAAGATCGCACTGGTTACCGGCGGCTCGCACGGCATCGGCCGTTCGGTGTCGGAGGAGCTCGGTCGCAATGGCTGCAAGGTCATCGTCGTCGCACGCGGCAAGGAACAGATTGACGCGACCGTCGAGGCAATCCGAAGGGAAGGCGGCCAGGCGGCTGGCGTTTCCCAGGATCTCACCGAAATCGACGGCTATGGTGGCATGCTGGAAAAGGCCCGCGCTGCATTCGGCGATCCCGATATCGCGATCTACTCTCCCGTTGCCCCTGGCCCCGGCCTTTGGGACGAGTTCAACGACGCCGATTTCGACCTGGCCTTCACCTATGTCGTGAAGGGCTTCCACCATTTCGCGCGCGAGGTCGTTCCGCACATGAAGGCCCAGAAATGGGGTCGGCTGCTGACGATCGGATCGGGCCATGGTCGCCTGCCCGGCCGCCGTGGTACGCTCGGCTTCGATTATGCGATGGCGAACACGGTTCGCCCTGCCGGGCTCGGCCTGAGCCGCAGCCTCGCCGACGATCTCGCGCCGCACGGCGTGACCGTCAACACCATCCCGCCGGGCTTCATCGACACCGGCAAGGCCTATGAAGCGTTCTTCCGCGACTGCGCCGCCCGGGTGAACCAGACCTATGAGGCGTTCATGGAAGGGCTGATCAATCGAATCCCGATGCAGCGCTTCGGCCGTCCCGACGAAGTGGCCGGCCTGGCTGCGTTCCTGTGCTCGGCAAAGGCGAGCTACATTACCGGCCAATATTGGCTGGTCGACGGCGGCCGGATGGAGATCTACTACTGATTGGTCGTTGACTCGGCATCTCCAGGCCCACATTCGTCACCCCGGCGGAGGCCGGGATGACGATTTTGGGGCTTGGCGATGACGGCTGACGGGGGTGATGTGTCGCGCTATGTCAGCCAGTCCTAGCGTAAGGGCAGCGCTTTGGGCGCTTGCGATTGCCTGCCTCACCGCGTGCGCCCGCGTGGCGCCGGTTCCGGCCGACACGATCGTGCGGATCGCCGATGACGAGGCCAAGAGCCTCGATCCGCAGGCGATCTCGGATCTCGCGTCCCTGCGGATCGCCGAAGACCAGTTCGAGGGGCTGACCCGGCTTGGCGGCGATGGCGCAGTGCAGCCGGGGCTTGCCGATGGCTGGACGATGTCGCCGGACGGTCTCGCCTGGCGCTTCCACCTGCGGCCGGGGCTGGTCTTTTCCGATGGCGTGGCGATCAAGCCGGCCTTGTTCCCGGCGCTGCTCGCGCGGCTTCGCGACCCGAAGAACGCGTCGCCGAATATCGGCCTCTACGAAGCGATCGATCGGATCGATGCAGAGGGCGATATCGTGCGCGTTCGGCTGCGGCATCCATTCCCCCAGCTTCCCGAATTGCTCGCCCATCCGGCAATGGCTGCGCTGCCGCTCCACCGTGGAGCCTGGACGAGTGAACGGCCGCTGGTCACCTCCGGGGCCTATCGCGCCACGCTGTGGACGCTCAACGACCGCCTGAGGCTCGAGCGCAACCCGCGCTGGCATGACGGAGCGGCGCCGGCGCGGGTGATCCTCTGGCGTCCGGTCACCGATCGACTGACCGCGCTTCGGATGGTGGCGTCGGGCAGTGCGGACATCGCGAGCGACTTTCCCGCCAGTCGAATCCCTTGGCTGCGAAGCCATGTCCCGGGCGGGACCCATATCGCGCCGTATCGCGGAACCTATTATTTCACGTTCAACACCCGCAAGGCCCCCTTTTCCGATCGCCGCATCCGGCGGGCGCTGAACATCGCGGTCGACCGGCGCTGGATCGCTGGACCGCTCGTGCGGCTCGGCAACCGGCCGGCGTGGACGCTGTTGCCCGACGGCAGCTGGCATCCCGCATGGGCGGACTGGAGCAATGAACGGCGGCTCGCCATGGCGCGCTCGCTCCTCGCGCAGGCAGGCTACGGCCCAAAGCACCCGCTGGTCTTCGACATCGCCTTCAACAGCGACACCGACCATCGCCGCGTCGCCATCGCGCTTTCGGCGATGTGGCGGCCGCTCGGGGTCGAGGCGCATCTGCTGAACCGCGAGGCGGCGCTGCATTTTGCCAGCCTGAGGCGGGGCGATTTTGCACTGGCGCGCTCGGGGTGGATCGCCGATCTCTCGGCGCCGGAGAATTTCCTTGCGGTCCACCGCAGCGACGCCGGGCCGATCAACTATTCGGGCTATGCCAATCCCGCCTTCGATCATGCGCTGGATGCGGCGCGCGCAGAGCCCGATCCCGGCCGACGCCGGGCCGCGATGACGACGGCGGAAAGGCTGCTGATCGACGATGCGCCGATCATCCCGATCTATTTCTACGTCAGCCGCAATGTCGTCGGTCCGCGTATCGGGGGTTGGCGAGACAACCCCGCCAACCTACACCCTAGCTGGACCCTCTATCCGAAGAACCGATGACAGCCCGCCCGATTATCACCGCTGCGATCACGATCCTGCTGCTCTCATCAGGCTGCCATCGCTCGCGCGACAACCAGCCGGTGGCAGTCAGCGTTATCGGCGGTGCGCCTGGCCTCGCGGATTCCAATCGCGGTGAATTGCCGCCTGCGGACTCAGTCTTGATCGCAGCGACAATGCAGGGGCTGGTCCGCTTCGACGCTGCCGGGCAGATCGAGCCCGGGCTTTCCATCCGCTGGGCGATTTCCGATGACGGGCTGTTCTATACCTTCCGACTGGATCGGATCGAAGGAATCGACGCCGAACTGGTCGCGCGTCGCTTGCGGGCCAAGATCAGCCACAAAAGCAAAAATCCGCTGAAGCCGTTGCTTGGCGCGATTCGCGAGATTGTCGCGGTGACGCCCGAGGTCGTCGAGATCCGCCTGAATGCGCCGCGATCCAATCTTCTCGACCTGTTGGCACAGCCCGAAATGGCAATCCTCGGCGCGCATGGCGGCACCGGTCCGCTCAAGCCGGGCAGTTCCGAGGGGGGCATGCTGGTGCTGGCCCCGGCTCCTGAAGTCGATGGCGATGGCGAACCGGTCGCGCAGGATCCCCGCCGAAAAGTGCGGTTGCGGGGAGAGCGCTCCGCTCTCGCCGTGGCGCGCTACGCTGCGGGCAATACGGATCTTGTCCTTGGCGGGCGCTATGCCGATATTCCGATCCTCCGCGCCGCGGCAATTCGCCCGCGCGACGTGCGTCTCGATCCTGTCAGCGGACTGTTCGGCGTCGCTTTCAACAGGCGTTCGGGTTTCCTGGGTGCGGCCGAAAATCGACGCGCGCTGGCAATGGCGATCGATCGCGCGCGGCTGATCGGGGCATTCGGCGTCCCGGAATGGAAGGAAGCGACGGCGATCGTGCCATCCGGCACGCAGGAATTGTCGCAGCCGATCGAGCCGGGCTGGGGCAATGCCGATCTCGCCGTGAGGCGGCAGGCCGCCAGTGGGGCGGTCCGGTTGTGGCGGAGCAACAATCCCGGCCAGCCGCCGCAGTTGAGAATGGCGATGCCCGACACGCCGGGCGCTCGCCTGCTCTTTGCCTATCTGCGCGCCGACTGGATGACGATCGGGGTGGACGTGGTGCATGTGGGCGAACATGCCGAGGCCGACCTCAGCCTCATCGACGCCGTGGCGCCCAGCCAGTCAGCGACCTGGTACCTGCGCCGCTTCTCCTGCGATCGCTATGCGGTGTGCAGCCAAGCAGCCGACGTTGCGCTGGAATCGGCCCGGACGGCCCTGGATCCGGTCGAACGCGCAGCCCGCATCGCCGAAGCCGATCTCAGGCTCACCGAGATCGTGCCCTTCATACCGATCGCGCAACCGCTGCGCTGGTCGCTGGTCGCGCAGCGGGTGACGGGTTTCCAGGCAAACATTCGGGGGGTTCATCCGTTGAACCATCTCCTGGACTCGCAAAACTAGAATCGAATGATCAATATGCCATTCAATACCGATGAAATTCGCAGCCCCGCCGCAGTGCGTCGTCGCATCGAGGCAATGGAGCAATTGCTCGAGGGGATGTTCGTCATTCCCGGCACGAAGCAGCGCGTTGGGCTAGACGTTATCCTCGACGTCATTCCGGTGGCAGGCGACCTTGTCGGCGCGCTGCTCGGCGCCTGGATGGTGTGGGAAGCGCGCAACCTCGGCATGTCGAAATGGCAGATGACCCGGATGGCGGGCAATGTCGGGATCGACACGCTGCTCGGCGCGATTCCGTTCGTGGGCGCAATCCCGGATTTCTTCTTCCGATCGAACAGCCGCAACCTCAGGATCATCCGCCGCCACCTCGACCGGCATCACCCCGGACAGGCTACGATCGAAGGCCAGGTGGTCCCGTTAGGGACGGCATCCACAGCGCTCGTCAGCCCGGCGGACGCCTTTCCTCATCCCGACACTCCCCTCGTCATCCCGGCGGACGCCGGGATCCACGATACGGTGGTCGTACGATCGCAAGACCTGTGGGTCCCATGGATCCCGACTATCGTCGGGATGACGGGGGAACAATCAGGCGGCAACCTCGAAGTCGAGGCCGATATCCGCGGCTGGCGCTGACTGGGTGAGGCGGCCGACCGAGATGTATTTCACCCCGGTCTTTGCGATCGCGCGGATCGTATCGAGGCGAACACCGCCCGACGCTTCGGTAACGACTCGTCCGCCGACCAGCGCCACCGCACCGCGCAACGTCGCCGGATCCATGTTGTCGAGCAGCAGATGCGTCGCTCCGGCCGCAAGCGCGGGCTCGATCTGGTCGATGCGATCGACCTCGACGATTATCTGAGCGATGCCGGCGACCACCGCGCGGCGGACCGCTTCGGCGATGTCTCCAGCCACCGCGACATGATTGTCCTTGATCATCGCCGCATCCCACAATCCCATGCGGTGATTGGTCGCGCCACCCATGAGCGTGGCGTATTTCTCGAGTACGCGCAGGCCCGGGATGGTCTTGCGCGTATCAAGCAGCGTAGCGCCGGTTCCCGCGATCGCATCGACATATTGCCGTGTCATCGTCGCGATGCCCGAGAGATGCTGGACGGTGTTGAGCGCCGACCGCTCAGCCGTCAGCAAGGCCCGCGCCCTGCCCTCGATGCGCATCAGATCCGATCCCGCCGCGACCCGCGCGCCATCATTGACGAGCATCTCGATGCGCGCCTCGGGATCAAGCGCCCGGAAAAACGCTGCCGCGATCGGGAGGCCGGCGACGATGATCGCATCGCGGCTATCCATCACCCCGACGAAACGCGCCTCGGCGGGAATCACGGCAGCTGAGGTGATATCCCCCTTGTCGCCGAGATCCTCGGCAAGCGTGGCGGCGACGAAGGCGTCGAGATCGAAGTTGGCGAGCGTGAAGGTCATGCAAGGCGCATAAACGAAAGCAGCGGCCGACGGGAAGCGATTCCGGGAGGAGGTAAGCGAAACTCCCCTCCCTGCTTCACATCAATGCATCGTGGATCCCGGCGGACGCCGGGATCCACGATGCAGTGTTTCCGCGATCGCGAGAACTGTGGGTCCCATGGATCCCGACTTTCGTCGGGATGACGAAGGAGGGCGTCGGGATGACGAAGGAGGGCGTCGGGATGACGAAAGGGGCCCTTTACCGCCGCAGGCCCAGGTCGCCGAGACCCACCGTTCCCGATGCCATCGCCAGCATGCGATCGAGCGGTTTCTTGGCGGCGAGGCGCAGGTCTTCGGGCATTTCGATGCGCGGCTGGAGGTCACGGAGCGAGATGTAGAGCTTTTCGAGCGTGTTGAGCGCCATGTAGGGGCACATATTGCAGTTGCAATTGCCGTCCGCGCCGGGCGCGCCGATGAATTTCTTGTGCGGCGCGGCCTTTTCCATCTGGTGGATGATGTGGGGCTCGGTTGCGACGATGATCGTCTGCGACGGGCTCGACAGCGCGAATTCCAGGATGGCGCGAGTCGAACCGACCTGATCAGCATGATCGAGGATCGCCGGAGGACATTCCGGATGCGCCGCGACTGGCGCGCCGGGATATTGTGCCTTGAGCTTCAGCAGTTCGGTTTCAGAGAACGCCTCGTGGACAATGCAGGCACCGGGCCAGAGCAGCATGTCGCGGCCAAGCACGCGATTGAAATAGGCGCCGAGATTCTTGTCCGGGGCGAAGATGATCTTCTGGTCCATCGGGATCTGCTTGAGGATCGCTTCCGCCGACGATGACGTCACGATGATGTCGCTGAGCGCCTTCACCGCCGCCGAACAGTTGATGTAGGTCAGCGCGATATGATCGGGATGCGCTTCGCGAAACTTGCGGAACTCTTCGGGCGGGCAGCTGTCCTCGAGCGAACAGCCGGCATCCATGTCGGGCAGGATCACGATCTTCTCGGGCGACAGGATCTTGGCGACCTCGGCCATGAAGCGAACGCCGCAAAAGGCGATTACGTCGGCATCGGTCGCGGCTGCCTTGCGCGACAGATCAAGGCTGTCCCCGACGAAATCAGCGAGGTCCTGGATTTCGCGCGCCTGGTAGTAATGCGCCAGGATGACGGCGTTCTTTTCCTTGCGGAGGCGGTCAATCTCGACCTTGAGGTCGAGCCCGGCGAGGCTTGTCGTCGCGATATTCATATAAGCTCCATGGGACGTTTCGTCATTGCCGCGCAGGCGATGACGTATGAGGCGCCGAAGAGGCAATGGGTCATGCGCACCGCCAGATCTCCTTGTCGCACACAACCTGCCCGCGACTTTCCAGGTCGAGCAAGTGGGCGAGAACTGAACGCCCGGCGGCGGGATGGAGGCCCGGATCGACCCCCACATACATTTTGGCGACCAGCAGCGGGATCGTCCGGGGTTCCTCGCGGAGCAGGCGCAGGATCTGCCCCTCGCGATGCTTGCGATGACCGGCGAGCCCGCGCACGAAGCGCTGCGGCTGCTCGACGGGATCGCCATGCGCTGGATAATAGACCTTGTCGCTGCGGCGCATCAGCTTGTCGAGGCTGGCCATGTAATCCGCCATGTCGCCATCGGGCGGCGACACCACTGTGGTAGACCAGCCCATCACATGATCGCCCGTGAACAGCGCATTCTCCTGTTCAAGCGCGTAGCAGAGATGGTTGGAGGTATGCCCCGGCGTCGCGACGGCGCGAAGCGTCCACCCCTCGCCTGAAACCACATCATCCTCCACGAGCACTCGATCGGGCAGATAATCCGCGTCGAATGCGGCATCGGCACGCGGGCCGCCATCGTCGAGCGCGAGTGGGGCGCAGCCGATGATTGGCGCGCCAGTCATCGCACTGAGCGGACGGCTGGCAGGGCTGTGATCGCGATGCGTGTGCGTACACATGATTGCGTGGACCGGCGCGCCGTCGATCGCGGCCATCAGCGCATCGAGGTGCGACTGGATATCGGGCCCCGGATCGATGACCGCGACGCCGGCGGCGTTGCCGACGACATAGGTCTCGGTGCCCCAGAAGGTGAAGGCGGACGGATTATCGGCCAGAATGCGCCGGACGAGCGGGGACAACGTCAGCGTCTGTGTGGGTCGTTGCGTCGCCAAGCCGTTCATTTGCGTCGCCAATGAGGAATTGGAAGCCTGTCGGTCGGCTTTACAATTCCGGAGGGGGTCAAGACTATGGTAACCATGCAAACCCGCGGAAAACTGCGGCTGGTGCAAATTGGCACGTGCCCTGCAAAGGATGGTGTGTTCCTGTTCCGCTCAAGGCGGCGGTCACGAGGCGCCTAACAGTGCCTCGTACCGCCGCCGCCCGGAAAAACCGGCCTCAGGCAGCGGCAACGCCCTTTTCATCCATCAGCTCGGCCAGTTCGCCGCTCTCATACATTTCCATCATGATGTCCGAACCACCGACAAACTCGCCCTTCACATAGAGCTGCGGAATCGTCGGCCAATCCGAATATTCCTTGATGCCGTGGCGGATCCCGGCGTCCTGGAGGACGTCGACCGTGGCATATTCGACACCAAGATGGTCGAGGATCGCGATCGCGCGGCTCGAAAAGCCACATTGCGGAAAGAGCGGCGTGCCCTTCATGAACAGCAGCACATCGGCGGCGTTTACTGCCTCAGCTATGCGTATCTTTACGTCGTCGCTCATCTTAATCTCCTCAGTCCGGCGTCGCGGTGGTCAGTTGCAGCGCGTGGAGCACGCCGCCCATGCGCTCGCCAAGCGCGGCATAGACGCGCCGCTGTTGAATCAGGCGCGATTGCCCGCGAAAGCTGCCACTCACGACTCGAGCGGCATAATGATCGCCGTCTCCAGCGAGATCAGTAATCTCGACCTCTGCGTCGGGGATCGCTTCGCGGATCAGTCGCTCGATATCGTTGGCCTGCATTGCCATGGCGTACCCTACTTCGCTTCGAGCAGCTGGCGCCGTGCATCGACGAGCTTGTCCTCGATCACCTGGCGGATACGCGATTCGTCGATATCAACGCCGGCGGAGGTGAGATCGCCAAGCAGCTTGCGAACGATGTCGTCGTCGCCGGCCACTTCGAAATCGGCCTGGACGATGCCCTTGGCATAGCTGTCGGTCTCGGCCGGGGTCAGGCTCATCAGCTTGGCGGCCCATTCACCGACGAGCCGATCGCGCCGCGCCGTGATCCGGAACAACATTTCCTGATCATGGGCAAACTTGTTTTCGAAACCGCGCTCGCGATCGTCGAAGGTCGTCATAGAAATTCCTTTCCCCGCAATTCATGCCATAGATAAGAAGCGGTCGCCGACGTTGCAACGTCGTTCCCGCTTATGCCGAGAGCCAGCTCCGTTCGGTCGCAAGCCTTGTCTCATAAGCCGAAATCTTCGAATCCATCGCCAGTGTCAGTCCGATCTCGTCGAGCCCCTTCATCAGGCAATTACGCCGGAAACTGTCGATCTCGAACTCGAAGCGATCCTGGAACGGCGTGGTGACCGAGCAATGCTCGAGATCGATCGCGATCGGATCGGTCTTCGCCACTTCGAGCAGCCGATCGACCGCTTCCTGCGGCAACACCACCGTCAAGATGCCATTCTTGAACGCATTGCCCGAGAAGATGTCCGAGAAGCTCGGCGCGATCACGGCCTTGATGCCCATGTCATTGAGCGCCCAGGCGGCATGTTCGCGGCTCGAGCCGCAGCCGAAATTGTCGCCGGCGATCAGGATCGGCGATCCGGCATATTCGGGATCGTCGAAGACGTTGCCGGGCTCGGCGCGCACCGTTTCGAACGCGCCCTTGCCGAGGCCGATGCGGCTGATCGTCTTGAGGTAATGCGCTGGAATGATGACATCGGTATCGACATTCTTGCGGCCGAGCGGAAACGCCCGTCCCTCGACGGTCCTGAGCTGATCCATCAGCGACCTCCCATCATGTCGCGAACGTCGGACAAATGGCCGTTGATCGCGGCAGCCGCGGCCATTTCGGGCGACAGCAGGTGCGTGCGCGATCCCGGACCCTGGCGGCCGACGAAATTACGGTTGGAGGTCGAGGCACAGCGTTCGCCGGGCGGCACCTTGTCCGGGTTCATCGCGAGGCACATCGAGCAGCCCGGCTCGCGCCATTCGAAACCGGCATCGAGGAAAATACGATCGAGCCCCTCGGCCTCGGCCTGGAGCTTGACCAGCCCGGAACCCGGCACGACCAGCGCCTGCTTGATGCGCGACGAAACCTTGCGGCCCTTGGCGACAGCTGCTGCGGCGCGCAGATCCTCGATACGGCTGTTGGTGCAGGAGCCGATGAAGATATGTTCGAGCGGCACGTCAACCATCCGCATGCCCGGGGTCAGCCCCATATAGGCGAGCGACTTGCGGGCGGCTTCCTGCTTGGAGGGATCGGCGAAGCTATCGGGATCGGGCACGACACCGGTGATCGGCACGACGTCCTCGGGACTGGTGCCCCAGGTGACGCTTGGCGAAATCTCGGCGGCATCGATGATGACGACCTTGTCGTAGACAGCACCCGGATCGGACGGCAGCGTCTTCCACCAGGCGACCGCCTTGTCCCATTCGGCACCCTTGGGCGCCATCGGGCGGCCCTCGAGATAGGCAAAGACGGTCTCGTCCGGCGCGATCAGGCCAGCGCGCGCACCGCCCTCGATCGACATGTTCGAGACGGTCAGGCGACCCTCGACCGACATCTCGCGGAAGACATTGCCGGTATATTCGATGACATAGCCAGTGCCGCCGGCAGCGCCGATCCTGCCGATGATCGCGAGGATCACGTCTTTCGGGCTGACCCCGAAGCCGAGCTTGCCATCGACGCGGATTTCCATCGTTTTGGACTGCTTGAGCAGCAAGGTCTGGGTCGCCAGCACATGCTCGACCTCGGAGGTACCGATGCCGAACGCCAGCGCGCCGATGCCGCCATGGCAGGAAGTATGGCTATCGCCGCACACGATCGTCGTGCCGGGCTGGGAAAAGCCCTGCTCGGGACCGACGACATGGACGATGCCCTGCTCCGGCGCGGTCGCGTCGATGTAGCGGATGCCGAACTCGGGAGCGTTGGATTCGAGCGCGGCGAGCTGCTGCGCGGATTCCAGATCCGCGATCGGCAGGCGGCTACCGTCGGCGGCGCGACGTGGCGTCGTCGGCAGGTTGTGATCGGGCACGGCTAGCGTGAGATCGGGGCGCCGCACGGTGCGTCCGGCTACCCTGAGGCCTTCAAAGGCTTGCGGGCTCGTCACTTCATGGACGAGGTGGCGATCGATATAGATCAGGCAAGTGCCATCATCGCGCCGATCGACGACATGGGCATCCCAGATTTTCTCGTACAGCGTGCGAGGCTTGTTGGAAGTGGGCTTGGTAGACATAGCCTGCGCCCTACCGCGATTCCGGCTCCAGCGAAAGTCTGCAATCCTATCCAGCTCCCAAGCCAGGCTGCGGTCTCAGGCGGCGTCCGCGATCGGATCGCGAGGCCGGCGGCGGCGCTCGAGCAAGCGCTCCACGGTTCCGACATCCATCGGCCGCCCGAAATAGAAGCCCTGTCCGGCAGTGCAGCCCAACGCGATGAGCTGGCGGCGCTCCTCCTCGGTCTCGACGCCTTCGACGATGACCTCGCGTTCGAGGAAGGCTGCTATATCGAGCACGGCTTTCACGATCACCTGCATAGCCGGATCGCCATCCATCTGGACGACGAACGCGCGATCGATCTTGAGCGTGTCGAACGGCAGCTTGTGGAGATAGGCAAGCGACGAATAGCCCGTGCCGAAATCATCGATGCTGATCCGAACGCCCCAGCGACGCAGCATTTCGAGTTGAGCGGCGGTTCGGCGCGGGTCCATGACGGCTACGCCCTCGGTGATCTCGAGCTGGAGCGTTCCGGGTTCGATGCCGCTGCGATCCAGCGCACTCCGGACCTGGGCGAGGAAGGTCGGCTGGAGGAACTGCTTGGGCGAGATATTGACGCTCATCTTGATCGCCGGGGTGCGATTGCCGATGCCATGCTGCCACTTGGCCATCATTGCGCAGGCTTCCTGGAGAACCCAGTTGCCGATCGGCACGATCATCCCGGTCTCCTCGGCGACATGGATGAAGTCATCGGGCTGGAGCGGCGCGGCCTGGTCGTCGCGGCGCCAGCGGAGGAGCGCCTCGAAGCCAAGCAGCGCAGTATCCGAAAGTCGAACGATCGGTTGATATTCGAGCAGGAACTGCTCGCGCGAAACCGCACGGCGCAAGTCATTTTCGAGCTGCAACCGGACGTCGGCGCGGTGATGCATCGCCTGGTCGAAGATCGCGGTACGGCCCCTGCCCTCGGCCTTGGCCTCGTACATTGCGAGATCGGCGTCACGCATGATGTCGGTGACGTCGAGATAATGCGGTCCGCCGTGCGCGATGCCGATGCTCGATCCGACAAACACCTCCTGCGCATCGAAGACATAGGGCGCTTCGAGCGCCTTGTGTAGTTCACCCGCTATTTCGTTGGCCTGTTCGAGCGATTCCATGCTCTCGAGGAGGATCGTGAATTCGTCCCCGCCCAAGCGCGCGAGCACCCAACGAGGCCATTGGCGTCCGACAGTGGCGGCAAAGCGCTCCGCCTCGACCAGCGTGGAGCGAAGGCGCTCGCCACATTCGATCAGCAATTGATCGCCTGCGGCGTGGCCAAGCCCGTCATTGACGAGCTTGAACCCGTCGAGATCGAGAAACAGGATCCCGAACAGGCTGTCGGGATCGCGACGGCACCGTCGAAGTGCCATGCGCGTGCTCTGCGTGAACAGCGCTCGGTTCGGCAGGCCGGTAAGCGGATCGTGCAGGGCCTCGTAGACTAGCTTTTCCTCGGCGCGCTTGCGCTCGATAACGCGGCCAAGCTGAGTTCCGATCTGGTCGAAGAGCTGGAGCAGGGCATCGTCCCGATGGAGATGCTCCGATGCGAAGAACTCGATCACGGCCGCAACCTCGGTTCCCGCCTTGACCGGGAAGGCGAAGGCCGAACGCAGGCCGCAGCGCTCGGCGACCGGCGCACGCAGAAAATTCGGATCGCAGCTGAGATCGACTATCCAATGCGCTGCGCCATCGGCAAGCACCTGGCCGGGCAGCCCTTCGCCGATCGCAAGGCTCATCTCGGCGCTAAGGTCCATGAATCGCTTCACGGATTCAGGATCGCGGGCCCACCAGATGCCGGTCGGCACCAGGTGTTCGCCTTCGGCAGCCCTCCGCCAGGCATGGCCGATATCCCAGCCCGTAAATTGACAGATGTCGTGGATCGCGAAGCGAAGCGCCTCGTCCACCGATCCCGATTGGTTGGCCGCAGTCGCGACGCGCTGCAGCAGATCGAGCTTGCGCTGGCTCTCGTAGAGATCATTGAGGCCGCGCTTGGCGACAGCCTCCGCATCGACACGCGCGATATGCTCGAGCTGCAGACGCCGTTCGAGCTCGTCGACCTGTGCTTTCAAGCCGCCAGGCGACGGAATCTGATCGGCAAAGTGAGATCCGTGCACGGTAACCGACGCGCCAGGGATCCTGTACTCGCTCTCCTTCATTTCCGTCCTCCGGGCGAGACTTGCCCACACCCGCTCAGCCAAATGGCCGGAACCACGAGTTGACTAAGCATAAGAGAGTGGTTTGAATATTTATTTAAGATCGGCAGTGAGCGATATTTTTAATGTATTTCAATGTGATATAGGTCGATTATTGGTTCGCGATATCATGTCGAATGAGTAACGATATTAACCAATCGCTCATCAACCCACATTTGGCGTGGCCCCCTTTTTGGCCAATCGACCCTATCCAACTGAAAATCGGGATTCCGGCGGTGAAGGGCTTCGCGACTTCACAATGATGCGCTCGCTTATCCGGAAAATTAACCAATAGAGGGCAGAAAGGGCGGGCAAAAGCAGGAGCGCAACTCGTGGCCCGGATAATACTTCCCGAAACCTTCGATCGCGGTGCTGCCCAAGCGCTGGTCGAAGAGTTCAACACGGCGATGCGGGACGGCTCCAGCATCGTGGTCGATGCTTCCGCAGTCGAGCGGATCGGGCAGGCCGGGTTGCAACTGCTGCTCAGCGCCCAGAAGAGTGCGCGCCTTTCCGAGATTACGCTGGCGATCAAGGATCCGAGCGACGTGCTTACGGAGGCTGCGGCGCTCACCGGACTTTCGAGCCACCTCTTCCCAATTGCAGCGCTGGCCTGATCCCCAGCCTGATCAGGAGATCATACGGTGCAGTTCGACGAGATTCAGGAAATCTTCTTCCAGGAATGCGAAGAAGGGCTTGCCGCCGCTGAGGCCGGCCTGCTCGCTTATAAAAACTGCAAGGAAGATTGCGAGACGATCAACACCATCTTCCGCGCGATCCACTCGATCAAGGGCGGCTCGGGAGCATTCGGCTTCGATGCGCTCCAGGCCTATACCCACAACTTCGAAACCGTGCTCGATCTCGCCCGAAGCGGCGATCTCCTGATCACCCCAGCGCTGATCGATGTCCTGCTGCGCGCCTTCGACATGCTTTCGGATCATGTCACCGCCATACGTGGCGAGGGCGATGCCCCGGACGACAAGGAAGTGACCGACATCCTCAAGGCGACAGCCGAAGGCAGGCCACCCGAGATCGTGGCAATCGAGGATCCCGCGTCCAAGCAGGCCGGGTCGACGGACCTCGCCTTCAGTTTCGACGACCTGATGAAGTCGCTGGGCGAAGCCGAAGTCACCGCGATCGGGGAACATTCCTCCGCTTCGAGCCAATGGTCGCTGGAAGTGCGTCCGGGCAAGGGCGCCCTCGCCAATGGCGGCGAGCCGATGTTGCTGATCCGGGAGCTGCTCCAGCTCGGCGCGATCTTCCTTGATACCGACGTCTCCGCGATTCCGACGCTCGATGCCTATGATCCCGAGGAAGCCTATCTGGGCTGGACCTTCACGGTTCCCATGCGCGTAACCGAAGCCGAAGTCCGTGATATCTTCGAATTCGTGCTCGACAGCTGCGACCTTCATATCGAGCGGCGGGACGACGAACAGCACGACACGGAGCTGCACCGGTCGGTTGCACCGCCCGTCGCTGCCGAGCCGGCGCCAGTGCCCATGCCACAGCCGCCCGCAACAACGGTGGCGGAGGTGGTTTCCGCACCGTCACCGCAGCCAGTCGCGCAACCGGCGCAAAATGCATCGCAGTCGATCGGCTCGGGGAGCCAGACCATCCGTGTCGACCTCGAAAAGCTCGATCGGCTCGTCAACCTGGTCGGCGAACTGGTGATTACCCAGGCGATGCTGGCGCAAAAGCTCTCGGTCAATGGCCTCGCCTCGTTGAACGAGCTGACCGATCTCGACCAACTCACCCGCGAACTCCAGGACAGCGCGATGTCGATCCGGGCGCAACCGATCAAATCGGTCTTCAGCCGGGTTCCTCGTATCGTCCGTGAACTGGAGCAGCAGACCGGCAAGCAGGTTATCCTGCAGGTCGAGGGCGAGATGACCGAACTCGACAAGACCGTTGTCGAACGCATCGGCGATCCACTTACCCACCTCATCCGCAACGCGATCGACCATGGCCTGGAATCGCCCGATGCCCGCATCGCGGCCGGCAAGCCCGCAGCCGGCGTCGTCCGGCTATCGGCAGAACATCGTGGCGGGCGAATCCTGATCTGCGTCTCCGACGACGGCGCCGGCATCAATCGCGAGCGCGTTCGCCAGAAGGCAATCGAACGCGGCCTGATCGCCGCCGATACCGTGATGGCCGACGAAGAGATCGACAATTTGATCATGGCGGCAGGCTTCTCCACTGCGGAGGCCGTCTCGAATATTTCAGGCCGCGGCGTCGGCATGGATGTGGTGCGCAGTAATGTCGAGGCGCTGGGCGGGAGGATCAGCATCCAGTCCCGTCCGGGCCAGGGTTCGACCTTCACGCTGGCGCTGCCGCTGACGCTCGCGATCCTCGACGGCATGATCGTCTCCGTCGGTGCGCAAACCTATATCATCCCGCTCACCCACATCGTCGAAAGCCTGCGCCCCCAAGCCTCCGAGCTCAAATCAATCGGCAACGGGCGTCAGATGCTCAACGTTCGCGGCACGTTCCTTCCGATCGAATCGGTTGGCACTCGCCTCGGCATCGACAGTTCGACGCAAGACCCGACAAAAGCGGTGCTGATCGTGGTCGAAACCGACAGTTGCGGCCAGTCCGTGCTGATGGTCGACGCCATCCTCGACCAGCGCCAGGTCGTGATCAAGAGCCTCGAAACCAACTATCGACCAGTCGATAGCCTTTCCGGCGCCACAATCCTCGGCGATGGCCGCGTAGCCCTGATCCTCGACGTCGAAGCCCTCACCAGCCAATCAACGAGACGGCTTGCAGCATGAGCCAGCTGATGTTGAATCCGGGACGGGTATCGCCAAAGACCGAATTCCCCGGGACGGGCGAGTTCGTCTATACCCAGGCGGATTTCGAGATGATCTCGACGCTGATTCACGCGCATGCCGGAATCGTCATGCCGCGCGAAAAGGCGATGCTGATCTTCTCGCGCTTCACCAAGCTGCTTCGCGCACAAGGGCTGCGTTCATTTTCCGATTATGTCGAGATGATCCGTACCAACAGCGCCGAACGCAAGATCGCGATCGAGGCGCTCACGACCAACCACACCAATTTCTTCCGTGAGTCGCATCATTTCGATCATTTCGAGGAGCAAGTGCGATCGACGCTGATTGACGAGCTCAGGTCGAAACAGCGCGTACGCATGTGGTCATCGGCGTCATCCTCCGGCGAGGAAGCCTATTCGCTTGCGATGATGGGTACCAACAGCCAGCTCGCACGCCAGATCCTGGATGCCGACATCGCCATCCTCGCTACAGATCTGGCGCAGCACTGCATCGATGCGGGTATAAAGGGCGAGTATTCGAGCGCCAGCCTGCGCGACATACCCAAGCCGCTGGCCGAGATGTGGACCAGCAATGTCGGCTCGAACTTCCTGATCGACAAGCGGTTGCGCGACATCGTTCGCTTTCGCCGTCTAAACCTGCTCGATCCCTGGCCGATCAAGCAGAAGTTCGACGTGATATTCTGCCGCAACGTCATGATCTACTTTGACGATGTGACGAAGGAAACGCTTCTCCATCGCCTTACCGATCACCTGGCCGAAGGCGGTTATCTTTATATCGGTCACAGCGAGCGGGTCCCCTCGACGCTGGCCTCGCGGCTTGTTTCGGTTGGCCAGACCACATTTCGAAAGGTCAGCGCATGACAGTCAGGGCACTCGTCGTCGATGACAGCCCCACGATGCGGGCGCTGATCTCGACCTTGCTCGCACGCGATCCCGATATCGAGGTGATCGGCACCGCGCACAATGCGCCCGCCGCTCGCAAGATGATCCGCGAGATGGATCCCGACGTGATCACGCTCGATATCGAGATGCCCGAGATGAACGGGCTCGAATTTCTCGAAAAGATCATGAAACTGCGGCCTATGCCGGTGGTGATGGTGTCGACGCTCACCCACAAGGGCGCCGAGGCATCGGTGCGCGCGCTCTCGCTTGGCGCGGTGGAATGCTATGGCAAGCCAACCGGCGCGATGCGCGACGTGCTCTCCAGCGATGATGGAAAACTTGCCGAGATCGTCAAGCAGGCCGGGCGCCGCAAACGCCAGTTCGGGCCGCCCATCAAGGCGGCCGCGCCGCCTGAAGACTTTCGTTCAGCCAGCCGCATCATTGCGGTTGGCGCATCGACCGGTGGCGTCGAGGCATTGATGCAGATGTTGCAGGGCTTCCCTGCCAATTGTCCGCCGACTGCAATCGTCCAACATATGCCGGCAAACTTCACGCGCGCGCTTGCCGCCCGGCTCGATGCATGTTCGCTCCCCATCGTCACTGAGGCCGAGGATGGCCAGGCGATGGAAAGCGGCCATGTCTATCTGGCGCCGGGCGGAGAGCGGCACCTGATGATCGCGGGAACTGCCGCTCGCCCGATCATTCGCCTCGTCAATGCGCCCTCGGTATCGGGCCATTGTCCCTCGGTGGACGTGCTGTTTCGCTCGGTCGCCACGACTATCGGCGAAAATGCCCTCGGCGTGTTGCTTACCGGGATGGGTGCCGACGGTGCCGCCGGGTTGCTCGAAATGCGGCAGACCGGCGCCCAGACCATTGGCCAGGACGAGGATAGCTGCGTTGTCTACGGGATGCCGCGTGTTGCTGCGGAACTCGGCGCAGTCGACGAGATCCTTCCGCTCGCCAGGATTGGTCGGAGGGCCATCCAGCTATGCAGCGCATAGACCATCAGGAATTTCACATCGGTGCCGGCAGCGGGATCGAACGGCGCGTCAACGTCCTCCAGGGCACAAGCTATGTGACAGGCAAGCCCGACATTATCCTGACCACCGTGCTCGGCAGTTGCATCGCGACCTGCCTCTACGATCCAATCGCCCATATCGGCGGGATGAACCATTTCCTGCTTTCACACCCCGCCGGGCTCAACAATTCCGAAGGCGCGGAATCGCAGCGTTATGGCGTCTATGCGATGGAGATGCTGATCAACGAGATGCTCAAGGCCGGCGCCGTGCGAAGCCGGATCCGTGCGCACCTCTATGGCGGCGCCAATCTCCACTCCGGAATGAAAACGATCGGCACGGCCAACATCCAGTTCGCGCAGGATTTCCTGCGCGACGACGGCATCCCGCTGATCCACAGCCATGTCGGCGGCATCGACGCCCGCCGGGTCGATTTCCGGGCGCAATCGGGCCAGGCGCGCTGCCGGGTCGTCCAGAATGTCGAGGTGTTGCAGCGCAAGGTCACGCCGCCAGTGAGCACGAAGGGATCCGGCGATGTCGAACTGTTCTAAGCCTGCTCGGAAGGGCAGTCTGAGCATCGATTTCGCGACCAGATGCGCGGCCTGCAAAGGCTATCTTAACCAGTAGATCCATATAACCGGGCTTGCGCGTAGCAAGCGATGCCAGGGGAATTTGTCCGTGTCGAAAATGATCCTGACTGTCGACGATTCGAAGAGCATGCGGATGCTGCTGCGCAACGCATTGACGCAACGAGGCTATGAAGTCGTCGAAGCCGAGGATGGGGTCGCCGCACTGGAATGGCTTCGCGACAACTCGCCCGGCCTGGTCATCACCGACATCAACATGCCGCGCATGGATGGCTTCGGCCTGATCGAGGCGTTGCGCGGGGAAACCCGCTGGGATTCGACGCCGATATTGGTGCTCACAACCGAAAGTTCCAACGAGAAGAAGTCACGGGCTCGCGATGCGGGCGCCACCGGCTGGATCGTCAAGCCCTTCGACCCCGAAAAGCTCGCGTCGGCCGTCCGCCGCGTACTTCACTAAGACCCGAGTAGCAGGAGCCCTGAATGTCCCGTCAGCTCATCACCTTCCAGATCGGCGAGCAGTATCTCGGCGTGGATATCATGGCGATCCGCGAAATCCGGGCATGGTCTCCCACGACACTGCTCCCGCAGGTGCCCGCCCATGTGCGCGGCGTCGTCAACCTGCGCGGCACCGTGCTTCCCGTGGTCGACCTTTCGTCGCGGCTTGGCTGGGGCCTGACCGAGCCGACCCAGCGCCACGTGATCATCGTGGTGCGCATTGCCGACCAGCTCCAGGGCCTGATCGTCGATGGCGTCAACGACATCGTCTCGATCGCAAGCGAGGATCTCCAGCCGCCGCCGTCGCTCGGCGATGGCGCCACGTCCTTCCTCGAGGGCCTGGTTTCGGTCGATGATCGCATGGTCATGGTGCTCTCGCTCGATGCGCTCGCGCTCGACAAGGACGTTCCACCACTGAGCGAAGCTGCCTGATCCCAAAAAAATAATCCGGTCGCCACCATAAGCCCGAAAGCAAAGTAGCAATGAGTTCAGCCCGTGTTTTGATCGTCGATGACTCGCTGACCATGCGAGCGCTGATTTCGCAGATCCTCGACGGTGCCGAGGGCGTCGAGGTCATCGGCGCTGCCGCCAATGCGGATGAGGCGCGCGCGATGATGATCGCGCTCAAGCCCGACGTAATGACGCTGGATATCGAAATGCCGGGCATGAATGGCCTGGATTTCCTCGAAGAGACGATGCGCGATCGGCCCATGCCGGTGGTGATGCTCTCCACGCTCACCCAGAAGGGCGCCAAGGCCTCGATCGAGGCGGCTCGGCTCGGCGCGGTGGACAGCTTCCCCAAGCCGACATCGACCTCGATGGAGGAATTCAACCGCCTCAAGCCAAAGCTTGTCGCACTCGTGCTCGCCGCCGCTACCGGCAAGGTGATCAGCACCGAGGAGCGCCACGCCCGCCGCGCGCGGCGTCCCGCAGCGTCGAGCAATTTCCGCTGGAACGGCAAGATAATCGCGATCGGCGGATCCACCGGCGGCGTCGAAGCGCTCTTCGAACTGCTTCCCCGCTTCCCGGAAAATTGCCCGCCGACGGTCATCGTACAGCAATTCGGCTCGGGCTTCACGGATGCGTTGATCGAGGAGCTCGATTCGGTGACGCATGCCCATGTCGTCCCGGCGGTCGATGGCGCCCAGCTCGAACAGGGCAAGATCTACATCGCAACTTCGGAACTCGCACATCTCGTCATCGACCGCTGGCCGGATCCCTGCATGCGCCTGCTGCCAGCCGAGCCCGTCAATGGCCGCCGCCCGTCAATCGACCTGCTGTTCGCCACTTGCGCGAAGACGGCGCGCTCGAACGCGATCGGCATCATGCTGACCGGCATGGGCAAGGATGGCGCCGCAGGGCTGAAGGCCTTGCGCGTATCGGGCGCTCGAACGATCGCCCAGGACCAGGCAACCTCGGTCGTCTATGAGGCGCCCGCCGCCGCCAAGGCGATCGGTGCGGTCGAGGTCGAGCTGCCGCTCGATGCGATCGCCTCCGCTGCCCTGGAGAGCTGTCGCGAATTCGCCAAGAACAAGGCGGCCTGAACGATGGTGTCAGCCACTCCTGCAGAACCGGCGCAAAACGCCGATACGCGCGCGATCCTGAATCTGCTTGCCGACGAACTCGTGCTTGCACGCGAACAGCTGGAATCGCTGGCGGACACGCTTTGCTGCGATGCGCATGTCGTCAACAAATTCGTCATTGCGCTGCAGACGCTCGACAGCGTCGGCCAACGCCAGGCCGCGATCGCTGAGATTATTCGCGCGGATGACATCCCCGCGACGGCGCATGCCAATCCGCTGGAGGCAATCCACAGGCGCCTGCTTGGCGCACCGGGAAGCGCCTGAAGGTCACCCCAGACGATCCCCGGCTACGCACTCAGGCCATGCCTGCCGTCGTCGCCGCCAGCTTTGCGATCCGTAACACCCCGCCGATGCGGCGAAGCTCAATCCGGTAATCGCTGAACGTCACGAGCTTGTTGCCCTCGCGCCATTCGGTGACGAGGCCATAGGCTTCGACATGCACGATGTTCGGATCGCTGCCCTGTTCGGTGGTGATATTGGTGATCTGGTGGCGCCAGGTGCCGGCCCCATGCTCGGTCACCGTGCTCGGCATCGCCTTGAGTTGCTCGGTGCCTTGCATCTGCATCACCCCCACGACCTCGAATATGCCGTCGGCGGTAAACAAGGCCGCCCATCCCTCGGGATCGGCATGATCGACGCGATGGCAATAACGCGCCATGAGTTCCTCGATTTCCGCGCGGGTTGCGGCATCAACGCTGCTCATTCGACATTCCCTTCCTGAATTACTGACCGGTCATCGAAAGCGCGGCGAGATAGCCGTAGAGCATCCCGCGCGTGTTGGAGATGCCGCTGTTGTAGCCGCCACCGATATCGAGCCATGCTGCACTATTGCCTGCAGCATAAAGTCCCTGGACCGGTTCGCCCTCGGCGTTGAGCACTTGCCCGGATGTATCGATCGGCAGGCCTGCCGTGGGCACGCCCATGTCGACACGCTCAAGCTTCACCGCATAGAATGGTGCCTTCTCGAGCTTCGCCATGTTGGGATTGGGCAAGCGCGGATCGCCAGTCATGATCCGGCCCCATGGATTGGTGCCGCGCCCGAAATCGGGATCGACGCCATCGTCGCAAAAGCCGTTATACCGTTCGACTGTCGCTTCGAGCCCGGCCGGATCGATGCCGACCTTGACTGCCAGTTCGGCGAGCGTGTCGGCGCTTTCGGCCATGCCCTCCGGCAATGGCTGCCCTGGCCAAGCGGGCTGCATGCCGTATTTATCGACGAGATTCTGGTCGAAGACGATCCACGCCGGCCAGTTGACCAATCCGTCTTCCTGCCCGTCGAAACGGCATACGCGGGTGGCGACGTCCGGATAGAAGCTGTCGTTCGAGAAGCGCTCGCCAGCGCGATTGACCGCAATGTTGTGCGGCGTCCCCGGCAGCCACATGCGATAGGACACATGGCCATAGATCATCTCGGAAGGCACTTTGTAGCCAACGAAGATCGGGCTCTGCGCGGGTGCGCGGGCGGGCATCGGGATGACCCCGGCCTTCGCAGCCAGCCGGAAGTGATCGCCCGTCACGCTCGGCGGCGCCATCGTTCCCGAATCCGGCATCGCATCGAAGGCGCGGACATAGGCCTTGTTCCAGTCGTAGCCGCCCATTGCGAGCACGACGCCGAGCTTGGCCCGGATGTTCTTCGCAACACCATCCTGTTCGATGGTAACGCCGACCACGGCGCCGTCCTCGATATGGAGTGCCGTCGCTGGGGTCGATGCACGAATGTCGATGCCGCGCTCGACGGCTGCCACGATCTGGGCGGCGGCAAGTCCGGCGCCCGCGCAGCGTTCGCCCGCTGCAAGGTGGCGCTGCAGGCAATCGCCGACGAATTCGCCCTTGCCGGTCTGCATCGCAACGAATTCGTTCGAGGTCGTATAGCTGTAGCCATCGCCATAGGGCGAGGTGAGCACCTTATCCTTGAGCGCGCCAAGCCGCTTCTCGTCGAACGGCTTGATTTCGATGTAGCGCCCTTCGGCAGCACCGCCGGGAACCGCTGGATAATAATAGTCCGGCAGCCCCTTCACGACCATCATTTCGAGCCCGATGACATCGGTGAAATAACGCACCGCCTCGCGCGAGCGCTCGATGAACACCTTGCGGCGCTCGTCATCCGAGAAGCCCTGCGAGATCTGGGTGAGGTAACCATGGACCTTTTCATCGCTGTCCTCGATTCCCGCTTCCTCGGCGAGATGGTTCGGACCAAGCCAGAGCTGGCCCGAGGACAAGGCCTGGACGCCACCGAGCAGCTCGAACTTCTCGACCACTAGCACCTTCGCGTCGCGCTGCGCGGCGGTCAGCGCCGCCGAAAGCCCGCCAAGTCCCGAACCGACACAAACGACGTCGAATTCCTCATCCCACTTCATCATGGATCCTCTCTCGATGTTTGATCCCGGATGGAGTCGCCGCGAAACGTTCACACCCGTCCTCAGACAGGTCCCAGCACGGCGGCGCGACCGGAAGGTCGACAAAATTTCAGAGGAGAGATGCCGTGGCAGGACGATTCGAAGGCAAGGTAGCATTGGTAACCGCAGCAGGGGCCGGGATCGGCGCAGCGACGGCAGACGCTTTCGCACGCCAGGGTGCGAGCGTGATGCTGTCCGACATCAACGCCGCCGCTGGTGAAGCCCATGCGGAGGCGCTGCGCTCCGAGGGCTGCAAGGCCCAGTTCCTCCGTTGCGACGCGACCAATGAGGAAGAAGTCCAGGCGCTCGTGCGCAAGACGGTGGAAACCTTCGGCGGGCTGCACATCGCCGGCAACATCGTCGGCGACGCGCATCCCCAGGCGTCCGGCGCGGAATTCCACCTCCAGTCCCTCGAAAGCTGGGAGCACACATTTGCGGTGAGCTTGCGCAGCGTGTTCCTCAGCATGAAGCACGAGATCGCACACATGATCGATAATGGCGGCGGCGCAATCGCCAACGTCACCTCGCTGGCGGCGCTCAGCTATGTCGGCGTCTCGGGTGCGGCCTATTCGGCGTCGAAGGCGGGCGTCATCCGGCTCACCAAGTTCGCCGCCGTCACCTACGCCGAACGCGGCATCCGCGTGAACTGCATCGCACCCGGCGTCACTCCGACCGAAGCCTATAACAAGGGCGGCGTCGAAATGGGCCAGATGGTCATCAACCTGCTGCTCCCGTTCCAGGCGATCAAACGCCCGATCGCCACAAGCGAGCAGGCCACCGCGATCGCCTGGCTCTGCTCGGACGAGGCGTCGATGATCACGGGGCATACGCTTCCGGTGGATGGCGGCTGGATGGCGAACCACTGAGGGGGTTACGAATAGCTATAGAATCAACCTCCTCACCCGTGGCCAATAAAAAAGGGCGGAACCTCGGTCCCGCCCTTTTTAATTACCCAATCAATATCGCGCTCAGTTCCACTGCAAATGCAGATCCGGGATATGAACGATATTCCCCACGAAATACGGCACCTTGAAGCCGTCCTTGATGCGGAATTCGGGAATGGCCTTGACGAACTCCTCTATCGCGATCTGCAGCTCGATGCGGGCGAGGTGCATGCCGAGGCATTTGTGGATGCCGCCGCCGAGCGAAAGATGCGCGGGACGACGGTCGAAATCGATCTTCACCGGCTCGTCATAATAGGTCGGATCATTGCCCGCCATCACCGACGACATCGCGACATAATCACCCGGCATGACCTTCTGGCCGCAAATCTCGACTTCCTTCGAGCAGATCCGGAAGCTGGTGACAGGGCCGAAGGCGCGAAGCATTTCCTCGACTGCAACGACGCTGACCGACGGGTTGTCGCGGATCAGCTTCTGATGCGCCGGATTATGGGCGAGGAAGTTGAACATCAGCCCGGAAAGCGACGTCACCGTGTCGAGGCCGCCCAGGAAGAGATTGAAGCAATGGCCGAGGATCTCGACCTCGTTCCACTTGCGGCCATCGATCTCGTAATTGAAGACCGTGCTGAGATAATCATCTTCACGCGGATTGGCCCGGCGCGCCGCGATTTCACCCTTGAGATAATCGACGGCGGAGCGTGTGGCGGCCGTGCGCTTGTCCCAATCGTCGGTGTGGAGCATGTCCTTTTCCCAGCCGAGGAACTCCTGCATGCGGTCCTGCGGCAGGCCGAGCAGATCGAGGACGATCAGGATCGGATATTTTTCCGAGAATTCATTGACGAAATCGCATTCGCCATTGTCCTTGAACGTTTCGATCAGCACGCGGGCGCGTTCGCGAATGCCTTCGGCCATTGCGTGCATCTTCTGCGGCGAGAACTGGGGATTGAGCGCGCGGCGATAAAGGCTGTGGATGGGCGGATCGGCCTCGGTTGGCACGACGATCCAGTCTTCGCCGATGCTGTCGGCCCACTTGCCCATGCCGCGCTTGATGAAATGCTCGCTGTCCTGAAGCAGCGCCTTGACGTCCTCGGTGCGCTTCAGCAGCCAGCCGGCCGATTTACCCGGAAAGATGTTGGTGACATAGGCGATCGGCGGCAGCGTCGCATGGAGCTCGGGGATCATCGTCTCGTGGGGATTCTCGTAAACCCTCTCACGAGCGAACAGGGGAAGGTCCATCGCCAGTTCGGATGGAACGTGAGCGGGTAGAACCCTTTCCGCAGTCGTGGCCATTAAAAGCTCCTGTAGCCTGAATCAGTTTCATTATTGAACTTAATAGCGATTGACCGAGGCGCACCTAACCAAAGATGGGGGGTGGATTCTACGTATCCCGGGACCAGCGCTCAGTAATCCCAGTCACTTTCCGGTGGCCACCAGCCAAGCGCCGGCACCCCGTCCAGGATCCTCTGCCACGCTGAAAGTCCGGCGGATTCAATCAGCTTTGGCGCCATGCCGAGCCCGGCGAAGGTCCATTGCAATATCTCGTCGATATAGGCGCGCGGGTTCGGGCCACGGTTCATCAGCCGCCGGCGGCCCTGCACCGTCGCCCCTACGAGCATGTCGAGCGCGACGTCGAGCGAACGGAACTGGATCAGGCCTTGGGTCCGCGCCTGTTCGAGGCGGGAGCGGACGAGAATGTCGTAGGCGTTCCTTCGCCCGAGATAATCGACATAATCGACGCGGCAGGTGAAGCCGCCCCAGCGCGGATCATGCCAGGCGCGCGCGATCGTCATCGCCGGCCCGCCGAAGAGCTCGACCGCAAGTTCGGTCTCGCTGCCGAACAGCGCCTGATAGTCGGTCATCATCCCCGAGGTTAGGGTTTCGCCAAGCTCGATCACCGCCTGGTCGATCGAATCGAAATATTTGTAGAAGGTGCCGCGCGAGACATCGGCCGCACGGATCACGTCGTCGATGACGAGATGCTCCGCCCCACGGTCCGGCTGATAAAGATTGAGCACGGCATCGAGCAGGCGTGCCCGCATCCGCTCGCGCCGACGCTCGGCGACCTGCACCCGGAAATCGGGCGCTGGCGCTGCGCTTTCGGCGGTGTTGTCTACGTCCTCCATCGCGCTTCTATGGCAGCGGACGTGAACCGGGCGCAAGCAATCTGCACCCGGCCGGTGCTCAAGCTCAGGGCTTCGGACCGATCTCCGGGAGCAACAGCAGGTTCGAGTCAGCGCCGGTCATCGCCCGGCCAAGCAGTTCTATCGAGAAATTGCGGTTGAGCGCATTATGGCGGGTCCCGACATTGAGGTCGCGCCAGAAACGCTGCAGCGGATTGTCCAGCGCAAACGCGCCCGGCCCCGCTACGTCCATCAATCGATTGCCGGCAGCGCGCAGCAGACCCATCGCATAACCGCAATCGGCCTGGTTGCGTGCCTTTTCATAACCCGTCAACGGACGCTTCGGCGCAACTTCGTCGAGCGATGCGGTCGCGCGCCGAATGTGCATCCAGGCGGAATCAATCTCCAGCGCCGCCTCGCCGAGCTGGCCGAGCAGCATCTCGGAATCCTTCTGGTTAGGATAGGTCCAGCCAGTCACCGGCCGCTTTTCCATCTTGGCCGCGACGGTTTCGAGTATCGCCTCGGCCGCGCCAAGCATCGGTGCGAGCACGCCAAGCGGAAACAGCGATTCCCAAGGCCAGTGATCGCGATCCTCAAGCCCCTCGATCGCGAGCAGCGCTTCGTGGCTTGGGCGATCGGAAGTCTTGAGGAACAGCGCATCGGGAACGAAGATATTCTCGCTGACGATCATGCAGCTTCCGGAGCCCGCCATCCCGGCGACATGCCAGTTGTCGAGGATCGTCGTCGCCGGATCCTTGAGGTCGATGAACGCGAACGCGGAGTCGACGACCTCGCCCTCGGCATTACGGATCAGCACGCCATTGAGGCCCCAATCCGAATGCAGGCAGCCCGAGCCATAGGGCCAGCGCCCGCTGACCATGTAGCCGCCCTCGACCGGATCGGCTGTGCCGGTCATCGCGGTCGCGCTGCACATCAGTTCGTCACCAGTGCGAAACAGAAGCTCGGTCACTTGGGGCGCCATTCCCTTGGCAGTCCCAGTGACGCCCGAGATCAGGCCATAGGCCCAGGCGGTGCCGACGCAGCCTTTCGCGATCTCGGCAACGGTTTCGATATGCGTGATGAGATTGACCGCCGGCCCACCCACCCGGAGCGGCGCAGTGATGTGAAACAGCTCGGCCGCGCGCAGCGCCGCCATGACGACGTCCGGAATGCGGCCCTCGCGCTCGCATGCCGCGGCATTTTCCGCAAACAACGGACGAAGTGCGCGGGCGCGGGCGACTGGATCCGTGCTCGTGGCGCCGGTATCCGAAGGTTGCGCAAATCTTGTCGCCATGTCGATTTCCCCTGCCGCACGAATCGGATGAGTGGTTCCTGTGCTGCGCCTTCTATAAAAAATGACGATAATGTCATCATGTATTATCGAACGCCCGGCGGCCCTGCCCTTCACAAGACAGGTTGCCTGCGCCGCCACTTTCCGCAACGACTATGTTCAGCGAGAAATCAATAACGCATGGGATGGGGTGGATGCCAATCAACCGAGGGTACGGACGTTGAAGCCGCGTGTCGCTGCGAACGACGATCGGTCGAGCGTGTCCGAACGCTATTGCTGGTATGTGCTTGGCGTCCTCACGCTAACGCAGACCTGCCACGGCATCGATCGCGCGATCATCGGGCTGGTGCTCGGTCCCGTCGGCAAGGAGTTCGCGCTTTCTGACAAGCAGCTCGGCCTGCTCGCCGGCTTCGCCTACGGGATTTCCTTCGCGCTGGCAGCACTCCCTTTCGGCATTGCCGTCGATCGCTACAGCCGACGCAACCTGATGACCTTCGCGCTAACGATATGGAGCGGCGCCACCGCCGCCTGCGGCCTCGCCACCGGTTTCTGGACGCTTCTCCTCGGCCGGGCTGCGGTCGGAATGGCCGAGGCGGGCGGATCCCCGACTGGCATGTCGCTGCTCAGCGACTATTTTACCGAAAATCGCCGCGCGACCGCGATCGGTATCTGGTATCTCAGTTCTGGCGTCGGGCTGGCGATCGCCTTCTTCGTCGGCGGCTGGATCATCGAGGTATCGAACTGGCGCTGGGCCTTTCTCGCCGCCGGCATCCCGGGCCTCGTCCTCGCTCCGCTGCTGTTCTTCACGGTGCGCGAACCAGTGCGCGGCGGCCGCGACGTTACCAAGGTAACCGTCGCCACCGACCAGGACCCACTGCTGAAGCGCCTCCGCCTTGTCGCCGCGCGCCCGGGGCTGCTCCACTGCATCACCGCGATCATCCTGATCGCGACCGGCATCTATGGCCAGTCGGTCTGGATCACCACCTTCTTCGTTCGCTCCCACGGTATCACGATCGGCCAGGCGGGCTTCATCGTCGCAATCGCCTTCGGGATAGTCGGCTCGTTCGGCGCCTTCGCGGCGGGCTGGATCGCGGATACGCTTAACAAGCGGCGCGGTGGGTTCGATCCGGCGCGAACTGCCCTGTTTGGATCGGTGATCCCGTTTCTCACCGCCTTTGCGGGAATCGGCACTGTTTCCGCCGGCAGCTATCACTGGTCGATCTTCTTCCTGATGTGCTCGGGCATGTTCAGCTCATCCTACAACGGCCCGATCTATGCGGTGATCGTCACGGTTGCGGGCCCCAAGCTTCGCGGCCTCGCCGTCTCGCTCGTCCAGCTTGGCGCCAACCTGATCGGCGTCGGTGCTGGCGCATGGCTGATCGGCGCGGTGAGCGACTATGTCGGGCATGAACATGGCGTGGCGTGGGGCATCGGCATGGCGATGTTGTTCACATTGTGGGGCGGATGCCACCTCGTGCTTGCGTCGCGCAGCATCTCGCGGGCCGAGATCCGCGGCGAACTGTAGCAGTCCCCCAATGAAGCATCGGAGGAATGCATCAGCGGGTTAGTCGCCCTCCTGGCCATTACGGTCTACGGCGCGATCCTGTTCGCGATCGCGTGGCACTTCGATCGGCGCGGGCTCAACGCACGACTGCGCCACCGCGCCTACCCATTGTCGCTCGCAATCTATTGCAGCAGCTGGACCTTCTTCGGAGGCGTGGGATCGGCTGCGACCGGCGGATGGAACTATCTCGCAATCTATCTCGGGCCGATCCTGCTGTACCTGTTCGGCGCGCGCCTCCTGACGCGGCTGGTCCACCTGTCTCAGGTTGCCGGATCGACCTCGATCGCCGATTTCATCTCGGCCCGCTACGGTCGCAGCCCGACAATCGCCGCGATCGTCGCCGGCTTCGCGTTGATCGCGTCGATCCCGTATATCGCTCTCCAGCTTCGCTCGGTGTCATCAAGCTTCGGCACATTGGTCGGGCTCGATCATTCGCAGTGGCTTGGGCCATTGATTGCAGCCTTGCTGGCCGCGTTCGCGATCAGCTTCGGCGCGCGGCGCTATGGAGTTGCGGGGCGCCATGATGGCGTGATCGCCGCGATCGCGGGTGAATCCGTCATCAAGCTGGTGAGCTTCCTCGCGCTCGGTTTGTTTGCCGGCAGCCTGCTGCTGAATGCCCCGCCGGAAACGCAGGCACGCGGCATAGGGCTGGTCAGGCAGCATTTCGGGACGCCGATTTCGATCGACTTCTTCGTCCAGATGCTGCTTGGCGCCACCGCGATCCTCTGCCTGCCCCGGCAGTTCTTTGTCGCTGTTACCGAAGCGGGCGGGGAAGAACCGACTCGCGGTTCCCGGCTGAGTTTCGTTCTCTATCTCGTGCTGATTTCGGCGATGGTACTCCCGCTCGCAGCAGCCGGGCTCTCCCTGCTTCCGGCGGGAGCCCCCGCCGACCTGATCGTGCTGGCACTGCCGCTTTCGGAGGGCGCGCACTGGCTCGCCCTGCTCGCGTTCCTCGGCGGCTTTTCGGCAGCGACGGCGATGGTGATTGCCGAGACAATCGCGTTGTCGACCATGGCGGCAAACGATCTCATCGCCCCGCTCCTGTTGCGCCACAGCCGCGCGCAGGGCGAAGCCGATCTCGGCCGGCTGATGCTGGACATTCGGCGCCTCGTGATCGTTGCGATCATCGGCGCTGCGTTCATCTACAGCGAGGCGATCAACGAAAGCTCTTCGCTCGCATCGATCGGGCTGATCGCGTTTGCCGGGGCAGCACAGTTCGCGCCCGCGCTGGTCGCTACCGTCCTCCTCGATTTCCGGGACGCGCGGGCCGCAATGGCCGGCTTGCTTGGCGGATTGTTCAGCTGGACCTATTGCCTGTTGCTGCCTTCGATCGGCAGCGGTCGCTTCGCATCGGTGATGGCGAGCCTTAGCCATGGACTGCTCGATCCGCGCGCACCGCTGGGCATCCACCTGGGAACGCCGCTCACCACGGGCACGCTGTGGAGCCTCGGCATCAACATCGCGCTGATGATCGGCATGCGGGTTTCAGGTGCGCGAAAATTCTCGCTGCAACCCGTCCGCGGCGGCTTCGGGAACGTCCGCACGCTTGGCGAACTGAAGTCGCTTGTCGCGCGCTTCGTGGGGGAGGCCGAGGCCATAGACAAGTTCGGCGTCATCCGCGCAGGGCCCAATCGCGCGGGCGATCCGAACGCGCCGATCACCTCCGATTCCGCCCGCCTCGCTGAACGGCTTATCGCCGGTGTGATCGGCGCGCCTTCGGCCCGATTGATCGTAACTTCGACGATGGCAGGGGCCACGCTCGACGTCGGCGATGTCGTTCGGCTGCTCGACGAAGGCGGGCAAAGCCTGCAATTTTCGCGTGGCCTGCTTGCCGCGACCCTCCAGGCGATCGATCCGGGGGTAAGCGTCGTCGACAGCAATCTCCGGCTGGTCGCATGGAATCCACGCTATCTCGAAATGTTCGAATATCCAGAAGGCTATGTCGCTGTCGGTCGCCCGGTGGCGGACCTGATCCGCTACAATGCCGAGCGCGGTGAATGCGGCCCCGGCGAAGTCGAGGCGCATGTCGAACGCAGGCTCGGGCATCTCCGCCGGGCCCTGCCGCACAGCTTCGAACGCAAGCGCCCCTCCGGCCGCTGGATAAAGACCGTCGGCAAGCCGATGCCCGGTGCTGGTTACGTGATGAGCTTCACTGACATAACCTCCGAGAAGGAAGCGCAGGCCGAGCTTGAAGCACGCGTGATCGCACGCACGAGTGACCTCGCCCACACCAACATTGCGCTCGACGAGGCGCGGAACGCTGCCGAGCGCGCCACGCGCGACAAGACCCGCTTTCTCGCGGCCGCGAGCCATGATCTCCTCCAACCGCTCCACGCTGCCCGGCTGTTCCTCACCGCGCTCGCGCAGGAAACCAGCGAAAACGCGCAGCCGCTGGTGCGCAATATCGATCGCGCGATCAGTTCGGCCGATACGTTGCTGCGCGCGCTGCTCGATGTCTCGAAGCTCGATGCCGGGGGCGTCAAGCCGATCCGCGAGTCATTCGCGCTTGGTCCTTTGATCGATGAAATCGTCCAGGAGTTCGCGCCGCTCGCAGCGGAACGCGGACTCGATCTTCATTCGCATGCCGGCGCCTTCAGCGTAGAGACCGATCGCTCGCTGTTGCGCTCGATCCTCCAGAATTTCCTATCCAACGCGGTACGGTACACGCCATCTGGCCGAATCTGGATCGGCGCGCGACGACGAGGCGACAATGTCCTGATCGAGGTTCGGGACACCGGCCCCGGCATCGCAGAAGCCGATCAGCAACGTATCTTCCGTGAATTCGAGCGCCTTGAATCGAAGGGTAGCGCTGGCGGTGGAGTCGGCCTCGGACTGGCCATCGTCGAACGCATCGCGCGCCTCCTCGGCCACCCACTGTCGCTTCGTTCAGCGGCCGGCAAGGGCGCGACCTTCGCGGTCTATGTCCCCGCCGGCAAGATCATCCTCCCGCTCGCCGCGCCTTTGCGCGGAACCGACGACACAGCCGAGGCGATCGGGCTCGATATTCTCTGTCTCGATAACGACATCAACGTCCTCGCTGCGCTCGAAGCTGCGCTCCGCGCGCGCGGACACCGGCCGCTGATCAACCGGACATCGGCCGAGGCACTCGCCTGCGCCGAACGCGAACGCCCTGCGGCGGCGCTGATCGATCTCCACCTCGGCGAAGCGCGCGATGGTCTCGATGTAGCATCGCTCCTGCAAGCAGCCGATCCAACACTGCGCATCGCGATCGTCACCGCCGATCGCGACGTGGAACAGGATCCCCGTCTCGCCGATCTTGACGTCACGCTTCTCCCCAAGCCGATCGAACCCGGACGGCTCTGGCAATTCCTGGCCAGCGCCGGGTAGGGCGCACCTCTCTCCGTTATCCCGGCAGACGACGGAGGACGTCTGGATGACGGAAGCCCCTACCCATCCAGCTCCACATCCAGCGCCCGGGCAGCGAGCACGGCTTGAGTCCGGTTCTGCACATTCATCTTGCGCATGATCACTGTCATATGGCCCTTCACCGTGGCTTCCGAAATGCCGAGATCATGCGCGATCTGCTTGTTGAGGCGGCCTGCCAGCACGCCGAGGAGCACCTTGATCTCGGAAGGTGTCAATGCCGCGATGCGGCGCGCCATGTCGTCGATCTCGGGATCGGGCGGCGTAGCGGGCGCTGGATCGCGTACGCCGGCCAGCGCCCGCGCGATCGTTGCCTCAAGCACTGCCAGCTCGGCCCCCTTCGAGACGAAACCGACCGCGCCATAGGCCCGCGCGCGGGGTGCAGCCGCCGTAGCCTCCGCCGACGACACCACCAGGATCGGCGTATCCGGCCGCTCGGCATGCATCAGCGCGATGCCCGAAAAACCGTCAGCGCCGGGCATGCGCAAATCGAGCAGGATGAGGTCGAGCCGCTCGGCCTTGCGCGCCGCCTCGGCGGCGTCGGCGAGCTGTCCGGCCTCGATCACCCGGGCGCCCGGCGACGCACGCCCGATGGCGAGCTTCAGCGCTTCCCGAAACATCGGATGATCGTCAGCAACCAGGATGACTGGCGGGCTCACGCGGGTGCCTTGGCCCTGTTCCACATGCTGTCCGCAACGAGATTCTCGACCACGGCGGGATCGGCCAGAGTCGAGATGTCACCCAGATTGCCGGTATCGTTCTCGGCGATCTTGCGGAGGATGCGGCGCATGATCTTGCCCGAGCGAGTCTTGGGCAGGCCCGGGGCAAACTGGATGAAGTCCGGCGTCGCGATGGGCCCGATCTCGCGGCGAACCCATTGCACCAACTCCTTGCGGAGCTTCTCGGACGGCGTTTCATGCACGTTCAACGTGACATAGGCGTAGATCCCCTGCCCCTTGATATCGTGCGGCATCGCGACCACAGCCGCCTCGGCGACGGTTGCGTGCGCGACCAGCGCACTCTCGATCTCGGCAGTACCCATGCGATGCCCCGAGACGTTGATCACGTCATCCACCCGGCCGGTAATCCAGTAATAGCCGTCCTCGTCGCGGCGACAGCCGTCGCTGGTGAAGTACTTGCCCTTGTAGGTCGCGAAATAGGTCTGGAAGAAGCGGTCGTGATCGCCCCACACCGTGCGCATCTGCCCCGGCCATGAGTCAGCGATCACGAGGTTGCCCGAACAGGCACCCTCCAGCACATTGCCCTCGGCATCGACGATCTGCGGCTGCACGCCGAAGAACGGCTTGCTCGCCGATCCCGGCTTGAGCGCGATCGCGCCCGGCAGCGGCGTGATCATCGCGCCGCCGGTCTCGGTCTGCCACCAGGTATCGACGATCGGGCAGCGATGATCGCCAACCACGCGGTGATACCATTCCCAGGCCTCCGGATTGATCGGCTCGCCGACCGAACCGAGCAGGCGCAGGCTCTTGCGGCTCGTCCGCGTCACCCACTCGTCGCCCTCGCGCATCAGGGCGCGGATCGCGGTCGGCGCGGTGTAGAGGATGTTGACCTGGTATTTGTCGACGATCTGCCAGAAGCGACTGAAATCCGGATGGTTGGGGACGCCCTCATACATTACCTGCGTCGCGCCATTCACGAGCGGGCCGTAGATTATGTAGCTGTGGCCGGTGATCCAGCCCACGTCGGCGGTACACCAGTAGATATCGCCGGGGCGGTAATCGAACACGATCTGGTGAGTCATCGCCGCCCAGAGCAGGTAACCGCCCGAAGTGTGGAGAACGCCCTTGGGCTTGCCGGTCGAACCCGAGGTATAGAGGATGAACAGCGGATCCTCGGCGCCCATCGGCTCTGGTGGGCAATCCGGCGACGCCCACGCCATTACGTCGTGATACCAGAGGTCGCGGCCCTCCTTCATCGTCACGTCGCCGCCGGTGCGGCGAACCACGATCACCTTCTCGACCGACGGGCAATGATGGCCGAGCGCCTCGTCGACATTGGCCTTGAGCGGAACACGCTTGCCGCCGCGCAAGCCTTCGTCGGCGGTGATGATGACGGTTGAGTGGCAATCCTGGATCCGCCCGATCAGCGATTCCGGCGAGAAACCGCCGAACACCACCGAATGGATCGCGCCGATCCGGGCGCAGGCGAGCATCGCGACCGCAGCCTCGGGGATCATCGGCATGTAGATGGTGATGCGATCGCCCTTCTGGACGCCCTGCGCCTTGAGGACATTTGCGAGGCGGCAGGTTTCGGCATGAAGTTCGCCGAAGCTGATCCGGCGGCTTTCCTCGGGATTGTCGCCTTCCCACAGGATCGCGATATCGTCGGCGCGCTCGGCGAGGTGCCGGTCGAGGCAATTGGCGGCAACATTGAGCTGGCCGTCGGGGAACCATTTGATCCCGAAATCCGCTTCGTGGAAGCTGGTTTCCTTGACCTTCGTGAATGGCACCATCCAGTCGATCCGCTTGGCCTCGCGCCGCCAGAACGCTTCCGGATCAGACGTCGCCTCGGTCGAAAGCCGCGCATAAGCCTCGGAATCGATCAACGCGCGCTCGGCCCATTCCTCGGAAACGGGATAGATCGCTGCTTCAGACATGCTGCTCTCCTATTTTGGCGCCAGACTAGTCCCGTAAGTGCCGGACCGCATCCACGACCAAAGTAGGGTCGATACCCGACCATGGTCTGTCTGGCAAAGCGTCCGGCCACCATGGATGCTTCATGCCGGAGCAGAAACCGGCGCAGCCCGGTGCTCCCAGCGGGGAGGACATGATGGCATTCCGATCGAGATACTGGATATTATTGGCGAGCACGATGCTCGTAGCGGCCCCAGCGCATGCCGATGCCGCGCACGAGGCTGAGCTCGAAGACCGCCTCAAGGCGTTGGAGGGCGCAGTCGGCGATCTGCGCAGCGAGCTTGCCGCCTCCAGGGCGCAGGCACAGGCTGCAACCACCGCCAGCACTGAAAAAGTCGCCGCACTCGAAGCAAGCTGGGCGAAACAGGCCAAGCCCGAGGATGGCTTCAGGGTCGGCGGCACGACAGTCAAGATCAACGGCTATTTCAAGACCAATGCGTCGATTTCCGATTATTCCGGCGGCGTTCTCGGCGTCCGCACCGCAGGCCGCGATTTCTACGTGCCGGGATCCATCCCGGTCGGCGGTGTCGACGAAGGTCGCGACTATGAGGCCAATGCCAAGCAGACCCGGATCTGGCTCACCACATCCACGCCGATCGGCAAGCATATGCTCAAAGGCCATCTGGAATTTGACTTCCAGACGTCGCCCGGCAGCGAAGGCAACCAGCGCACCACCAACGGCTATAATCTCGCCATGCGGCGCGCCTTCATCACCTACGACAATCTGACGCTCGGCCAGGAATGGTCGAACTTCCAGTACACGCCGGCGCTGCCCGAATCGACCGACTATGTCGGCCCGAGCGAAGGCACCGTCTTCGTGCGGCAGATGCAGCTTCGCTACACGAAGAAGCTCTCGAAGACGGTCGCACTCTCGGCAGCGGTCGAAAATGCCGAAACGGCAACGATCACCCAGGCCGATGCCACGATGACCGAGAATGCCGACGATCGCATGCCCGATTTCACCGCGCGGCTGCTGTTCACCCCGGCCTTCGGCGAGTTTTCGCTTTCGGGCGTGGTTCGCCAGCTGAGCTATCACGGCACAGTCGCAAGCGCCGATGCAACCGGATGGGGCCTGTCGTTCGCCGGCAAGCTTCCCTTCGGCCCGGACAAGCGCCACGACCTGCGCTTCATGATCACCCACGGCGAAGGCATTGGCCGCTATGTCGGCCTCAACTTCTCGCCCGATGCGATCCGCACCGGCGCCAACACCCTCGAGACCCCGGAACTGACCGCCGGTTTCGCCGCGCTCCGCCTCGGCTGGACATCCCAGCTGCGCTCGACGCTGATGGGAAGCGTCCAGAAAGTGTCATATCCGGCCGGTCTTGCCCCACCCAATGCCAACAAGTCGGCATGGAGCCTAGCAGGAAACCTGTTCTATTCACCTGTAAAACCACTCGATTTTGGTATCGAATATCGGCATGGCGAAAGGGAACTGGTTTCGGGTGCCAAGGGCCAGCTCGATCGGCTCGAATTTGCGGCAAAATATAGTTTCTAGCAAAACAGCAAGATAGAGAGAGAGGAAGCAGGCAATGGCAACAATCCCAAGCGACCTGCCCAAGCATCACGTGGCGACGCAGAGCGAGAAGCTCACAATCGCCGCCTCGTCCTTGGGCACGGTCTTCGAATGGTATGATTTCTATCTTTATGGCCTGCTCACGGCGATCATTGCCGCGCAGTTCCTGAGCGGACTCAATCAAACTACCGCGTTCATCATGGCGCTGCTTGTGTTCGCAGCGGGCTTCATCGTCCGTCCGTTCGGGGCCCTCGTGTTCGGCCGCATCGGCGATCTGGTCGGTCGCCGCTATACCTTCATCATCACCTTGCTCGTGATGGGGCTTTCGACCTTCCTGGTCGGCTGCCTGCCCACCTACAAGACCGTCGGGGTCGCAGCGCCGATCATGCTGGTCGCCCTTCGCATGTGCCAGGGCCTGGCGCTTGGCGGCGAATATGGCGGTGCTGCCACCTATGTCGCCGAGCACGCTCCCAACAACAAGCGCGGACTCTACACCAGCTGGATCCAGATCACCGCCACGGCTGGACTGGCAATGGCGCTCCTGATCGTCATCACAGTCCGTTCGCCAGTCACCGGCATTGGCGAGGATGCTTTCAAGGAATGGGGCTGGCGCATTCCGTATCTGCTGTCAGGTCCGTTCCTCGCGGTCGGCCTGTGGCTGCGCCTGAAGCTGCATGAATCGCCCGTTTTCCAGAAGATGAAGGATGAAGGCACGTCGTCCAAGGCACCGCTGACCGAGGCATTCGGCAAATGGCCGAACCTCAGGATCGTCCTCATCGCTTTCTTCGGCGCGATCGCCGGCCAGGCAGTCGTCTGGTACACCGGCCAGCTCTACGCGATGTTCTTCCTTGAAAAGATGCTCAAGGTCGACGGCCTCACCGCCAACTCGCTGATCATCATCGCGCTCCTGCTCGCCACGCCGTTCTTCCTGTTCTTCGGCTGGCTGTCGGACAAGATCGGACGCAAGCCGATCATCATGACCGGTTGCGCGCTCGCAGTGGTCAGCCTGTTCCCGGTCTTCCATGCCCTGACCAATGCAGCCAACCCGGCACTCGCCAGGGCACAGGCATCAGCGCCGGTCACCCTCAACGCCAACCCGGCCGAATGCTCGTCACAGTTCGATCCAGTCGGCGCGAACAAGTTCGACACCACCAGCTGCGACATCGTCAAGAATGCTCTCGCCAAGGCCGGCGTCAACTACGAGAACATCGCCGCCGCACCCGGCACGATCGCCTCGCTCACCATCGGCACCAACATATTTGTCGCGCCCGATCCGGCCAAGGTCAGCGGCGACGACAAGAAGAAGGCAATTGCCGCATTCTCCGCGCAAGTCGTTGGCGCGCCGGAGGTCAAGGCCAAGCCGGCCGAGGGCGACAAGCCAGCCGTCGAAGCCAAGCCAGCCGTAGTCGGCGAATTGTCCAAGGTCGGCTATCCGACCAAGGCCAATCCCGACGAGATCAACCGGCCCCTGGTCGTCGCGCTGCTGTTCTACCTCGTCTTCCTCGTGACCATGGTCTACGGCCCGATCGCGGCGATGCTGGTTGAACTCTTCCCGAGCCGCATCCGCTACACCTCGATGTCGCTGCCCTATCATGTCGGCAATGGCTGGCTCGGCGGCCTGCTCCCCGCGATCGGCTTCGCGATGGTCGCTGCCAAGGGCAATATCTACTACGGCCTGTGGTATCCGGTCATCGTCGCCGGCATCACGCTGGTGCTCGGCCTCCTGCTCCTGCCGGAGACCTTCAAGCGGACGATCGATTGACCTGAAACTAGATCGTAATCCCGGCGCCACTCCGTCATCCTGGCTTCCGCCGGGATGACGGTGGGGGTGTCGGGAGTGACACCAATTCAAGTGTAGGGCATGCCCCCCCAACCCCAACCGACTTTGGTCGTGCTTACCGCACGGCCAAATGTCGTTTAAGCTGGCCCCACAAAAGGGAGAGCAAGATGTCGGATCGCTATACGGAAACCTATGCGCGCAGCATCGAGGATCCTTCGGGATTCTGGCTGAAAGCCGCACGGGCGATCGACTGGGACGTTTTCCCCACCGTCGGCCATGACGAGCGCGGCTGGTTCCCAGATGGCAGGCTCAACACCTGCTACAACGCAGTCGATCGCCATGTCATCGCCGGCAATGGCGATCGGGTCGCCCTGATCTACGACAGCCCGGTCACCGGAACGCAGCAGCGCTTCACCTTCGCCGAACTGCAGCATGAAGTCGCGCTGGTCGCTGGCATGCTCGCCGGACGCGGGATCGCCAAGGGCGATCGAGTCATCATCTACATGCCGATGCTTCCCGAGACGATATTCGCGATGCTCGCCTGCGCCCGGATCGGCGCGATCCATTCGGTAGTGTTCGGCGGCTTCGCCCCCGCCGAACTCGCCAAGCGAATCGATGATGCCGAGCCCCGCCTCGTGCTCGCAGCGTCGTGCGGCATCGAACCGAGCCGCAATGTCCATTACAAGCCGCTCCTCGACGAAGCGATCCGCCTTTCCACCCACAAGCCCGAGGCCTGCATCCTCTTCCAGCGCCCGCAAGAACCAGGCACGCTTGTCGAGGGCCGCGATTTCGACTGGGCGGAACTGCGCGCCATCGCCGAACCGGTCGGCTGCGTCTCCGTCGCGGCAAGTGATCCGCTCTATATTCTCTACACGTCCGGGACGACCGGCGCGCCGAAGGGCGTCGTTCGCGACAATGGCGGCAATGCCGTGGCACTCGCCTGGTCGATGGCCAACATCTATGGCGTAAAGCCCGGCGAAGTCTTCTGGGCCGCGTCCGACGTTGGCTGGGTGGTCGGCCATAGCTACATCGCCTACGGGCCGCTTATCCTGGGCTGCACGACGGTGCTCTATGAAGGCAAGCCAGTCGGCACACCCGATGCGGGCGCATTCTGGCGCGTGATCCGCGAACATGACGTCAGCGTCTTCTTCACCGCGCCGACCGCGATCCGCGCCATTCGTCGCGACGATCCCGAAGGCGAGTATCTCGCCCGCGATGGCACCGGCAAGTTGCGCGTTCTGTTCCTCGCTGGCGAACGCGCCGATCCCGACACGCTCCACTGGTCAGCCGAAAAGCTCGGCATGCCAGTAATCGATCATTGGTGGCAGACCGAGCTTGGCTGGCCGGCGCTTGCCACCTGCGTGGGGCTCGAACGCAGCGAAACGCTCTTCGGCAGCGCGGGGCATCCAGTCCCCGGTTTCGAATTTGCTGTGCTCGACCAGGAACACCAGCCGCTCGATCGCGACGAGATCGGCGAGCTCGTCATCAAGATGCCGTTGCCGCCCGGCTGCCTGCCGACACTCTGGCGCAACGACGAAGGCTATCGCGAAGCCTATCTGGCGCGCCATCCGGGCTACTACACCGCAGGGGATGCGGGCTTTTTCGATGGCGACGGCCGCGCCCATGTGATGAGCCGCATCGACGACATCATCAACGTCGCTGGGCACCGACTTTCCACCGCAGGCATCGAGCAGATCGTCGCCGCTCATCCCGCCGTCGCCGAATGCGCGGTGGTTGGCGCAGCGGACGCGCTCAAGGGCATGGTCCCGGTCGCGCTGGTCGTGCGCAAGTCGCGGGTTGCGATGGACGACAAGCAGCTGACCCAGGAAATCGTCCGCCGCGTCCGTGACGAGCTTGGGCCGGTTGCTGCGTTCCATGATGCTGCGGTGGTGGACATGCTGCCCAAGACCCGCTCGGGCAAGATATTGCGCGCCGCTATCCGCGACATGGCGGACGGCAAGCCGGCGAAGATTCCCGCAACGATCGAGGATCCGGCGGCGATCGATCTCGCCCGGGCGGCGCTCGAAAGGATCGGCTTCCCGCGAGGCTGAGGGCATTTCCCCGTCATCCCAGCGAACGCTGGGATCTCCCTTCTGAAATGTTGCCGCACGCCCTTCCCTTCGCGCGTGCGGCACGGCAGGATGCGCCAATGGGTGACATCATCAACCTCAACAAGGCCCGCAAGGCACATGCGCGCGCAGCCGCGCCCGACAAGGCCGCCGCCAAACGCGCCCGCTTCGGTCGCTCCAGGGCCGAACGCGATGCCGAAGCCGCCGCGCTCGCACACCGCGAAGCGCTCCTCGATGGGGCCCGGCGCGAAACCGACGAAACCTAGCTCGCGGGCGTTTTCAACGCCGAAAAACCAAGCACCACAACCTCGGGATCATCCACCCAGCGCTCGCCCGGGGTGCCATGCGTGGCATCCCAATATGCAGCGAAGGCACGGCGCGGATCCAGCCATATCCCCCGCACCGGCCGCCGCCGCCGCCAATGCAAGCCACCGAACCGCGCCAGCTCCCCCTCGGCGCCAATATCGCCCGGGCTTATCGCCTGAAGCCGCTCGCACCGCACCGATTCAACCACCAGCGTCGCGCGCGATGCCCAGCGCGGCATGTGGATCGCAGGCGTCCATTCGAGCTTCGCACTCGTCGGAACCTTGCCCGGCACGCCCCGACCGTCGCGAAACTGTCGCCAGCCGTCCATGAAAACGACGAACTCGGCCCGCCCGATCTTCGCGAACACCTCGCCCGCCTGCCCCGCCACGCTCAACCCGCCGACACACGCCTCGCGCACCCACAGGCGATCGCCCACACAGCATTCCCGCAGCGGCGACGACCCAAGCAACCGCGCCTGCGTCTTGCGCCCTGCAAGCACGCTTCGCATCGCGCTGCCGTCGAATATGATGGGATGCTCAGTCAATATGCCGATCCGCTCGCAGCTGAAGCCAGATCGGCCCGCATGATACGGCGCCCTAAAGGGCTTTGGTGGACAGGGCTGGATTCGAACCAGCGTACGCTTGCACGGGCAGATTTACAGTCTGCTGCCTTTAACCACTCGGCCACCTGTCCATTGGTCGCCATTGCGAGGCGCGCTCTATTGCGAAAGCGGGGGCGGCTGTCAACAGCGCGGGCCCGCAATCATGCTCCTGCGCGAGACGGCTTGCCAGCAGCGTGCGCGTGCGTAAAAGCACGGCCATGCGCAAAGGACACAGGCCGACACAGCCGCCATCGAACCGCCCCCGTTTCTGGGGCCGTCACGCCGTCATCGCGGCACTCGCCAATCCGGAGCGCAACGTGCGCCGGCTATGGGGCACGCGCGAGGCGCTGATGGTGCTCGATCTGCCGCCAGTGCTGCCGGTGACCTTCGCCGACGTCGCCGATCTCGGCAAGATGGTGCCGCATGATGCAGCGCATCAGGGGCTCGTCGCCGAAGTCGATGCGCTCCCCGATATCTGGCTTGGCGACCTGCTCGAGATGGGCGCGAACGACCAGCGCCCGATCATCATGCTCGATCAGGTCACCGATCCGCACAATGTTGGCGCTGTCCTTCGCTCGGCGGCGGCGTTCAACGCACTCGGCCTGATCACCCAGGATCGCCATGCGCCACCCGAATCGGGTGCGCTCGCCAAGGCCGCCTCGGGCGCGCTCGAGCTCGTGCCATGGGTGCGGGTCGTCAATCTTTCGCGAGCGCTCGACGAGATCGGCGACGCCGGCTACTGGCGCATCGGCCTCACCGGCAAGACCGACATGAGCCTTGCCCAGTCGCTGAGCACGGCGCGGATCTGCCTCGTGCTCGGATCCGAGGGCGAAGGCATGCGACAGAATACCGAGGCGCATTGCGATGTCCTTGCCAAGCTGCCGATCAGCCCCCGCGTCGAAAGCCTCAATATCTCCAATGCCGCCGCGATCGGCCTCTACGCGGTCACCACGCGCCCCAAGCTGGGAGAAATCTGATGAACGCCCTGCGTCGTATCGTCCTCGCCTGCGCGCTTCCGCTGCTCCTCTCGAGCTGCCTGCTCGTGCCCGGCAAGTTCAATTCGACGCTGACCGTCCATGCGGACCGCAGCTTCAGCTTCGCCTACAAGGGCGAAGTCCTGGCCTCCGATCCATCCTCAGGCACCGATAGCCCGCCGGGCGCCAGCGCTACCACCGAGGAAAAGGCGGATTATGCCGCCAAGGCCGGCGAACGCGCCCAGAAAGCCAGCGAACAGGAGGTCAAGAACCGCGAGATCGCCACCGCGCTCGGCAAGGAAGCCGGCTATCGCTCGGTAATCTACAAGGGCAACGGGCTGTTTCTCGTCGATTATGCAGTCACTGGCCTGCTCACCACCAACTTCGTCTTTCCGTTCAACAGCGATGCCGAAGTGATGATCCCGTTCATCGCGCTCGAAGTCCGCAAGGACGGCACCGTCCGCATGCGCGCACCAGCATTCGGCAAGGCGCAGGGCCAGGGCGGAAGCGCCGGCGCAATCCCGATGATGAACGATCCCAGCGAAAAGGCGGAAGGCATCTTCACGCTCGTCACCGATGCCGAGATCGTCATGCAGAACCAGGAAGACGGACCCAAGATCGTTGGTGCCGACAAGACCATCACCTGGCCGATCGGCCCCCTCAAGAAAGACGCCCCCACCGCGGTCCTGCGGATGAAGAACTAGGGCATTGGGGCTCAGAGGAAACCGCTCATCCTGAGGAGGGACTGAGCCTGTCGAAGTCCCGTCTCGAAGGACGCCCACCTTCGTCATCCCGACGCCCCCACTTCGTCATCCCGACGAAGGTCGGGATCCATGGGACCCACAGGTCTCGCGATCGAACCACCACCGCAACGTGGATCCCGGCCTCCGCCGGGATGACGAATGCGTCGTTCGTTCTTGATATGTTCCACCCACCCGCTATACTGCCCCCATGTCGGAAAAACCCCATCACGGCCGGGGCGCAACGCTGAACGCGACGAGCAGCAGGTTCAACCTGCCCCAGCGCGCGCCCGACGGCGACTGGCTCGACGAACGCGCACTGCTCGACGGCACCCCAACCCCGCCCCGCACGACGGTGACGGTCGAGCATCCCAAAACGATCCTCACCCGCAACAGCTCGCCCGACATCCCCTTCGATCGCTCGATAAACGCCTATCGTGGCTGCGAGCATGGCTGCATCTATTGCTTCGCGCGGCCCACCCACGCCTTCCACGATCTCTCGCCCGGCATCGATTTCGAGACGAAGCTCTTCGCCAAGCCCGAGGCGGCCGCGCTGTTGCGCAAGGAACTGTCGAAGCGCAATTACCAGCCAGCACCGATCGCGATGGGCACCAACACCGATCCCTATCAGCCGATCGAGGCCGATTGGAAGATCACCCGCAGCATCCTCGAACTGCTCGCCGAGACCCGGCATCCGCTGACCATCACCACCAAGTCGCACCGGGTCGTCCGCGATATCGACATCCTCTCCGCCATGGCACGCGACGGGCTTGCAGCGGTCGCGATCTCGGTTACCTCGCTCGATCCGCATACCGCGCGAACCCTTGAGCCCCGCGCGCCAACCCCGGCCAAGCGAATCGCCGCGATTGCAGCGCTCGCTGACGCCGGCATCCCGGTGCATGTCTCGGTATCCCCGGTCGTCCCGGCGATCACCGATCATGAAATCGAGCATATCCTCGAGGCCGCCGCCGAAGCCGGCGCCCGCGCCGCCTTCTTCATCCCGGTCCGGCTTCCGCACGAAGTCGCCCCGCTTTTCCAGGCGTGGCTCGAAGCCCATCATCCCGATCGCGCCGGCAAGGTAATGAGCCTGATCCGCTCGATCCGCGGCGGCCGCGACAACGACCCCGATTTCCACACCCGCATGCGCGGATCCGGCCCCTGGGCCGACCTCATCCGCACCCGCTTCGCAATCGCCTGCCGCAAGCTCGGCCTCAACCAGGACCGGATCGTCCTGCGAACCGACCTCTTCCGCCCGCCCGAAGGCGCCCAGCTGCGGCTGTTGTGAGGGAAAATCGTCATGCTGAAAACTCCGCTCCCCGCCTCAATCGTCATCCCGGCGGACGCCGGGATCCACGATACGGAGTTCCTTCGATCGCGAGACCTGTGGGTCCCATGGATCCCGACTTTCGTCGGGATGACGGAGGGAAAGAAGCATTGACGTCCCTCGGTTCCCCTCCCTGAAAGGGAGGGGTTGGGGGTGGGTGCGCGCGTCTGCGCGCCCGAAGGCGCTCCCCACCCCCAAAAATTCAACTTTCCTACAACATAGTACATAGCCTATCCTCCCGAATCCACAACGACTCGAAGGAGTTCGCAGATGCGCGATGACGATCTTCTGCTGTTCAAGCCGCATGCCCCGAAGCGCCGCCGCGCCAATGGCTGGACGCCGGAAGTCCAGCGCGCGTTCATTGGCTCGCTGGCGCGGTGCGGGGTGGTGACCGCGGCTGCCAGGTCGGTGGGGCGGACCGCGCACAGTGCATATGGCTTGCGTGACAAGCCAGGCGCCGAGGGCTTCGCCGATGCCTGGGAACTTGCGATCCAGATCGGCTGGGATGCGGCGCGTGGCGCGCTGTTCAGCGCGGTGCTCGATCCGGAGCGCGTTCCGGTGTTTCATCGCGGTTGCATCGTCGGCTGGCAGGAGCGCCCCAACCAGCGGCTGATGATCGCGGCCTTGCGAGCGATAACCGCCGTTCCGCCAGTCAGTAAGCGTCGCGAGCCGCCGATCCGCTTCGTTCGCGCCGAGCCGGTGCCACCGCCTGAACCGCCAGCCGAGCCGAGGATCAGATGTTTGTGACGCCCATGCGATCGAAACGCCCGGTCCACGCAATTTTATTTCACGAAATGCGTGATCTTTGTGACCGTAAGCCAGTTCAAATCCCCTGCGTCGGGCGCTATGGCCGCTTGCCATGAGCAATATCCACCAACCCGCCGAATGGGCCCCGCACGCCGCCGTCTGGATCGGCTTCCCGAGCCATCCCGACCTGTGGGAGGACAATCTCGAACCCGCGCGGGCGGAAGTTGCCGCCTTCGCGCGTGCGATCGGCGCCGGCGAACGCGTAATCCTCGTCGCAGCCGACGAAGAATCCGCCAAAGCCGCCCGCGCGCTGGCTGGCGATCTCGCCGACGTGATCGTTCAGACATTCGGCGATATCTGGCTGCGCGATACCGCGCCGATCATCGTCCGCGAGGGAAGCTCGCTGGTCGCCGTCGATTTCGGCTTCAACTTCTGGGGCGGCAAATATGAACTGCCCGGCGACCAGACGATCGGCGCCCGCCTCGCCGCCACCACTGGCTTTGCGATTCGCACCGCCGACTGGATCTTCGAAGGCGGCGCGATCGATGGTGATGGCGCGGGGCTTATGGTCACCACCGAGCAATGCCTGCTCAATCCCAATCGCAATCCGGGCATGAGCAAGGCCGAAATCGAGGCGCGGCTCGGCGCTGATCTCGGCTTCACGCGCTTCCTCTGGCTCGGCGACGGCCTCGCCAATGATCATACCGACGGCCATGTCGACAATCTCGCCCGCTTCGTCGGCGAAAACCGGCTGCTCGTGCCGGTCGCCGCCGATGCGAACGATCCCAATGCCGCGATTTTCGCCGATGCCGCCGATCGGGCGCGCGCCGCCGGGATCGAGGTCGTGGAATTCCCCTCGCCCGGCCTGATCGAATGGGATGACGAAGTGGTGCCCGCCTCCTACATGAATTTCTACATCGGCAATCGCAGCGTGGTGATGCCCACCTACGAAGGCGGACGGAACCGCGAGGCAGCGCTGGACGTCCTCAGGGGGCTGTTTCCCGGCCGCGACGTGGTAGGCCTCTCCGCCGACGCGATCCTGTCGGGCGGCGGCAGTTTCCACTGCATCAGCCAGCAGATTCCGGAGGCCTGAGAAAAATGACCGAAATCACCGTCGCCGCCCTCCAGCTCGCGCTCACCGACGATGTCGCGGAAAACATCGCGCGCGTTTCCGGGCTCATCCGCGAGGCCGCCGCGAAGGGTGCGCAGGTCATCCTGCCGCCGGAATTGTTCGAAGGTCATTATTTCTGCCAGGTCGAGGACGAAGGCCTGTTCGTTCGCGCCAAGCCTACCGAAGAGCATCCCAGCGTGATCGCGATGCGTAAGCTGGCCGCCGAGCTCGGCGTCTATATTCCGACGAGCTTCTTCGAGGCCGATGGTCCGCATCACTATAACAGCCTCGCGATGATCGACCCGAAAGGCGCGATCATGGGCGTCTACCGCAAGAGCCACATCCCGGACGGGCCGGGCTATGAAGAAAAATTCTACTTCCGCCCCGGCAATACCGGCTTCAAGGTCTGGCCGACCCCGCACGGCACGCTCGGCGTCGGCGTCTGCTGGGATCAATGGTATCCTGAAACCGCGCGCGCAATGATGCTGATGGGTGCGGACATCCTCTTCTTCCCGACCGCGATCGGCAATGAGCCGCACGATCCCGAGCTCGACACCAGCCGCCTCTGGCAGCGCGCGATGGTCGGTCACAGCGTTTCGAACGTCGTGCCGGTGATCGCGTCCAATCGCATCGGCACCGAGAATGGCCAGACCTTCTACGGCCACAGCTTCATCGCTGACGAGCGCGGCGACTATCTCGCAAGCTTCGGGCGCGAGGAAACCGGCGTACTGGTCGCGACCATCGATCTCGATCGCGTAAAGCGCCACCGCGCCGCCTTCGGTTTTTTCCGCGATCGCAGGCCCGAGCTTTACGGCCGGCTGGTGCAGGACATCTAGATGACCGCCACCACCGCCTTCAAGATCCTGACCGCCTCCCAATGGGCCTCCTGGCAAGCCGAAGGGGTATTTCAGGGCGCTCCGGTCGATCTCGCCGATGGCTATATCCATTTGTCGACCGCCGATCAGGTCGAAGGAACCGCGACCAAGCATTTCGCCGGGCAAACCGGGCTGATGCTCGCGGAAATCGACCTTGCGGTGCTTGGCGACGCGGTGAAATGGGAAGTCTCGCGTGGCGGAGCACTCTTCCCCCACGTCTATGCCCCGATACCCATGGCCGCAGTCAGGGCAGCGGTTCCGCTGCATGAAAGCGAGGCCTGAATCCGTCGCCACCGCTTTCTTCGGAACGACAACAGCTGTACAGTTGGCAAGGACGAATTATCCGCCGGAAGGAACTTGTTTCCGTAGAGATCCCTTTAGCAATCCGACAATGACCGCGCGATATGCTGCGGAAGGAGAGCGGGCATGACGATACCCAACAAGGCGCTGATACTCGTGGCGGACGGCAGGAAATTCCTGTTCCTGCGCAACGACGGGAATCCGATGGATCCCACGCTCCGGGTCGAAGCGCATGGCGAGCAATATAATCCGCCCACCCGCGAACAGGGAACCGACGGCCCGGGCCGAGTCAATGCCGGCTTCGGCAACGCCCGCAGTGCCACCGAAGCCACCGACTTCCACCAGCTTGAGGAAGACCGCTTCGCCGCCGATGCCGCCGACATGCTTCGTCGGCGTGCGCTGGCGGGCGATTTCGAGCAGCTCATCGTCGTCGCGCCGCCGCGGACTCTCGGCGAACTGCGCAAGCATTATCACAAGGAAGTCGAATCGCGCCTGATCCAGGAGGTCCCGAAGGACCTCACCGATCACCCGATCCTGTCGATCACCAAGATTCTCAGCGCTTAGCCTCTACCGTTCCCGGCCGGCTTCGAGCCGCGCTTCCTGGATCGGACTCATCAGGTAGCTCATGAAGCTGCGACGTCCGGTCTTGATGTCGGAAATCGCGACCATGCCGGGCAGGATCGGCACCTCGCGATCGCCACGATCAACCGTTGAACGCGAGAGGGCTATCCGGGTGATGTAGACCGGGCCCAATTTCTCGTCGATCACGGCATCGCTGCTGATCCCGAGCACCTTGCTGTTGATTTGCGTTGAGAAGTGACCCGGGATTTTCACTGAGAAGTGACCCGGGTGGTTGCTATGTCTCGCGTTGCGAGGGTTGGGTCAAGGGACTGGTTTTTCCTTTCTGGTTTTGGGTGCAGCGGCGCTGGCACGGAAGCGGAAGC
>CANJQJ010000009.1 GCA_947476425.1 Sphingomonadaceae bacterium | reverse complement strand
CTTGGGTCGTGTCGCAGTAAGCGGGCGCATGCGCTTGCCCAACCCGGCGGCGAGCACCATGGCGGTGCGAATGGGGAGAGCCTTGCTCATTCTACATAGGTGTCCCAAGCGGTGGCTCGACCCGAGAACGGCACGTTACGATCGAACCATGCAGCAACGGGGGCAAGCGCCGGATGCGCGAGATCGCGCTCAAGACAGCCCCAGACTCGCGGCTGATAGGTCAAATAGCGGGGCTTGCCGTCGCGCTTCCACAATCGCGTGAAAATGCCGAGAATCTTGGCATTGCGCTGGGCTCCGAGCAGCGCATAGGCAGCATCGTCGAACGGCATTGCCGAGGCGTAACGCGCGATCATCGAAGCCTCGAGTTCCACGGAGACGTCACGCCGCGCATCCTGGAGGAGCGAGACGAGATCATAGGTTGGGTGCCCGGCAAGCGCATCCTGGAAATCAAGCAATCCAAGCCTCTTGCCATGATCGAGCAACATGATGTTCTCGGCATGATAATCGCGCAGGACAGTGACGGCATGATGACCTGCCAGAGGCGAAAGCGCTTCCTGCCAGGCAAGGCGATATCCCTCGGCATCGACTTCCAGGCCGAGTGCGGGAGCATACCATTCGGTGAACAGCCCTGCCTCACGCTGATAGACTTCCAGGTCATATGGCGCGAGTTCCGCCATTGCGGGGTGCCGACCGAGTTCGACAAGGAGGTCGATCGCCTGCGCATATATCGCGCTCTCGCGCGCTGGCCGGGCAGCGATCACCTCAGCCATGCGGCTGTCGCCGAAATCCTCGATCAGGACGAGCCCGGCTTCCAGGTCCGACGCGATGATCGCCGGTGCCGCGAAGCCGAGCGCGTGGAGATGCCTGGCGACCGATATGAACGGGCGAGGATCCTCGTGCGGCGGCGGCGCATCCATCAGAACCGCAGTGCGATCCGGCGCATGGACACGGAAATAACGGCGAAACGACGCATCGCCCGCAAGCGGCCGGATGATGCCATCGCCCCAGCCATTTGCGGCCAGGAAGCGGGGTGCGGAAGATGGAGGAGTCATCGCGGATCCGGTGGGGGCCATCGCCCCTCCCAAGCTTGCGGCACGTCCGCTGTCAAGCGGCGAGGGCCAGCATGTTGGACTTCGAAGTGCAACCGAAGGGTATCGGGCCACAGGCCCTCACCCAGGCGTTCGGGCCATTCGATCACCAAGGCAGCCTCTTCACGCGCTTCGTCGAGCCCGAGTTCGCGAACTTCGGCGGTATCCTCGATACGATAAAGATCGACATGCCAGACCGGCACGCGAACGTCGGGAGCATCATAGGGCTGGACGATCGCGAAGCTTGGGCTCGGTGCTTCTTCGTCAAGGCCAAGCCCGGTCAACAGGCCGCGCGCGAAACTGGTCTTGCCGGCCCCCAGATCGCCGAAAAGCCCGATCACATCTCCGGGACGAAGCACGGCGGCCAATCGTGCGCCGAGCTTCCGCGTTGCGGATTCGTCGGGAAGGATCATTTCGACCTGGTCAGAGTCTTCTGGGCGCGCGGCAACCGCACGACGACAGTAGTCCCCTCCCCGCCTTCGCTGGTCAGGACGATCGAACCACCATGGGCCTCGATCAATTGCCGCGTCAGCGGCAGTCCGATGCCGAGCGCCGCATTGCCGTCCCGATGATGTGGCGTGACGCTGGTGCGATGAAAGCGATCGAACAGCCGCTCACGCTCCTTGGGTACGATGCCCGGACCGTTATCCGAGACCACGATCTCGATGTTCGCCCCATCCAGCGCGGCACGCAGCAGGACCCGCCCGCCCTCCTGCGTGTATCCCACCGCATTGCGGAGAAGATGATCGAGCGACTGGACGAGCCGCTTGCGATCGCCCTTCACCATCCCGAGGCGCGGATCGATCTGTGCGACGAAGGAGATCGACTTGGCATTGGACGCAGACTCGGCCAGCCGCGCGGCCTGGGTCGTGACATCCACCATGTCGACATCTTCCTGGGCGAGCGGCAGGCTGCCGGCTTCGGACTGGGTGAGATCGAGAACATCCTCGATCACCTTGCTGAGACGTGCGACCGAGATAAGGATCGCGTCGAGATATTCCTTCGCCGCGGGTTCGAGCGCGCCCGCATATCCGCCCGCAAGCATCTCCGCAAATCCGGCGATCGTGGTGAGCGGCACGCGCAATTCATAGCTCATGTTGGCAACGAAGGCGTTCTTGAGCTTGTCGGCTTCCTCCAGCGCTTCGTTGCGCTCGCGCAACGCCGCCTCGATGCTACGACTGGCGGTGATGTCGAGCATCGTGAAGAGCGCATTGCCATCGGGAAGCGGCACGGCGGCAAACTCGAAATGCCGCCCATCCGATAGCATGACACGCCCCGAACGCTGCTGGCGATCGACGGTGGCAATGCGGACGAGTTCCCGAATAAGGCCGGCATGGGAGGGGTTTGTCAGCCTCGGCGCCACCATTTCCACAAAGGCATCGACCCGCGGATGAGCGGCAAGCACCTCTTCGTCGAGATCCCACAAGTCCCTGAATCGGCTGTTCCAGAGGTGGATTCGGCCGTCCGCGGCAAATACGCCGATCGCCTCGAACAAATTGTCGAACGTCGCCGCACGCACGCGCAAGAGTGTGTCGCGAGCGCTGGCGAGTTGGAGCTGTTCAGTGCGATCCTCGAAAATCAGCAACAGCCCGCCATCGGGCAGCGGCTGGGCGACGACGCGCAAATGCGCACCGCCAGGCAGCTGCCAAGCCTCCTCGATCGCAGCATCGCCTTGCGTGAACCAGCCCCGTCGCTCGGCCTTCCAGCCGGGAAAATCCCGCGCTTCGGGCAAGCGTTGCGCTTCGCGCATGCGTTCGAGAACGCGATCAAATTCAGGCTTGTCCGCGAGCCAATCGGGCTTGAGCGCGAACATCCGCACGAAGGGTTGATTGAAAAAGGCGAGTGCGCGATCCGCACCGAACTGGACGACGCCCGCCGAGAGGCGATCGAGCAGGTCACGCTGGGCGCGGGCGAAGCGCGCAAGATCGGCGCGGGCTTCCTCAAGCTCCTCGACATCGACCGCATAGCCGGCAACGCCCGCCGCACCGAGCGGGACATCGACGATACGAATCATGCGGCGCGCGCCGGCGATTGTCGCCGGGACGGTGCGTGTGGCGATTCGTCCACCGCGTTGCGCAGCTTCGGCAGCAGCTGCGGGGCCGGTGCCACCTGTTACTTCGACCAGCTCAAGCCCCCGTGCGACCACGTCGGCGGCGCTCTTCGCTTCGACTGCATGGACATAAGCGGTGTTGACCAGGGCAAGGCGAAAGTCCGGGCCGCGATGCCACATCGGGAAGGGCGCCGCTTCGATCAGGGCCGACAGCGCCTCGATAGCGCGACTGAGCTTGGAGCGCTCACCTTCAAGATGCTCGATCTCCATCAGGTTTTCAGTGGCGTCGAAAAACCACAAGACCGCACCGCCCTGAACGATACGATCGTCAGCGCGAGCACCGCGCACCATCAACACTCGCTTCGAATCGCGAACCCTGATCGATCGCGCAAAACTCCTGCCAGCGCGTTGAGCAGCGTTGATGTCTCTCCCCAGATTGGTCGAATCCTCGCGGGTCAGGACATTGTCGGCGCCAAGGAGTTCGGTCAGGAACTCGGGAAGATGGCCCAGCCCGAGCCAGGCGGCGAGGCGGGAATCGCCGCTCATCCGCCCGTCGGCCTCGACGAGCACCGACAATGCCGGGGCACTGGCAAGCATCGCTGACAGGCGATGAGCATCGTGCTGGGCGCCCCGGGCGGCCCGCATTCGCCTCATGCCCGCATAGGTCGCCCAGACCGCGACGATCAGCCACGCAGCCAGCAAGGCGGCGATCAGCGCTGCATCCATCCGGTCAATCGCGATCATTGCATTGCCTTAAGGGAGGCCGATGCCGGAGAGAAGCCCGAAGATGCGGCGGGGTCAACGCGAATGATAGCGCGCCCGGAATTCATTCGCGTAAGCAGTTAGCCGGCCCTCGGCGATAGAGGCACGCAGCCCTGACATAAGCGCCTGGTAGAAATGGAGGTTATGTTCGGTCATCAGCATCGCGCCGAGCATCTCGCCCGATCGAACGAGATGGTGCAGATAGGCCCGGCTCCAGGTGGCGCATACCGGGCATCCACATACCGGATCAAGGGAACCCTGATCCTCGGCATGCCGGGCATTTCGGATGTTGACGGGACCATTCCAGGTAAAGGCCTGGCCATTTCGCCCAGACCGCGTCGGCAACACGCAATCGAACATGTCGATTCCGCGCTCGACTGCCCCAACAATATCATCGGGCTTGCCGACCCCCATCAAGTAGCGCGGCTTGTGGGCGGGCAACTGGCCCGGAGCAAAATCGAGCGTGGCGAACATCGCCTCCTGCCCCTCTCCTACCGCGAGGCCACCGACGGCATAGCCATCAAAGCCGATCTCGGTGAGTGCCTGGGCGGATCTCAGGCGAAGATCCTCGTCCAGGGCGCCCTGCTGGATACCGAACAATGCCGACCGATCGGCATGCTCGCCCCCGGCGTCGAAGCCCTCGCGCGAACGTCTCGCCCACCGCATCGATCGTTCCATCGACAATGCGGCCGCGTCACGAGCGACGCCATTCTTGGTGCACTCGTCGAACGCCATGACGATATCCGAGCCGAGCAGCCGCTGGATCTCCATCGAACGTTCAGGGCTCAGCATATGCTTCGAACCATCGAGATGGCTCGAGAAGGCGACGCCTTCCTCGGTCAGCCTGGTGAGCGCGGACAGGCTCATCACCTGATAGCCACCGCTATCGGTGAGGATCGGGCGCTCCCATTGCATGAAACCATGCAATCCGCCGAGCCTCGCCACCCGCTCGGCCCCGGGCCTGAGCATCAGATGATAGGTGTTGCCGAGGATGATGTCGGCACCGCTCGCGCGAACATCCGCGGGCTTCATCGCCTTCACCGTGGCGGCAGTACCGACGGGCATGAAAGCCGGCGTGCGAATCTCGCCGCGCAGCATCGAGATGGTGCCGGTGCGTGCCGCGCCGTCGGTGGCGGCGATCGAAAAGGAGAAGCGGGCGTTACTCATGGATCGCCCCTTAGCTGCAAGCTTGCCCCGACGCTATTGGACTGTATGGGCGAGACATGAACCTTGCGCCCGAAATCTATTTCATCCTGCCGCTGGTGTGCGTCTGCTCGGGTTTCGTCGACGCGATCGCTGGCGGCGGAGGATTGCTGACTGTTCCAGCCATGCTGTTCGCCGGGATCCCGCCGATAAACGTACTCGCGACCAACAAGCTTCAATCCGCGATGGGAACCAGCACGGCCTGCTTCAACTACGGTCGCAAGGGACTGATCGACTGGCGGCGCAACCGCTGGACGGTGTTGACGATCTTCATATCCGGGGCATGCGGATCGCTCGTCGTGCAGTCGATCGACACCAATATCCTGAGCCTGATCGTCCCCGTCTTGCTGGTCGTCGTAGCGATTTATGTGATGATAAGCCCGCGCATGCATGACGAGGATGCCAAGCACCGCGTCGGATCGAACGGTTATGCGCAGATCGGCGGCGCGGTCGGATTCTACGACGGCTTCTTCGGACCGGGTACTGGTGCATTCTATGTCACCACCCTTGTGGCACTGAGAGGCTATGGCCTGACCAAGGCAACTGCGCTCACCAAGTTGTTCAACCTGACCAGCAACTTTGCCGCGCTTACGATGTTCGCACTGGGTGGAAAGACGTTGTGGTTGCTTGGCTTTTCCATGGCAATGGGTTCGATGACCGGGGCGTGGATCGGCAGCCACACCGCAATGCGGTTCGGTGCCCGGGTGATAAGGCCGCTATTGGTGACGATCTCGCTCGCGCTGACGGGGCGCTTGATCTGGACCTATATCGCGCAATCCTAGGATCTGTTCGAGATCGAGTGCCGATAACCCCAAGCCCTCCGTTGGAGGGAGTGGGCTATCAAACCACGCACCAAGCAGTCTCAGGCATATGTAACCGCGATCGAACGGCGGCGACGAATGGCGGCGCCCACCATGCCGAAACCGGCGATCAGCATCGCCCAGCTAGCCGGCTCCGGAATGCCGCCAATCGGCACCTCCTCGCCGTTCACGGTGACCCCGGCGAAGGCCAAGCCCGAATCAAATTGGTTATCTCCAAAATTCGAGACACCAAAGCGGATCTTGTAGCTGCCTGCATCCGCGATATTGAACAGGGACTCAATCCAGCCAGTGCTGCCGCAGCCCTGACCCACACCTTGAAAACATGCACCGGAATCGCTTCCGAGACCCGACCAGTTGGTGGCGCCACCATTTATTGGTGTCGTAGGGGGGTTAAGGGTCGAATCATTGGTCGGAAGATCAAAGCCCGGACTCGTATTGCCCGACGGGGTCGTCCGCGCGGTAAATAGCCACGCTACATGTGCATCGCCCGAAGTCAGCAATTCGGTGAAGGCATAGTCGACGAATGCGCCGGTGCCGTCCGATGTGATGTAGTTGAAATAGAATTTGAGCGGATCGCCGGCGTTCGCGGAGAATGTGTCGGTGATATATTCGGAACCGTTGGTGCCATCGACCCCGCTGATCTGGCCCGCACCATCCACGCCACCATTGGTGCTGACATACCCATAGTCAGGTCCGCCCGCCGGGGGCGCAGTGACGTCGCCATTAGGTCCGAGATTGCCGCACGTACCAGTGCAACTGCTTGCCCATGCGGGCGAACCGCCGATTGCCGCACTCGCCATCGCTGTCGCAAGCATTATCGCCATTCCACGCATTGCAGCCTCCTCCTTGCTCGAAGCGTGAGAGTCATTGGCCTCGTAGCTGGTCCTCGGCGGACGCACGTCCGCAAGATTCATAGTTTACGTGATTTAACCATGATCTTCGCGTGCGCGACCGGGCACTATACTCATGCTTCACGCGCGCCAGGCGACTACTCGCAAGGAGTAGGCAATCGGCACTCGCCGCGCCGGGCGTACGTTCCTCATGGAATCAAGAGGCTGGCATCCCCGTACGAGTAGAAACGGTAGCCATCGGTGATCGCATGCTCGTACGCTGCCTGCATCCGCTCGCGACCCATCAGTGCCGACACCAGCATGAAGAGCGTCGAACGCGGCAGGTGAAAATTGGTGATCAGCCCGTCAATCGCCCTGAACCGATAACCGGGGGTGATGAAGATCGCAGTATCGCCTTCGAAGGGCCGGACAACGCCATCGGTGTCGGCGGCGCTTTCAACAAGGCGAAGGCTCGTCGTTCCCACCGCGATCAGCCGTCCGCCCGCTGCACGAACGGCGTTGATGCGATCGGCGGTGACGCCATCGATACGTCCCCATTCCGAATGCATGACATGATCGGCGGTATCATCGGCCTTCATCGGCAGGAAGGTTCCCGCGCCGACGTGAAGCGTCAGCGTTGCATGGCCGATACCGCGCGCGCAGAGCGCATCCATCAGCGCCGGGGTGAAATGAAGCGCTGCCGTGGGGGCCGCAACCGCACCCTGTTCGCGGGCGAACATCGTCTGATAATCCTCGCGATCCCTTTCGTCGGCCGCGCGCTTGCCTGCGATGTAAGGGGGAAGCGGCATTCGACCGACGCGCTCGAGCAGGATCTCGACCGGTTCGTCTCCCGAGAAATCGAGCAGGAAACTGCCATCCTCGCCGCGTGCGGAGGCGATCGCTTCGACTCCTTGACCGAAATCGATCAAGTCGCCTTCGTGCAGGCGCTTGGCGTTGCGAATGAAAGCACGCCAGCGACGCAGACCTTCGCGCTTGTGCAGGGTGGCACCGATGCTCGCATCGCCGCGCTTCCCCTCTAGTTGGGCGGGTATGACGCGGGTGTCGTTGAAGACAAGCAAGTCGCCGGGCTGCAGGAGCCCCGGCAGGTCGCGGACGCCATGGTCCGCCAGGCCGTCAGCGTCGAGCTTGAGCAGGCGCGCGGCATCGCGCGGTTCGGATGGACGCAGGGCAATCCGCTCCGGCGGCAGGGCGAAATCAAACAGGTCTACGCGCAAGATCGGGGTCCTGAGGCTGGGGCATTGGGTTTAGCCCCGCCGTAGAGCCTGATCGCATGCGGTGGAAGCGCATTGCTTCCACCGATGTTCGTACTTTGACTCCCCTTCCGTTGCAGGGAGGGGAGTCAAGAACCAGTGTCGGATCAGCCCTTGAGCGTAGCCGCGCGCGCCTTGGCGGCGAGAATTCCGCGATGGAGCGCGGTTGCGTTGCCCGCGCCCGAGTAGAACAGCATCAGCAATGGCAGGTCAGCGAGTTGCTCTTCGGTGAGTTCGCCATTGACGATCGCGCCGGCCACCTGGACTTCGATCAAGTCAGGACGACCGAGCATCGCGGTCGCACCGATGACGAGCAGGCGCTTGTCGCGCATCGAGAGCGCAGGACGTGCCCAGATGTCGGCGAACACATGCTCGACGGTCTCGGCGACGAAGGGAATTTCGTTCATGCCGGCCATCATGCTCTGCGAGGTTGGGCCATAGACCGCATCGACGATCTCGAGACCCTTGTTCCACTTTTCCTTGTTGCTCACGTCTTTTCTCCTTTGGATGTCAGATTGATGCGTCACGATCGCGCGGCCGTGACGTGGAATTCGATTGTCGGCAGGTTGGCGCTTGCGTCAGTTGGCAGACGTATCGGCGCGCGCGGGTTCAAGCATGGCTTCGCGCAGCCTGGCCTGCATGGCATTGTCCACGCCCGCCGCCGTGAAATAATCCGCGACGGTGCCCCAACGCTTGCGAACTTCGGCAAGCGCTGACTCGAGATAGTCCGGATTGACCCCGGTCGTGGCGTCTACGACATCGCGATCAGGCATGAAGCCGAACATTTTATTGAAGCCGACTTCGATCGCGCCTGTCACCCACATATTCTCGCCGAAGATGACGGAGCGCTGATAATCGGCGATCACATCGTCATGGCCGACCCCGGCAAGGAGGAGAAGCAAGCCGACCGATACGCCGGTGCGATCCTTGCCTGCGGTGCAGTGGATCATCATCGGCACGTCGCCGTCGATAAGGGATTGCACAATCAACTTCATGTTGGGCAGCAACGCAGCCGGCATATGACGATAGCTCTCGCTCATCACCCAATGCGCACGCTCCGCCGTAGGATCGTTGCGGAGCGAGCCCCACAGGTCACCCCAGTCATGTTCGTCGGCTGGATCGGACTCCTCGCCTTGGGCGCGGATATCGATATTGATGTCGAGATGAAGCATGCGGCAATCTGGGCCGGCCCAATCATTGGGCGCTTCCTCGCGCTCGATCGCCGAGCGCAGGTCGCAGATCGTCTTGAACCCGATCGCTTCAAGCTCTTCGTGATGCGCGGCCATGAAGTTCGCCGGACCTTCGGAGCGAAAAATCAGATTGGGCCGAATCACGCGCCCATCGACTGCGCGGAGACCACCCACATCCCGGAAATTGAGCTTGGACAACGCAACCGTCATGAAAGAACTCCTCAGCCTTTGGCTGGATAGGTCGGCGTGGCAGCGCCAACCTGCGCCAGCATTTTTTCGGACATCCACACATGCTCGACATAATGGCCGAGCGTCGATCGCTCGTCGGTGTAGAAAAAGCGCAGATCGTCTCCCATCGTGCCTTCGAAGACGATCGGATGCGCCTGCTTGTCGATCGACGCCGAATGGGCATCCCAATTCTCGACCGGGCCATCGATGCGAATCGCGACATGATGGAACTGGATCGCAAGGCCATCACCGCCAGGCAGCACATCGCTGAACAATGGCGCCGTATCGCCGATCGGCTCGATCAACTCGATCTCGATCCCGCCAACGCGAGCCAGGCCGATCTTCAAGTGCGGCGAAGGCATGCCCGGCTCACCCCGGGGATTTTCAAAGATGAAAAATCCGGGTGTGCTGAATTGCTCCGAAAACTGCCTTGCCGCCGCCTCGATGTCATTCGTGACGTAGGCAATCTGGCTATGCTGGGCGTTCGGACGTGCGAACATGATCTGATCCTCTGGGAACGGATGACTGTGTGAATTCGGGTAGGGCGTGCCCTACCCGAAGATGGGCTTTGGACTGGCGGTCCAATCAGTTCATGTTGAGCTTGCCGCCGTCGATCATGAGCGCGTCGCCAGTGTGATAGCGCGACATGTCGCTTGCCAGATATACGACCGCGCCCTCGAGATCGTCGGGATTTCCGGCCCGGCCCAGCGGGGTCTTCGCCTCGACCATCTTGGTGATCGCGGCACCGATCTCGGGATCGGCCATCGTCATCTCGGTGATGATGAAGCCCGGTGCGATCACGTTGCAGCGGATGGCCTTGGGACCAAGCTCAGCCGCCAACGTCTTCGACATCGACCACATGCCACCCTTGGCAGCGGCATAATGTGCCAGCGTCGGTACGCCCTGGTAAATCGATCCGCTTCCGCAGATGATCAGCGAGCCGCCGGGATCGCCAGCGTCGAACCGTGCAACCATATGCTTTGCCGCCTCACGCAGCGTGTAGAAAGCCCCGTGGAACGCAACATCGATCATGGCGTGCCACGTCTTGCTGTCCATCTCGTGGAACGGCTTCTGGGTTGCGAACCCGGCATTGGCGACGACGGTGTCGACACGCCCCATCTCGGCCACCGCGCGAGCCATGCCAGCGACCACCTGTTCCTCGTTGCTGACATCGACTTCATCGGTGAGGATACGCGTGCCGAATGCCCGCAGCTTCTCCGCGGCGGCCTCATTCTTGTCCGCCCGGCGTCCCCAGATCACGACATCGCTGCCGGCGCGCGCGAGGCCGCGTGCAAATCCAAATCCGAGCCCCGAATTGGCGCCCGTGACGACCGCCACCTTGCCCGTCAGATCAAACAGGTTTTCCGCCACGACATGCTCCTCATCTTATGAATTTCTGGCCGGACCTTGCGGCGCGCGCGTTGCCCCGACAAGGATCGAAGATTGCTGGCGGATGCCATCAGCATCGCCGGAGCGACGTCCGGCATCGCTGCCCTCAATGGATCAAGGCGCCCCGATAATCCTTTGGCGTAACGCCAACCGCCTTGCGGAACGCCGCAGAAAACGCTGCCGAAGTTTCGAAACCGCACTGCCATGCGATTTCCTTGATCGCCGACCTTGGCGTTCCGAGCAGTAGCTTGGCGCGCTCGATCCGCTTCTCGGCGGCATAGTTGGACAGCGTCATTCCGGTTGTCGCGCGAAACATGCGGAAAAAATGCCGCGTGCTCAGCCCGCATAGCCGTGCGAGATCTGATACCGTCGGAAGCTTGCCGGGTTGCTGGATCAATTCATTGATCGCCCGCAACTGCGTCGGACTGAGCGCCCCTGCATGGTCTTCCGCGTGCGCGCCGGCCCGGCGCAAATAGCGGCCAAGCTCGACCGCGATCTCGATCCAGATCGCATTGGCGAGGATTTCACTGCAAAAACCCGGCGACTCGATTTCACGAGCAAGCCGCAGCATCGCATCCCGGACCAGCGGGCTGCGAACATCGAGGCAAGCCTCAAGCTGGAGGAGATCGAACAATTCATCGTCTGGTCGCTTGCCATCGAATCCGCAGCAGATCGAACGCTGCCTGCCGGCGCCCCATTCGGTCTCAAGCGTCTTGTCGGCCGGTACGAACAAAATTTCGCCAAGAGCCTGGTAGGGCAGCCCGGGCGCATCGGCATAACCGCCACGTGGCGTACCCGGACGCGGCGAGAGCGCGAGATCGAGAAAACTTCGCGGCGACGTGAACCGCGCGTGCTGCGGCGTATGAAAATTATAGTCGTGCAGCTCGATCACCGCACCTGGCAGCGACAACCGACCCTCCACCACACATTCAAGCGAATCGATCGGTGGGATATCGTAAACTTCTGATTGGGCGTGCATGACATGCCTCTCCCCGGCCTTGTCCCGCGCCGGGCAAAGCTCGTCGGGCGCGAAAATAGCGCGTTAACGTAGCAAGACGCAAGGCATGCGTGGCAGACCGTGCCGACTTTTGGCAGTGTCGCGACACGCTTGCCGATTGCGTGCGATAGCCAGAGTACGGCTTAGTCATGGCCACAGGCATGCAGACCGATTGATCGAGAGAGGATTCAGGATGACGACAACGCAGGATCAGGCGAGCGACAGCGGCGTCATCGATATGACGGACCTTCGTAATCCGGTGCTCACGCCGATCCAGGAGCAGGCGCTTGCGGGCGCGGCGTCAGTGCCGATCGCGTTCACCGAAGAGGCCATTCTTGGCGCCGCTATGGCGGAAACGGGCCTCTCCGATTTCGGTGCGGACGACTTCCGGGAGCGTCTCGGCGTATGGATGCAGGCCGTCGAGGAAGACGACAACGCCTCCGCCATCACTCGGGTAAACCTGTTCCAGATGATGGTGCGCTACGCTGCCACCCGCCTTCGCCTGGAAGACTTCATCCGCCGCAACCCGCAGGTTCTCGACATCGAGATCGAGCGGCCAATCATCGTGGCTGGATTGCCGCGTTCGGGTACGACCCACATGCTCGGGTTGCTCAGCGCCGACAAGCGCTTGCGCTCGCTGCCGTGGTGGGAGGCGATCGCTCCAATCCCCGCGCCGGGCGACGAACCGACCGCCGAAGATCCCAACCCACGCTGGACTCGCGCTGAGCAGGGCTGGGCCGGCTATGAGGCGGTGTTGCCCTACATGGCGATCATGCATGAGTTCTCAGCCGATCATATCAGCGAGGACATCGAGCTCCAGGCAATCGACTTCTCGTCTTACCTGCTCGAATGGCTTTCCTATGCACCGCGCTGGCGGGATTATTTCCTCAGCCACGACCAGAGCGGCACCTATGCCTATCTCAAGCGGGCGATGCAGGCCCTGACCTATTTGCGCGGTCCGAACCGCTGGGTGATCAAGTGCCCGCAGCACATGGAGCAGCTCCCGGCGCTCTACAAGACCTTCCCCGACGCGACTTTCGTGATCACGCATCGCGATCCGGTCGGCTCGATCCGATCGGCAATGACGATGGCGCTCTATGCTTCACGCATCCTGCGCAAGCGCGTCGACCCCGAAGAGCCGAAGGGCTATTGGATCGATCGTTACGAACGGCTGCTGCGTGCCTGCGTTCGCGATCGTGACGTGCTCCCCGCTGCGCAGACCATCGACGTTTATTTCGATCAATGGATCAAGGACCCGGACAGCGTCCTGCGTGAAATCTATCGGATCGCGGACCTGCCGCTTACCGACGAGGCGCTTGCCGAACTCCACAGCTATCTCGCCGAAACCGAAGGAAAGCAGAAGAAAGGCAAGCTCGTCTATAATCTGGAGCGGGATTTCGGCATCACCGCCGCTGAGATCCGCAAGCACTTCGATTTCTACTTCGATCGCTTCCCGGTGAAGCCCGAGGTCCGCTGACGGAACGGCCAAAACCGGCTGGACCCTGCCGTTCGGAAGGTGCAGACAGCCGCTCCGCCGATTTGAGCGAACGCACATATTTATTGGAGAAGATTTCGTCATGGCTGAACTGATCATCGTCACACGCGATGGCTCCGAGAAGGTTCTCGACGCCGCCCCCGGCGCCAACATCATGGAAATAATCCGTGACAATGGCGTTGATGAACTGCTCGCTTTGTGCGGTGGCTGCTGCTCTTGCGCGACCTGCCATGTCCATATCGATCCGGCATTCTCCGCGAAGCTCCCCGAGCTTTCGACCGACGAGAACGACCTGCTCGACGGATCATCGCATCGCAATGAATATTCGCGCCTGTCGTGCCAGCTCGTGATGACCGACGATCTCGCCGGAATGCGCGTCCTGATTGCCGAGGAAGATTGATTTCATGTCTGACGCGCTGACCGAAGTCCTCGCCTTCTTCGACGAATGGGGGCTCGGCAAGGCGGACATGATCGAGGCGATGCGGCGTCGCTTCACACCGGAAACGGTGTGGGAAAACGTCGGCATCGCCACCACGGTCGGCTTCGACCAGGCGATGATGTTCCTCGACGGCTTCGGCGCGCAATATCCCTTCGAACGTGGCGAGGTGGTTGTCCACCACGCCGCGGCGAAGGGCAATGTCGTGCTCACCGAGCGTACCGACATTTTCTACGATGCCGATGGCAAGCAGATCATCTCGATCAAGCTGATGGGCATTTTCGAGATGGACGGTCCGAAGATCCTCGCCTGGCGGGATTATTTCGATACCAAGGGCGGGTTTTAGAGTCTTCCGCTTTGTCATCCCGACGAAAGTCGGGATCCATGGGACCCACAGGTCTAGCGATCGCACGAAGACCGTGACGTGGATCCCGGCCTCCGCCGGGATGACGATTCAAGCAATCTCGAACGAATAGCCTACCCCAGCCCCATCAGCGCCAGAACTTCCTTGCGGCTGCGCTCATCCTCGCGAAACACGCCCATCATGCAACTCGTGGTCATCGCCACGCCCGGCGTGCGGACGCCCCGCGCCGTCATGCAGGCGTGGCTCGCTTCGATCACGACGGCGACGCCCTGCGGCTTGAGGTGAGTCCAGATGCAATCCGCAACCTCGGTGGTGAGACGCTCCTGGATCTGCAGCCTTCGCGCATATCCATTCAGCACGCGCGCCAGCTTCGAGATACCGACGACGGTGCTGCGCGGCAGATAGGCGATGTGAGCCTTGCCGATGATCGGCGCCATATGATGCTCGCAATGCGACTGGAAGGGGATATCGCGGAGCAGGACGATCTCGTCATAGCCGCCGACTTCCTCGAACGTCCGCGACAAATGCGATGCCGGATCTTCGCCATATCCGTGGCAATATTCCTTCCACGCCCGAGCCACGCGGCGCGGCGTATCGATCAGCCCTTCGCGGGCGGGATCATCGCCAGCCCACTTGATAAGCGTGCGAATCGCGTCCTCGACCTCTTTCGGAATTGGGATCTTGGCGGGTGACTCAACGAGGTCGCCGTCTTCTGGGTCGCCATGCTGTGGCACTTGGAGGTTCCTTGCTTGTCTATCGAAATCAACGCACGTCCGCCTTCGCAGACGTGACGGCAGGCTGTCAACGCCGCCCGCGATGCCGGATATTGGCGGGGCGGCCTCGCTTGCCCATCATCGGCCGCTTCCTGTCGCGGCCACGAACCGGCATGTTGTTCGAACCTTCCGGAAGCGCGAACTGCAAGCGCGCCGAGATCGGATCCGCCTCGATCAGGCGAAGGTCGATGCGCTGGCCAGGACGATAGACATCGCCACTTTCCTCGCCGATAAGCGAGCGGCTTTCCTCGTCGTAGCGGAAATATTCGGTCCCCATCGTCGAGACCGGCACCAGCCCGTCGCCACCAAGATCCACCACCGTCGCGAAAAAGCCGAATGGCTGGACGCCAGTGATGCGCGCCGACAATATTTCCCCAACCTGGGTTGAGAGATAGGCGGCGACATAGCGATCGACGGTTTCGCGCTCGGCCTCCATCGCACGTCGCTCGGCCTGGCTGATCGCTTCCCCCAGAACCGTCATGCGCTCGGATTCCTCGGGGATCATCTCCCCCGCTCCCAGCCCATAAGCGCCGACCAGCGCCCGATGGACGAGCAGATCGGCGTAGCGCCGTATCGGCGATGTGAAATGCGCATAGCTGCCGAGCGCGAGCCCGAAATGCCCTGCATTGACCGGCGAATAATAGGCCTGGGTCTGGCTGCGCAACACGGCTTCCATGATTTGCGGACGGACGGTTTCATCGTCGATCTTCGCGAGCATCTGGTTGAACGTATCCGGGCGAATGACCTGGCCAAGCGCAAGCTCGATCGTGAAGGTCGCAAGATAATCCTTGAGGGCCACGAGCTTCTCGCGGCTTGGCGGTTCGTGGACCCGATACATCACCGGCGCCTTCTTGGCCTCAAGCGCCTTGGCGGCGGCAACGTTGGCGGCAATCATGTAATCCTCGATCAAACGATGTGCATCGAGCCGCTCGCGCGGGCTGACCGAGGTGACACGCCCCTTCTCGTCGAGCATGATCCGCCTTTCCGGCAGGTCGAGGTCGAGCGGCTTGCGATCGTCGCGCGCCTTGGCAAGCGCCGCCCAGCAGGACCAGAGCGGATCCAGAATGGCCGACATCTCGGCATCCTTGCCCGTAAATGGCCCATCCGAATCCATGATCGCCTGCGCATCCTCATAGGCGATGTTGGCCGCAATCCGCACAACGGCGCGGGTGAAGCGGAAGCTCTTCATCTTGCCGGTGGGGGTGATCTGGAGATGGCACGCAAGCGCGGCTCGATCCTCGCCTTCCTTCAGCGAGCAGATATCCGCCGAAAGCACTTCGGGCAGCATCGGCACGACCCTATCGGGGAAATAGACGCTGTTGCCGCGCTTCTTCGCCTCGCGATCGAGCGCATTGCCCGGACGAACATAGAAGCTGACATCCGCAATTGCCACGATGGCCTTGAAGCCGCCCTTGTTGTCGGAATCATCGTCCTCCTCAGCCCATACCGCATCATCATGGTCCCGCGCATCGGCGGGATCGATGGCGACGATCGGGAGATGGCGGAGGTCTTCGCGGCCTTCGCCGAGAGGCTGCTTCGCCACCCGGATCGCTTCGTCGACCGTCTCTTCGGTAAAGACATTGGGGATTCCGAACTTGTGGATCGCGACAAGGCTGAAGCTTCGGGGCGCGAACGGATCGCCGAGGCGTTCGGCAACCTTGGCGGTAATCCGCGGTGGCCTTCCCGCCTTTTCGGCAAGCACGAGATCGCCGACATCGGCATCGCCCGCATCGGAAACGAGCAGGTCGCGCCGTTCGCGCTTGTCGACCGGCTTCAGCCAGAGCTTATCCCCCTCGCGGTGGAGCACGCCAAGCATCAGCTCCGAGCCCTTGGCGAGCTTCTTCATCGGATGGGCGACATGTCCCGCGCCCTTTTCCTCGGTCCGCGCGAGAATGCGATCGCCGATCGCAAGCGCGCCACGCCGCTTGGGCTCGATCACACGGAGGCGCGGCGCGGCGCCCTCGCCTTGCCAGCTTTCAGGCGTCGCGTAAGCCTGTCCGTCGTCGCCGACATCGACGATGCGAAGCACGGTCACCTTGGGAATTCCGCCCATCTTGTGGAATGCCCGACCGGGAGCGCTGTCGATCAGCCCCTCGTCGGCCATGTCCTTGAGCAATTGCTTGAGCAGGATCTTGTCCTGGGCGTGCAATCCGAAGGCGCGCGCGATTTCTCGCTTGCCGGCGGGGGTGGCGCTTTCGGTGATGAATTCGAGGATTTGCTGGCGCGTGGGCAGGCCAGGTGCAGGGCGTCGGTTCATGGCCTCCTTTACGACCTGTTTCACTCCGCCGCGAGGCACATTCTCGCATCACGCCGGCGGCGCAAGTCAGCCACGCACCGTGCAGCCGTATTGCCATCCCAATATTCCGGTCGCTTGCGTGCGCTGCGCGGTTCGGCGAGCGCCGCTTCAAGGGTTGCGACCAGAGTTTCCGCCCGCAACAGCCGGCTCGTGCCCTGGCTGATCGTGATCGGGCGCTCGGTATTGTCGCGCAATGTGAGGCAAGGGATGCCGAGATAAGTGGTTTCTTCCTGGATCCCGCCGGAATCGGTGACGATCGCCGCCGCCCCGCTTACCAGCGCCATAAAGCGGATGTAGGGCGCCGGTCCAACGAGCTTGACCCCCGCCGCTTCGAGCAGCGCCATGAGGCCCGTCGCCTCGAGCCGTTGCCGCGTGCGCGGATGAACCGGGAATACGAGCGGCAAGCGCTTTTGAGCCTCCACCAGCGCCGCTACCAGTCCGGCAAGCTGGGCCGGGTCATCAACATTCGATGGCCGATGCAGCGTCACCACGCCATATCCGCCAGGCACAACGCCCAGTTCGGACGGCCAGGTGCAGGCCGCAATCGCGGGACGGACGAGCTCGTAGCTGTCCATCATGATATTGCCGACGCGCGTGATTCGTTCGGCCGGAATGCCCTCGCGCAGAAGATTTTCGTCGCCGTCGGGCGATGGCGTCCACAGCACATCGGCGATCACGTCGGTGATAAGACGGTTGATCTCCTCGGGCATGTCGCGATCGCTGCTGCGCAAGCCCGCTTCGAGATGCACCGTTGGAATGCGAAGCTTGGCGCCGACCATCGCGCAAGCGGCGGTGGAATTGACGTCGCCTACGACGATCAGCCAGTCCGGCCGGTCGGCAAGCGCGACCTTCTCGTATGCGATCATCACGCCACCGGTCTGCTCGGCGTGGCTTCCGGATCCGACACCGAGATGGTGATCGGGCGCAGGCAGGCGCAGGTCTGCGAAGATGTCGTCGGACATCGCAGCGTCATAATGCTGGCCGGTATGGACGATCGCGGGCGAAAAATCAGGCGCGGCGGCCAACGCGTGCCATAATGGCGCAACTTTCATGAAGTTCGGACGCGCGGCGGCGATCAGGTGGACGCGAGCGGCAATAGACATGGTATTGGCATTCCGATTAGTGGACATGCCCCCTACATAACCGCGAAAGCTTTCAGCGAAGTTGCGGCATTGTCATGATGCGTTGCGGCGTGCAAAGCGATTGCCACGGATTTACACGGTTCTGGAGATAGAAATGCCTGACAGCGCGGTTCGCAAGCCTCTCATCGTCGGTATCGGAGGCGCGACCAACGTCGGATCGTCCACCGAGCAGGCGCTCAAGCTTGCGCTGGCGGCCGCTGAGGCGCTCGGCGCGGAGACCAGGATTTTCGGAGCCGAAACGCTTACCGTGCTTCCCCATTACCTTACCGCCGGATCCGCCGAATCCGCCGAGGGCAAGGCTCTCGTCGAAGCGATCCGCGCTGCCGACGGCGTTATCATCGCCAGCCCCGGCTATCACGGCACGGTATCCGGCCTCGTCAAGAATGCGATCGATTATATCGAGGAAACCTCCAAGGATTCGCGCGTCTATCTCGACGGGCTGCCGGTGGGCCTGATCTCGACCGCCTATGGATGGCAGGCGACGGGCAGCACGCTTGCTGCGCTACGTTCGATCACCCACGCGCTTCGCGGCTGGCCAACCCCGCTCGGCGTTACGATCAACAGCGCCGGGGGCATCTTCAAGGACGGCCAATGCACTGACGACGGCATCTCGCGCCAGCTCGACATGCTGGCGGGACAGGTTTTCGATTTCGCCAGGATGCGGATGACCTCGAAGGGCTGATCCGTCTGAACAGGCGCATTTCCGGGATGCCTCAGAAGCAGGCGCCCGGCCCCTCGTCCCGACAGCCATCGCCGTTTTCGATCTGAAACGTGGCGTGCGTGATGCCGAAATCATGTGCGATCATATCGCGGACCCGAGCCAGGAATCCGTCGCCGGGGTGACCGGCGGGCATCACCAGATGCGCCGTGAGTGCGTAAGCTGAAGTGCTCATCGGCCAAATATGGAGATGATGGACCGCCGCGACTCCATCGAGCTGCGCCAGCTGGCTCGTCACGGCGGAGGGATCGATTGATCCGGGCACCGCATCGAGCGCGAGCCCGAACGAATCGCGCAACAATCCCCAGGTCCCGATCACGATCACGACGACCACAGCGAGGCTGGCCACCGGATCGATCCAGGCCTTACCGGTAAGCAGTACGAGTGCGCCAGCGATCACCACGCCCGCCGATACCAGTGCATCGGCAGCCATGTGGAGAAACGCTCCGCGAATATTGAGATCGCCCGCTCGGCCTCGCATGAAAAGCAGGGCTGTCGCCGTATTCACGACGATACCGATCCCGGCGACGATCATCATTGTCGTGCCCATCACAGGCGGCGGATCCATCAGGCGCCGGATTGCTTCGAAGCCGATCGCACCGCACGCGATCATCAACACGATCGCGTTGGTGAGCGCAGCGAGGATCGACGAGCGCTGGTAGCCATAGGTGAAGCGCTGCGTCGCCGGCAGGCCGGTCAGGAAATGTGCGCCCCATGCCATGGCGAGACCGAGCACATCGGAAAGATTATGCCCGGCATCGGCAATCAGCGCGATGGAATTGCCGAGGAGCCCCGCCGTCGCCTCGACGGCCACGAAGGCGAGATTGAGGATAATCCCGATCGCAAAGGCGCGACCGAAATCCGCCGGTTCGGCATGACCATGGTGATGGTGATCATGATGATGGTCGAGATGTGCTGCACCCATGGGGCGGCTGTGCCACAACCGCTCACGCGCGCCAACCGCATCGATGCAGCATCCCACCCGACCGTGCGACGCACGGACCGGGAGGAAGCGGCAAGATGGTGGGCCCGGAGGGACTCGAACCCCCAACCTAGCCGTTATGAGCGGCCAGCTCTAACCATTGAGCTACAGGCCCATAGCTCTTCCACGCGGCGATAGCCGAGGTCTGCGGCGCTGCCAAGCGTCACACTTGAAACTGCCGATTATGCCTTGCCGCGCCGCGCCACCTGCTTGCGCAGCGGCAGCCTGAGGATGAGCTTCTCGGTCTCGATATCGAGCGCTCCGCCACAGGCAATGGCGATATTGCGCACCAGCCTCAGCGCGAAGCCGAGGCCGAGCACGGGTGCATCTGGCCAGTCGCCATCGGGATTATAGCCTGGATCGAGCAGCGTACGTTCGTCGCGACCGGCCAGGATCCCGGGGCGCGCCACCGCGAGTTGCAGCCGCTGCGCATTACGGGGATCGACGCGCAGGTCGACGACGATCGATTCGCCGCGCTGTGCCACGGCAAGCGTAGCCGCCAGCAGGCGACCGAACATCCGTTCGACCGCGACCGGGGCCGCGGCGACATCACCGATGCCGGTCGCGACGCGGAAATTGAGCTTGAAACCGCGCTCCTCGGCGAAGGGAAGATATTCGGAATGGAGCCGTTCGATAAGCGCGGCGGGATTGACGAGCATCTCGTCCCCGGGGGTAACGTCGAGGCGCGCCGTCAGATCAAGATCCTCGAGGGCTGTCAGCAGCCGACGTCCCTGCGCGCTGATGTCGGACGCCTTGTCGCGATAACGTGACGACGCTGGCCCGAGCAGCTGGCCTTCGATCATCTCCGAAAAGCCGATGATCGCATTGAGCGGCGTACGCAGTTCATGGACCAGCTGGCGCATCGAATCGGACGCGGCATCGGTGTGGAAGCCACCACGCACGAGCGGCGCCGCAATCTCGTCGATGCGCGGACGACGTGCGCTTCCACGATAGCCGCAGAAGTGCCCATCAATATCGTCGAACACAGGAACCGCCGAAATCCGCCATTCGCCCGCCGCGAGGCCTTCGCCCCCCAACGTCATCCGCGCATCGCGAAATGGCGCGCGCTGGCGGAATGCGCCGGCGACATGATTATCGACTCCCTCGTCGCCATTCCGTCCGGCGACCGCAATGGTAACGCCGATCAGCTGGCCTCGCTTGACGCCGGAAACCCAGCGAATCGTTCCGCTAGCGCCGGTTTCAAAGCGGAAGCCATGCTCGTCCTGCTCGTCCTCGTCGTCATGATCGGCAGGCGCCTCGGGCGAGCGCGGCGGGGCGGGGCGGATGAAATCATGCGATCGATAGGCCTCGATCCGTTCGACAAGTTCGCGAATCTGGCTGCCAGGATCGAAATCGGTCGACGCGGAACGCGATGGCGTCTTCAACGGAACGGACGCAGCCGCAGCAACAGCTGCGATTGGAATTTCGATTGTCTCGTCAGGAACGGGCTGGGCGACCGCAGCCGATTCCTCCTCGTCCACCACGTCCTCGAGCGGGATATCGGATGACAGCACGAAATCGCTGGGGCCGAAGCTATCGAGCGCACGCCTCACATCCGCCGGAAGATCGCGACGGTGGCGCAGCAACGCCCGCGCCGTCGGCGTCAGCCGCGGTAGCAGGGCAATCCACTGGTCAGCATCCAGCACTGCCTGGCCGATCACGAGCGATACGATCGGCGCCGGCTCGTCCGCGAACAGCGCGACGACGGCAACGCTTACCGGGCATCCTGCAAACGCGCGTGCGGTCTCTGCGCGGATTTCGGCGGGTACGCGCGAGCGAAGTTCGGTGATGCAATCTAGCGCGCTTTCGCCGAGCGCCTCATCCTCGGTGAAACGGCCCTGGGCGAGCAGATCGACGAGCTGGCGCCACAATGCCACGCGCGCATCGTCGCTATCGCGAGGTTGCGCCAGCAACGTTGCCAGCATGTCATCAAATCGCACTCATACCTCCGCGCCCCGCAAGCATCAGCACCAGCAAATACTCCACGCGGCCAATTCCGTGTTACCGCGTCGACCCCGCTGCGTGAAGGTCCGATTTTGGCACGTTGCAAAGTGGAACAATTGCCAATGGCTGAAATATTATTATAGAGAGCGTTCGTTAATTGAAAGAAAACCCCTTGGCGCCACCCAAGCTCCTCGATTCCGTCGACCGCGCAATTCTGGCAGCACTCCAGGAAAATGGGCGCAAAACCAACGTCGAACTAGCGCGAGAAGTCGGTTTGACCGCCCCGCCCTGCCTTCGCCGCGTGCGGCAGCTTGAAGATGGCGGAGCTATCCAAGGATATACTGCCCGGCTCAACGCCGCTGCGCTTGGCTATGGGATCATGGTATTCGCGCTCGTCAGCCTCAAAAGCCAGGCCGAAGCCGATCTCAGGGCATTCGAGGAACATGTCGCGAAGCTGCCCGAAGTGCGGGAATGCCATATGCTCAATGGCGAGATCGACTTCATCCTCAAGATCGTCGCGCATGATCTCCAGGCATTCCAGTCGTTCCTTACCTCGCAACTGACCCCCGCCCCAAATGTCGCCAGCGTCAAGACTTCACTGACGATCCGAACATCAAAGGATGTGTCCGGGGTTCCGGTAGACGAGGCCTGATCCAGCTTCCCCCCGGGCGCGAACCCGGGGGAAATACTGCGATCAGTTGGTCGCGGCAGGCGCGGCGGCAGCCGCGGCCGGCTGGTCGAGGAAAATCGACCAGTAGTGCGCAAGCGCGGCGCGGGGCCCGGTGATGCTGGCGAAAACCTGCTTCGCTTCATCCTTCTTGCCCGACGACGCGAGCGCCACGGCAAGCCGGGTGTTGACCAGGTTGGCGTCGAGCCCACCCATCGTCAGCGCCTTGCGATACAGATCGATCGCCGGACCATATTCACCATAGCTCGCATAGGCGTCGGCCGTGGAGACGGCGCCCTTGGCGGTGGTCACCTTGGTGTTGAGCGATGCCTTGTCGGCAGCGATCTTGCCTGCGGCGATATCTGCCAGTTCCTTGGCGTTACGGCTCTGCGCGAGATTGAGTGTGCCGGAGCGCACAGCCATGTCGATCACCGATTTGGCCTCGTTCGGGTAACGAAGATAGGTCGCGTTGGCATATTCCACATAATCACGCTCGCCACGCAGCGCACCCGCTGCGCGCTGGAGGCGCATCATGTCGAGCTCGTAATCGGGATCGAGGGTGTGAAGATCCCGATAGATGGTGAGCGAATCACGCCAGTGAGTCGGGTTCGGATACTTTGTCAGCCACGCGTAGGTGAGCTTGGTGACTGGCTCGGCGAGCTTCGATTCGACGCCGATCGCAATACCGCGCGCCAGCCAATCCTGCGGCACCGGGGTTCCCGCCGCATCGGGGAGATCGGCCGCGCGCTGGATAAGGTCAACCGCCTCGGTCGGCTTGCGCATCTTGTACTTGGTTTCCGCCGCAAGCGCATAAAGGTCGCGATTATTTGGGTTGAGCTTGATGGCCTGGTCGAACGCAGTTTCAGCCTTCGCGTAATCCTGCGCGAAGTAGGAGAGCTGGCCCAACGCAAGGTAGAAATTCGGCTGGCTGGCGGCGTCCACGCGTCCACTTTGCAGCATGGTATCAATGGCTTCAGCCTGAAGCTTGTTATCCTTGGTTACCTTGCCGATGTCATAGAGCTGGCTACCGACGACATAGCGGTCATCTTCGGTCTTGATGGCTGCCTTGGCTTCATTGACCTGCGCGGTCGCTGTGGCGACATCGCTCTTCTTCAGCGCTTCCTGGGATGCCACGACCGCCTTGCGAACCGGATCGCTGAGCTTGTAGCTCGGTGCCGCCGCCTTGGCGAAAGCGGGCTGCGAGACGAGCATCGAGCCGCCCGCCGCAGAAAGTGCCAGCGCCAGCGCCAGGGATGTCGTGGACAGGATCTTCATCGTTTCAAGCCTCCTCTGCGGTGGATTGGATCACCGCGCATTTTCGCGCGCCTGCCTATCGCCAGTCTGGATGGCATACAAGCAGGGAGCTTTGCGAGTTCCAATCGTTCATCGTGCGTGAACGTCGGTTGAACTGGAGAGATCCACACCTTGCCTGTTCATTTCGGCAGCAATGACGGCTAGGAGGTACCGATGATCGCCGTTATCTCGCCCGCAAAATCGCTCGACTATAAGAGCCCGCTTCCGAAGCTCGACGCCAGCCGCCCGCGGTTTGGCGAGGAAGCCCATGCCCTCGCGGCATCGGCTGCAAAGCTCGGGGCACGCAAACTCGCCAAACTGATGAGCATCTCCGACAAGCTTGCCACGCTGAATGCCCAGCGTTTCCGGGAATTCGAAGACGCTCCGGAACGGCCGGCGCTGTTCGCATTCAATGGCGACGTCTACAACGGTTTCGAGGCACGCACGCTCGACGAAGCCGGAATCGATTTCGCGCAGGACCATGTCCGCATCCTCTCCGGGCTCTACGGGCTGTTGCGTCCGCTGGACGAGATCCGGCCTTATCGACTCGAAATGGGAACGCGTTGGGCACCGGGCCGGGCGAAGACGCTCTATCGCCACTGGGGCACGCGAATCGCCGATGCACTGGCCCATGATCTTGCGCTGGAAGGAAGCGACACGATCATCAACCTCGCGAGCAAGGAATATTGGCATGCGGTCGAGGCCTGCCCGCCAGACGGCGCGCGCATCATCACGATCGATTTCCGCGAAATGGGGCCGAACGGACCGCGCTTCAACAGTTTCAACGCCAAGCGTGCCCGCGGCATGATGGCGCGCTGGCTTTGCGAACACCGAGTTACCGAGCCCGAACACCTCAAGGGCTTCGACAGCGATGGCTACCGATTCGTCGCCGAGGGTTCGAACGACAATCTGTGGCACTTCATGCGAGGCGATGTCGCGCTGGATTAAATTCATAGGATCGATTAATATGGCGCCAGTTAGTGACTGGAACGATGAATGTCGACCTATCTGCCTACCCTCAAGCAGCTTCAATATCTGATCGCGCTCGCCGAGCACGGCCATTTCGGCAAGGCCGCAGACGCGTGCTTCGTGACACAGTCGACGCTTTCCGCAGGTCTTCGCGAACTCGAGTCGCTGATTGGCCTGACCCTCGTCGAGCGGACACGACGGGTGGTGCGCTTCACACCCCTCGGGCTCAGGATCGCCGACAAGGCGCGATGGGTGCTTCGCGAGGCTGAGGAGCTTTCGGAGCTCGCGCGTGCGGCGGGCAAGCCATTGTCCGGCGACTTGCGCATGGGTGTGATCCCTACGATCGCGCCATTCCTGCTGCCGCGCATCCTGCCGAAACTGCGAGCGGAATGGCCCGATCTCAAGCTCTATCTCCGCGAGGAAACCACGAGCGCCGCGTGCGATTCGCTGCATCGGGGGCATCTCGACTGCATCCTGTTCGCCCTGCCCTATCACTGCGGCGACGTGGAGAGCGAGGATCTGTTCGAGGATCGCCTCTTCGTTGCCTTCCCGGGCGGCACGCGGCCAATCCCGCCGATCAGCGTCTCTTCGGAGGGGATCGACGAGAACCGCCTGCTGCTTCTTGAAGACGGCCACTGCCTGAAGGATCACGCACTCGCGGCCTGCAATCGCCCCGAGTTGCGCGCGGAGGCGCAAATGCTTGGCACATCGCTCCATACGCTGGTGCAGATGGTGGATAATGATCTTGGCGTGACCCTGTTGCCGGAAATGGCGATCCGTGCCGGGATACTCGCGAACACCAATGTCATGGCACGTCCGCTGGATGCCGATCACCCCGCCCGCCGGATCGCGCTTGCCTGGCGCCGCGGATCACCCCGCGAGAAGGAATTCCGATTGCTGGCAGAGGCGTTGCGAACCGAGAGCGCCGAACTGGCGGCCGCGGCTTAGAGGGGTTGGGCAATGGCTGAATCGTCATCCCGGCGGACGCCGGGATGACGATACGGAGTTTTCTCGATCGCAAGAGCTGTGGGCCCCATGGATCCCGACTTTCGTCGGGATGACGGAGGTGGTTTCGATGCCGCCGCGAACCTTTCGCCGCGTCAATTTTCGGCGAGCAAGTCCCCGATCGTATCCTGGGCCAGCGCTATCACCTTTGGATCCGCCTCGGGCGGTTCCATCGGGACATGCTTTTCCAGCCGGTCCGCAATGTAGTTGAGCGCGGCGATGCGGGCCGACTTCTTGCTGTTGCCGTCGATGATCTTCCACGGTGCCCAACGGGTATCGGTCTGCGCGAGCATCTCGTCGATCGCCTTGAGATAGTCCTTGCGTTTCGACCGGTTGCGGAAGTCTTCTTCGTTCACCTTGAAGCGTTTCCACGGATCGCGCAGCCGATCGGCAAGGCGCTCGTCCTGCTCCTCCTGGGTGATGTGGATGAACAGCTTCACGATCGTGGTGCCGTCGTCCTTCTGCTGTGCCTCAAATTCGTTGATCTCGTCATAAGCGCGACGCCACTGCTGCTCGCTCGCAAATCCCTCGACTCGTTCGACGAGGACCCGGCCGTACCAGCTGCGATCGAACACCGAGATGTCGCCCGCCGCCGGCAACCGGTTCCAGAAGCGCCAAAGGAAATGATGTTCCTTCTCGACGATGCTCGGCGCGGCGATCGGCCAAACCTCGAAATAGCGCGGGTCCCATTCGGCGGTGAGGCGCTGGATGATCCCGCCCTTGCCAGCTGCGTCCCATCCTTCGAGGAGAATGATGCTTCGCTTGGCATGAACGATGTGCGCAACCTGGATATGCGCCAACCGGGCCTGTACGTCGGCAAGCGCGGCGTCATAGTCGCCGTCGTACTTGTCGCCTTTTTCGAAATGCCTCAGGTCGATCGTCATTCAGTCACCCTTGTCATTCCCGCGACAGCGGGAAAGCGCTAAGTCTTCGACTGTTCTACCAATCGAATATTAAGTTCACGTAGCTGCTTCAGCGAAACCGCCGAAGGAGCGCCCATCATCAGGTCTTCCGCCTTCTGGTTCATCGGAAACAGAACGACTTCGCGGATATTGGGTTCATTTGCGAGCAGCATCACGATTCGATCGACGCCAGGCGCCGATCCACCATGCGGTGGCGCGCCAAACTTGAACGCATTGATCATCCCGGAGAAGTTGGTGTCGACATCTTCCTGCGTGTAACCGGCGATCTCGAACGCCTTGTACATGATCTCCGGCTTGTGGTTCCGGATCGCGCCGCTTGAGAGCTCGACGCCATTGCAGACGATATCATATTGATACGCGAGGATTTCGAGCGGATCCATCGTCTCCAGCGCAGCCATTTCGCCTTGCGGCATCGAGAAGGGATTGTGGCTGAAATCGATCTTCTTGGTATCTTCGTCATATTCGAACATCGGGAAATCGACGATCCAGCAGAATTCGAACCGGTTCGCATCGACCAGTTCGAGCTGCTCGCCGACACGAGTCCGGGCAAGGCCAGCAAGCTTGGCAGCCTGCGATTCCTTGCCAGCCGCGAAGAACACGCCATCGTCTGGGCCGAGGCCGAGCGTTTCCGCCAGCTTCGCCATGCCCGCCTCGCCATGATTCTTGGCGATCGGGCCGCCGAACTCGCCGCCCTTGCGTGTGGCATAGCCGAGGCCGGCAAAGCCTTCGGACTGCGCCCAGCTGTTCATGTCGTCGAAGAATTTGCGGCTCTTCTCGGCGGTCTTCGGCGCCGGGATCGCCCGCACGACATCGCCGCTCTCGACGATCGAAGCGAAGCGCCCGAAGCCGGAGCCGACGAAATGGCTCGATACATCGACGATCTCGAGCGGGTTGCGCAGGTCGGGCTTGTCGTTGCCGTATTTCAGCATCGATTCCCGATACGGGATTCGCTTGAACGGCAATGGCGAGACCTGGCGGCCAGCGGCAAACTCCTCGAACACGCCATGAAGAACCGGCTCGATCGCATTGAAAACATCGTCCTGCGTGACGAAGCTCATCTCGAAATCGAGCTGGTAGAATTCACCCGGCGAGCGATCCGCGCGGGCATCCTCGTCGCGGAAGCAGGGCGCGATCTGGAAATAGCGATCGAAGCCGGCAACCATCAGCAGCTGCTTGAACATCTGCGGCGCTTGCGGGAGCGCGTAGAACTTGCCTGGGTGGACACGGCTGGGGACGAGATAGTCGCGCGCGCCTTCCGGCGAGGACGCGGTCAGGATCGGCGTCTGGTATTCGACGAAATCCTGAGCGATCATCCGGCGGCGAAGCGACGCGATCACGTTCGAGCGGAGCAGCATGTTGGCGTGGACGCGCTCGCGACGCAGATCGAGATAGCGGTAGCGAAGCCGGATATCCTCTGGATATTCGGCCTCTCCCGCGACCGGCATCGGCAGCTCGGCGGCGGATGACTGAACGGTCACCTCGCGCGCCCGGATCTCGATCATCCCGGTCGGAAGATTGGGGTTCACCACATCTGTCCCGCGCGCGACGACATCGCCGGTGACCGTGATCACTGATTCAGCGCGAACGCCCTCCATCGCCTTGAACGCCGGCGCATCGACGTCGGTGACGATCTGGGTGATGCCATAATGATCGCGCAGGTCGACAAACAGAAGGTTGCCATGGTCGCGCTTGCGATGGACCCAGCCCGACAGGCGGACCGACTGGCCGACCTGCGCGGCCCGGAGCGCGGCGCAATTATGGGTACGATAGGGATGCATGATCTGTTCGTCTTTCAATTCTGGGTCCGTCATCCCAGCGGAAGCTGGGATCTCACTGCTCTCTTCCTTCTTCCGGTGCCGGAGAAGAAGAAATGAGATCCCAGCTTTCGCTGGGATGACGGGAAATGCCGAGGATGCGCTTTCCTTTCCCAAGCCCCTTTGTCAACCCGCCTCGCCGTGGTTATGAGCGGGTATGATCATTCATCCACTCATTAGCGACAGCGCTACGCTTGCCGAACTTTGTGCCCGCCTCGCCAAGTCGCCGTTCGTCACGGTCGATACCGAGTTCATGCGCGAAAACACCTATTGGCCCGATCTCTGCCTGATCCAGATCGCCGATCTCGAAGAGGCGGCCGCGATCGATCCCAAGGCGCCCGGCATCGATCTCAAGCCACTCCTCGACCTGATGGTGGATAATGAGGAGGTGCTTAAGGTCTTCCACGCCGGCGGGCAGGATCTTGAGATCGTCCACAACCTTACCGGCAAGACCCCGCATCCGCTGTTCGATACCCAGATCGCCGCAATGGCGCTCGGCATGGGCGAACAGATCGGCTACCAGAATCTCGTCGAGACGATGCTCAAGGTCAACCTCGACAAGGGCGCTCGCTTCACCGACTGGAGCCGCCGTCCGCTCGACAAGCGACAGATTGATTACGCGATCGGCGACGTCACCCATCTCGCCCAGATGTTCCCGCGCCTGCTCGAACGGCTTCGCAAGACCGGCCGGGGCGACTGGCTCGACCAGGAGATGGAGCGGCTCGGCGATCCAGCCTCCTATCTCAACATCCCGGATCTCGCCTGGATGCGGATCAAGGCACCAAGCCGAAAGCCGGAAGTGCTCGGCCGCCTCAAGGCGATCGCGGCATGGCGCGAGCGCGAGGCCCAGCACAAGAATTTGCCGCGCGGTCGCCTGATCAAGGACGAGACGCTCGCGGATCTCGCGGCGCATCCGCCGCAGACACAGGCCGATCTTGCCCGGGTGCGCGGTCTTGCGACCAGCTGGGCCCAGAACGATATCGGGCAGCGCTTGATGGCGGCGATCGAAAAGGCCGAGCCGCTTCCGGATGAGGAGATGCCGACGCGCGAGGATCGCAAGCCCGGCCTCGGCAAGGAAGCCGCGCTGATCGCCGATCTGCTCAAGCTGCTGCTCAAGGTCCGCGCCCGCGATGCCGATGTCGCGCCGCGGCTGATCGCTCGTGCCGACGAGCTCGAGGCGATCGCTGCAGGACAACGCGACGGACTCGCGATGCTGACCGGCTGGCGCAACGACGTCTTCGGCAAGGATGCGCTGGATCTGGTCGAGGGTCGGCTTGCGTTCAGCGTCAAGGATGGTCGCATGGTGATGTCGTCGCTGGAATGAGCGCCGGCCTCGTCCGTCTGGGCGAGGCTATTGAAGCACAACCAGTTCCACATTCCTGCCCATCGCCAATGCCAGCGCCCTGAGCCGCCGATCGACGCTCTCGCCGTAAAGCGAAGCCTGTTCGGGCTCGAGTTCCAACCTGATGCGGACGTCGTCGATCATGATGCGACTGGATTCCAGCCCGATCGCGACGCCGGCCGAGAGCCTCTGGCCGAGCCGGAGCGCGAGCCCCCAGCGCTCGGCGCGGGCAAGATCCTCTGCGCTGCACAGCTGGGTCACGACCGCCTCGCAGCCCGTGCCGCCGAAATTGACGTAGAGTGCATGCGCGAGCAGCCCCCTGCCCCGCGCATCGATCCCGGACCAATTGCCGTGAAGCGCCATCTCGAGGCCGCGCTCCGCGCGGAATTCGGGATGCGCGCGCCATCCGATATCGGCCAGCAGGCTGGCGGCGTGGCGAAGTCGCTGGTCCGCGGCGGATTCGCCTTCGAAAAGCGGGGCGATCCAGCGATCGAGCACGTCGCCATGCTCGGAATAGCGACCGAGCTGGGCGCCCATCTCACGCGCGGCGCAGATCAGCGGATCCTGCGCACGAACGCGCTGGGGAAGGCTCTCGAACAGCAGCCCTTCGCGCAGGCCGTTCGCTGATACCACGAGGGATGTCGGATCGAGTTGCTTGACCAGGGCAGCGAGCAGATGCGCGGCATCGGAAAGATTGGGGATTCGCGACGAGGAAAGCCCGCCCATCTCCCGAAGCTTCTTTGGCGCGATATGAGCAAGCACCCGTACCAGCCGCTGCGCAGATTCCGGCGACATCGCGTAATTATGGACGATCGGCAGCGCATAATCGGACAAATGCATGTCGAGCCGCGCCAGCGAGCGCCACGAGCCGCCGACCAGATAGAATGGCTGCCCGGCGCATTTATGTTCCCAGCCGGCCTTTTCCAGCATCCTGCCGACTTCGCGATCGATCATGCCTGGCCGCTTGGCGCGCAACGCCGCGATGCGAAGCACCCCGAGCGGAAAGGACGCGCGCTCATGCACCTTGCCATCGGCGACGCGGACCAGCTCGAGACTGCCGCCACCGAGATCGCCGACGATGCCATCGGCTTCGGGCATGGCCGAGATCACGCCATAGCCCGCCATCTGCGCTTCTTCGTCGCCGGAAAGGAGCTCGGGCGCAAAGCCGAGTGCAACCAGCCGATCGAGAAGCAGATGGCCATTGGAAGCCTCGCGTACCGCGGCCGTCGCCACCGTACGGAGTTGCGCGACCCCGATCTGGTCCGCGAGTAGCCGGAAGCGCGCGAGCGCTGCCAGTGCGCGCTCCATCGCTTCGGGATCGATTGCGCCATTCTGGGAAAGCCCGCGACCGAGGCCGGCCATCACCTTTTCGTTGAACAGCACCGCCGGAACCCGCTCGGGACCGCTATAGACGACAAGGCGGATCGAATTGGACCCGATGTCGATGATGCCGATACGCCCCGATCCCGTGTCCATGCGCGCGCCCTAGCCGATTTGGCGGGTCCGGTGGAAGCTGGAATCGTCGATTGGCGGAATGGGGGCGCTGGTTGCGGGAGCCTTGACCTGACTCACCTCCCTGGCAGGGAGGGGTTGGGGGTGGGTCGAGCCTCACGACATGTCCCGTAGGCGCGCTGACGCGCGCACCCACCCCCAGCCCCTCCCTTGTCAGGGAGGGGAGCAAGTACTTCCCGACGCGCCTTCCGCGATCCCTCGCGCCACTCCGTCATCCCGACGAAAGTCGGGATCCATGGGACCCACAGGTCTCGTGATCGAACAAACTCCGTATCGTGGATCCCGGTCTCCGCCGGAATGACGAATTGCGCGGCGAAGAAGCGGGGCCCGGAATGACGGACGGGCGTCTACCCCTCTAATGACTCCGCTTGAACGTCAGCTTCGGCACCGAACCGCTCTTCCCCATCGCCGCGCCACGGCCCGACAACGACGGATTGGTCATGAAATAACGGTGCAGGTTGAACGGCCGTGCGCCGGGGACCAGGCGCTCGTAGGTGCCGTCGGGCAGCAGCTGCCAGCTTTGCTCATCGTCGATCAAATTGGCGACCATCACCTGGTCGAGCACCTGCGCATGCACCGTCGGGTTCTCGATCGGCAGCATATATTCGACTCGACGATCGAAATTGCGCGGCATCCAGTCAGCCGAGGAGATGAAGACCCGCGCCTTGCGATTGGGCAGCGCATCGCCATTGCCGAACACCATGATCCGGCTGTGCTCCAGGAAACGCCCGACGATCGACTTGACCCGGATATTCTCCGAAAGTCCCGCCACGCCCGGCCGCAGGCAGCAGATACCGCGAATGACGAGATCGATCTCGACCCCGGCGGCGCTTGCCCGATAGAGCTTCTCGATGATCGCCGGATCGACCAGGCTGTTCATCTTGGCCCAGATCGCAGCCTCTCGCCCAGCCCTGGCGTGGTCGATCTCGGCATCGATCTGAGCGCAGAGCTTCTCGCGCAGGCCGAGCGGCGAAAGCGTCAGCATCTCGAGATTGGCCGGCTCGACATAGCCGGTGATGTAGTTGAACAGCTGCGCCGCATCGCGCCCGGCGCGCGGATCTGCGGTGAAGAAGCTCAAATCGGTATAGATGCGCGCGGTGATCGGGTGATAATTGCCAGTGCCGAAATGGCAGTAGGTCTTGTAGCCGTCGCCCTCGCGGCGAACCACCATCGAGACCTTGGCGTGAGTCTTCCAGTCGATGAAGCCGTACACGACCTGGACGCCCGCGCGTTCAAGCGACGCCGCCCACATCAGGTTCTGCTCCTCGTCGAAGCGCGCCTTGAGCTCGACGACTGCGGTAACCGACTTGCCCGCCTCGGCTGCGTCGATCAGCGCGCGGATCACGGCGGATTGCTTGCCAGCGCGGTAAAGCGTCTGCTTGATCGCGACGACATCGGGATCAGCCGCCGCCTGGCGCAGGAACGCCAGCACGACGTCGAAGCTCTCATAGGGATGGTGGACGACGATGTCCTTCGAACGGATCGCGGCGAAACAATCCCCGCCATGTTCGCGGATTCGTTCTGGAAAGCGTGCCGAGAAAGTCGAGAATTTGAGCTCGGGCCGGTCTTCCTCGACCAGCTTCTCGAGATCGGCAATGCCAAGGAAGCCATGCGTCTGCGTAACGAGTGCGTCAGCGCCGCCAATGCCGACTCGCACGAGATCGTCGAGCCCTTCGGCCATTCCAGCCATCATCTCCAGCCGGATCACGCGACCACGGCGGCGGCGCTTGATCGCGCTGCGGAAATAGCGAACCAGATCTTCGGCCTCTTCCTCGAGCTCGATGTCGCTGTCGCGGATCAGGCGGAACGCGCCGACATTCACCACCGCATATCCGGGAAAGAGCACGCCGGTGAAACGACGGATCATCGTCTCGATCGCGACGTAGCGACTGACCGTGCCGGGCAGGCGAACGAAGCGCGGCAATGTCGTGGGCACCATCAGCAGTTCGCGAATCGGCTCCTCATCGGACAGGCGCCTCAGGTCGAAAATGAGGCTGAAGCCCTTGTTGATGATGAACGGGATCGGGTGCGCTGGATCGAGCGCCTGCGGCGTCAGCACCGGGAATATCTGCTCGCGGAAATGGGTTTCGAGCCATTTCGCCGCGCCATCGTCGATTTCCTCGACGTCGAGGACGTGGAAATCCACCGCCGCCAATTCCTCGCGCAAGTCGTGCCAGACCTGCGCCTGCTGCTCCATCAGCCGATCGGCATGCTCGACGATCGCGACGAGCTGCTGCGCCGGGGTGAGTCCGTCGGGCGAGCGGGTCTCGACATTCTGGAGCTGCTGGCCCTTGAGGCCGGCGACTCGGACCATGAAGAATTCGTCGAGATTATTTCCCGAAATCGACAGGAAGCGCAGTCTTTCAAGGAGCGGATGCGCTGGGTTGCAGGCTTCCTCGAGCACGCGATCGTTGAACGCGAGCCAACTCAACTCGCGGTTGAAGTAGCGGTTCTGCAATCCCGATGGTGTCAGCAGCGGTTGATCGGCGACTTCGTCGTCTCGAGCGGGGGCAGTCGATTGATGGTCCATTTACGCCTTTACGCCTCATGATTCGTCGTCCCCGCATTCGGGGCACCAACGGGCGAGCGTACCTTAACCCTCTTCCGATGAATCTTCTATGACAGCCGCCGCCTTCAACGTGTCGCGGACGAAGGGGATGCCGATTTTGCCGCGGCGCGACCACGCGGCCGTGTCAAGCACATCGACCACGCGATGGACCGCAATATAGCTCCGCTCGATCCGCTGCGCGATCCAGGCCGCGACATCTGGCCCGATAGCGAGCCCCCGCGCCGCCATCAGCCGTTCGAGCAGCGCTGCGATCAGGGCATCGTCGGGCTCGCCGATCGCCACTTGCGGAGTCGCGGCGAGGCGCGAGGCGAGGTCCGGCAGCGCGATCGCCCAGCTTGGCGGCGGGGCATCGGCGATCAGCAGCAGCGGATGACGCTTGGATTGCGCGCGATTCCAGGCATGGAAGATCGCCTCCTCGTCAACCCGCTCCGCATTGTCGATCAGTTCGGCACCCGAGCGTGCAGCAAAGAGGCGGCCCAAAAAGCTCCGTCCGGATTTTCGCGGCCCCGACAATATCGTCACCGGCACCGGCCATAGCGACCAATGGTCGAGGTGCCGCACCGCGAGCCGGTTCGAGTCGGAAACGATGAAATCCTGTTCGCTCTCGGCGGCCGGCCAATCGAACGGCAGCGCGATCTGGCTCATGGCGCGATTACGGGCGGCGGCGGCGCAGCCGCTCCGTTCGCGCGCTTGATGCGAAGCGTGTCAGCCCCCGCCTCGACCCGCCAGCCGCGCGACGTCAGCGCAGTCTTGAGCAATTCCAGATCACCGGTGAATTCGACCCGGATCACCGAGAGCCCGCCGAGCGCAAAGCTCGTTGTGGTCGATGTCCGAACACCGGGGATCTCGCGCAATGAACTTTCCGCAAGGCCGAGCGCCGCAGCATCGGGGGTTTCGACCTGCACCGTGAAGGTGCTGCCGCCCGCCGCGCCCGCAACCGCTTCGGCAACGACATCCTCGAGCGTCACCGCCTCGTCAACGACTGGAACCTCCTCCTCCTCCTCGACCGCGAGCGAGGGATCGGCGCGGAGCCTGCCGCTGCGCAGCGCATCCGAATAGATCAGGTCGGTCCGGCGAACGCCCTCGTCGAGCATCGCCTCGAGCGAATCACCATTGGCGGCACGAAGCGCGAAGCTCCCGAGCAAGCGATTGTCCGGACCATAGCGAGCGTAGAAACGCCCGATCACCGGTCCACCCGGCCATTGGCGCTGGATGATCACCTGGGGCACGAGAATATCCGATGCGCCATATTGATCGAGGAGCTTGCGCCACCAGCCTCGGCCCGGACGCATCACCTGGCCATAGTTTAGCAGCAGCGGATCTGCCCCGCTACCAGTCGGCCGGACATAGTCGATCGGGCTGCTGCCGGTGCGGAAACGCGCCCAGGCGGCCTGCCACGGGTTGCGAAGCTCGAAACTGGTTGGCGTCGCGCCCGAAAGCTGGACCGGGATCATCAGCAGCGGAGGCGATCGCAATATCTGCTGCTGTCCGCCGAGCAACTGCCCTGCCCGTCCGCGATCAAACACCACGCCAAGCCGCGCGATATAGCGATTGGCGCTGATCAGTTCCTGTTCGACGACGATTCCCGAGACGATCGCATCAAGCGTCGAATCGCTCAGCGAAGGCCCGCCATCGACCCCGCCGTTCATTTTCGACCAGAGCATCTTCCAGCCCTTGCGCTGGGCGATCCGCCAGGCAGCCTGTCGCGCCTGTTCGGGATCGCGGGCAACGACATCGACGGTAATGCCGCCGATTTCATAACCGCTCGAGCTGTCGATCGGCGGAATTCCGCGATCGCTGCCTTCAAGCTGCGCACGAACGACCACGGCCGTGATGCCGGCGATCAGCAACAGCGCGATCATCGCGAGGGTCAATCGCTGGATATTATGGGGGCGAACAATGATCACGCGCGTCTTTTGGCGAGTTCACCGTGGAAATCCAAGCCCGATATGGCTAGGCGCGTCCTTATGACCGAAAAATCGAACAGCCCTTCGCCCTACACCTACGCCCAGGCGGGCGTTTCGATCGCCGCAGGCAACGCGCTCGTCAAGGCGATCGGCCCGCTTGCCAAGAGCACCCGTCGCCCCGGCGCTGATGCCGAACTCGGCGGCTTTGGCGGCTTCTTCGACCTCAAGGCGGCAGGCTATATCGATCCGCTGCTGGTCGCGGCGAATGACGGCGTCGGCACCAAGCTCAAGCTCGCGATCGAAAGCGGGCGGCACGATACGGTGGGCATCGACCTTGTCGCGATGTGCGCCAACGATCTCGTCGTGCAAGGCGCCGAGCCGCTGTTCTTCCTCGATTATTTCGCGACCGGCAAGCTCGACAACGGCGTCGCCGAGCGAGTCATTGCTGGCATTGCAGAGGGCTGCAAGATCGCCGGCTGCGCGCTGATCGGCGGCGAAACCGCCGAAATGCCGGGCATGTATGCCGAGGGCGACTACGACCTTGCCGGCTTCTGTGTCGGCGCGGTCGAGCGCGAGCAGGCGCTGGTCGGCAACAAGGTCAAGGCGGGAGACGTCATCCTCGGCCTCGCTTCCTCGGGGGTTCATTCCAACGGCTATTCGCTCGTCCGCCGCCTCGCCGCCGACAAGGGCTGGAAGCTCGATCGCCCTGCCATCTTCGACCAGGAGGTGCTGCTGATCGACGCACTGATGGCGCCGACTCGAATCTATGTGAAGCCGCTCCTCCCGATCGTCCGCGACGGCCGCATCCACGCGCTCGCGCACATCACAGGCGGCGGGTTGCTCGAAAATATCCCGCGCGTGCTGCCCGACGAGCTCCATGCGCATGTCGAGGCGGATCGCTGGGAACAGCCCCGTCTGATGGCCTTCCTCCAGGCGCAGGGCCATATCGAGCCCGGCGAAATGGCGCGTACCTTCAATTGCGGAATCGGCATGGCCGTGGTCGTCGCCGAAGCCGATGTCGCCGGGGTCACTGCTGAACTCGAAGCGGCCGGCGAAACCGTTCATCGCATCGGCCACATCGCCGAGGGTATTAAAGGCTGCACGGTTTCGGGTTCGGACGAAGCATGGAGCGCGCTCGACGCGTGGAGCGCAACGCATAATGGCTGATCGCGTGCGCGTCGGGGTGCTCATATCGGGGCGCGGTTCGAACATGGCATCGCTGATCGCAGCCAGCCGCGAAGCCGATTGCCCCTACGAGATCGTGCTGGTCGCTTCCAACAATCCGGAAGCCGCCGGGCTTGCAATCGCGCAGCAAGCGGGCATCGCCACCTTCGCCCATCCGCACAAGGGCATGAAGCGCGCTGAATTCGACTCGATGATCGATGGCGCGCTGCGCAGCGCTGGTGTCCAGCTCATCGCGCTGGCTGGCTATATGCGGATATTGTCGGCTGAATTCATCACCGGCTGGCAAGGCCGGATCCTCAACATCCACCCGTCGCTGCTGCCGCTCTACAGGGGCCTCGACACCCACCAGCGCGCGATCGAGGCAGGCGATGCCGAGGCGGGCTGCTCGGTACATGTCGTCACGCCCGAACTCGACGACGGTCCGGTGATCGCGCAGGCGCGAGTCCCGATCCTGCCCGGCGATACGCCCGACAGCCTTGCCGGGCGTATCCTCGCCGAGGAGCACCGGATTTATCCGGAGGCGCTTGCGCAGATGGCGCGGAAGCTGCGCTAGGCGCACCCCCTCTCGTCCGACCTGTGCAGCCCTCTCGTCCGACCCGCGCACCCCTTCGTCATCCCGGCGGACGCCGGGATCCACGATACGGTGGTCGTATGATCGCGAGCCCTGTGGTTCCCATGGATCCCGACTTTCGTCGGGACGACGAAGGGGGCGTCGGGACGACGAAGGGGGCGTCGGGATGACGGGTATTCATCTTCCCCTCCCTGCCTGGGAGGGGAGTAAGGTCAGCCCACCAATTCTTCCGGCGTGAAGAAATAGGCGATCTCGATCGCGGCATTTTCGTCGCTATCCGAACCATGCACCGAATTGGCCTCGATCGATTCAGCGAAGAGCTTGCGGATCGTGCCGTCGGCGGCATCGGAGGGGTTGGTGGCGCCCATGATCTCGCGGTTGCGAAGCACTGCGTTCTCGCCTTCGAGGACCTGAACGACGACCGGGCCCGAAATCATGAAGCTCACCAGATCGTTGAAGAATGGCCGCTCGCGGTGGACGCCGTAAAAGCCCTCGGCCTGCTCGCGGGTCATCTGGATTCGCTTCGAGGCAACCACGCGCAGACCGGCTTCCTCCAGCTTGGCGGTGACCGCGCCGGTCAGGTTGCGGCGCGTGGCGTCGGGCTTGATGATCGAGAAAGTACGGGTCGCGGCCATGGCCGTTGGGCTCCATTCATAAGGGTCTTGAAAAGTCGCGGCTCTCTAGTCGCTGCCGTGCCGCAGCGCAAGATGCACGGAAATACGTTATATCTCAATTGCTTGGCATATGGACTTATTACGCCTATGATCGAACCTCTCGGCCGGGGCAGCGGAGCCACGACAACTGCGCAAGCGTATCGCCACCATTGTCGGCACCCGGCCGGAAGCCATCAAGATGGCGCCCATGTTGCGCCTGCTCGCCGAACAGGCCGGTTTCGAATCGATCCTGATCGCGACCGGCCAGCATCTTGAACTGTTCGATGACGCGCTTCGCCCCTTCGGCCTGGCTCCGGATCATCGCCTCGATCTCGCCTGCGACAGCGGGATTCCCGCAGTGATGGCGGATGCGATCGGGATCAGCCTGCTGCCGCTGCTCAAGCTGCTCGCGCCCGATCTCGTGCTCGTCCAGGGCGATACCAGCAGCGCCTTCGCTGCCGCCTGCACTGCCGATTATCTCGGGATCGCGATCGGCCATGTCGAGGCCGGGCTTCGCTCGCACGATCCCGAACGGCCCTTCCCGGAGGAGACCAATCGCATCGCCATCGATCGGCTGTCGCAACTGCTGTTCGCGCCGACTCAAGGCGCGATGGACAATCTCGCGGGTGATCGCCAAATTACCGGAAGCCGCCATCTCACCGGCAATAGCGGCATCGACGCGCTCAATCTGGTGCTTGCCGACCTGCCCCCGCCCCCGCCGCCGGATCCACGCAGCCGGATCCTCGTCACGCTCCACCGGCGCGAGACTACCGGCGCGCCGCTGCGTGCAATCTGCGGCGCGCTCCGGGCGCTGGCGGCACGCGGCGACATCGTCATCAGCCTGCCGCTCCATCCCAATCCGCTGGTCCGTGCCATCCTGCTCGACGAACTCGCGGACGTCGCGACGATCGCGCTGCTCGCACCGCTCTGCTATCGCGACATGATCGCGCAGATGAAGGCCTCACGGCTGATCCTGAGCGATTCGGGCGGGGTGCAGGAGGAGGCACCGGCACTTGGGGTTCCACTGCTGATCCTGCGCGACACTACCGAAAGACCCGAGGCGGTGGCATGCGGCGGGGCGCGGCTCTCGGGCACGGATCCTGGCCGAATCACGGCCGATGCCACGGCGCTGCTCGACGATGCCGCCGCGCACGCCGCAATGGCCCGCCCTCGCTTCCCGTTCGGTCGCGGCGATGCATCGAGGAAAATGTTCACAGTGATCGAAAATTACTTCGCTGGGCGAATCGTGACATAATATCGGTTTTCCGCTAGCGGCTGCCGGAACACTCCCGCGCCCTTCCCGCCTTTGCGTGGATGACGCGGAGCGATGAGGACCAAACGATGTCACCCGAATGGACGCCCGACAGCTGGCGCGCGCATGAAGCCCGCCAGTTGCCTGAATATCCCGACCAGGCCGAGCTGGCCGAAGTCGAACGCGAACTGAAGAGCTACCCGCCGCTGGTATTCGCCGGCGAAGCGCGGGCGCTGACGGCCGAGCTGGCACAGGTTGCGGCGGGCAAGGCGTTCCTGCTCCAGGGCGGCGATTGCGCCGAAAGTTTCGCCGAATTCCATCCCGACAATATCCGCGACACCTTCCGCGTCGTCCTCCAGATGGCGGTGGTGCTGACCTATGCGTCGAAGCTCCCGGTGGTGAAGCTCGGCCGCATGGCTGGTCAGTTCGCCAAGCCACGTTCGGCCAATACCGAGGAAATAGACGGCGTCAGCCTGCCGAGCTATCGCGGCGACATCGTCAACGACATCGCCTTCACGCCTGAAGGCCGCATCCCTGATCCGAAGCGGATGATCCGCGCCTACAGCCAGTCGGCGGCGACGCTGAACCTGCTTCGCGCCTTCGCGCAGGGCGGCTATGCGAACCTCCATCAGGTTCACAGCTGGACTCTCGATTTCATGGGCCGCAGCCCGTGGGCAGCGCAATATCAGGCCGTGGCCGACCGGATCGGCGATGCGCTCGATTTCATGGCGGCGTGCGGGATCAATCCCGAAACCGTGCCGCAGCTGAAGGGCACCGCCTTCTACACCAGCCATGAAGCGCTGCTGCTCCCGTACGAGCAGGCGTTCACCCGGCAGGATTCGCTGACCGGCGGCTGGTACGACACGTCGGCGCACTTCGTCTGGATCGGCGATCGCACGCGCTTCGAGGGTTCGGCGCATGTCGAATATCTTCGTGGCGTCGGCAATCCGATCGGCCTGAAGTGCGGGCCGAGCCTCGATCCGGACTCGCTGCTGCGGATGCTCGACACCCTCGATCCCAATCGGGTTCCGGGGCGGATCACGCTGATCACGCGCTACGGCCACGACAAGATCGAGACTCACCTGCCAAAGCTCGTCCGCGCGGTGAAGGCCGAGGGTCGGCCGGTGGTCTGGTCATGCGATCCGATGCACGGCAACGTCATCAAGACCGGCAACGGCTTCAAGACGCGTCCGTTCGACCGGATCCTCGCCGAAGTGCGCGGCTTCTTCGCGGTTCACCGCGCCGAGGGCACGCACGGCGGCGGCATCCATGCCGAGATGACCGGGCAGAACGTCACCGAATGCACCGGCGGCGCGATGGCGCTCACCGACGAGGCACTGGCCGATCGCTACAACACCCACTGCGACCCGCGCCTCAACGCCGGCCAGTCGATCGAGCTCGCCTTCCTGCTGGCGGAAATGCTCAACCAGGAAATGAAGGAACGCGAGAAGGACGCGGCTTAGGGGCCGCCGGGGCGACGTCCCGTCCTCCCGCCGTCCGCCGGGCCCGACGGGACGGAGTCGCCCGAGATGACGAGATGACGTCAACGGCACGAGGGGAGACAGGAACACGCCCCGTAACGGCGCCTGGAGACCCACTACAGCGCGAAGAATCATTTTCGGCCACACGACTGCCGTGAAAGGTCAAAGCCACTCAGCGAGGCTAAAACCACCTTAGCGGCGATTTGGGTTTTCAGCCCTTCCGCCGCCAGGCCTCACTCAGCCACGTAATCCGCCAGCACCTGCTTCATGCGCAGATGTTCGGGAATATTCTCGACCCCGATCACGCGATCGACTTCTTCCTGGTACCAGTAGAGCATCCGCTCCTGGTAGCTCAGCATCGCGCCGGGCAGCGAGCCGGTCTCGTAATTGCGCTGGATATCCTTGAACAGGATCAGGTCCTCGGCGAGGATTCCCGCGATATTGACCTTCATCTGGTCCCAGAGCGCGCGATCCTCGTCGCTGTCGTCCTTCCAGCCCATCAGCCGCGAGGTCATCACCGATTTGCCGGTGCCGTTCGGCCAGAAGGTCTGCCAGTTGAAGCCGACCGGATCGGCCGCAACGAAGACGTTGGGGAAGGTCGGCAGAGCCAGCGTATGTTCCTTGAACAGTTCGTTGGTGCTGGGCGGTGGCGCCTGGTCGAGCTTGAAGATCGTCGCGCCCTGCTTCTTGCGGGTGGCGAAGCGGCCATGGCCGCCCTTGTACATCGACAGCGAGAAGCTGCGCCATTCGAGGAATGGCGCGAGCGATTTTCCGTGGACGCTCGAAAGATGATAGATTTCGAGGAAATTATCGTAGGCGACCTTCCAGTTGCACTCCATGTCGGAACGCATGACGCCCTTGATCACCATGTTTTCGAGCGGGTAATTCGCCCACTGCCTCGCGACCGGCGCGAGGAATTCCTCGAGCGGGGCAGCCTCACCGTCGAGATTGATGAAGACGAAGCCACGCCAGGTTTCGCAACGCACCGGCACCAGCCCGCGCTTGCTCTTGTCGAGGCAGGCAAAATCGCGCTGCTCGGGAACCGAGACGAGCTGGCCTTCGGCCGAATAGCCCCAGCTGTGATACGGGCAGATGAAGCGTTTCGCCTTGCCCTGCTTTTCGAGCAGTATCGCCGATGCGCGATGGCGGCAGACATTGTGGAACGCCCGGACGACGTCGTCTTCGCCCCGGCTGATGATGATCGAACGGCCGAGTTCCTCGAACAGCACGTAGGATCCGACCTCGGGCAGCTCGCTGATATGCGCTGCGGTCAGCCAGGTCTTCGGCCAGAAATGCTTCATCTCGATGTCGTAAAATGCCGGATCGGCATAGCGCGCGGTGGGAAGCTCGGGGATCGCCGGGAAGTTTTCCGGATAGGCGTCGCGACGCAGCTCGTCTTCGACAGCCTGCTGGATCAGCGTTGTTTCACCCTGCATCAGTATCTCCTGTTGTCGATCATGCCATATCAGAGACACGTATCGCGACGAAATGTTGAATTAGACGAACCGTCAACTCTCGAAGGCGCGCAATGTCGCGACGCCATTCCCCCAATCATGGAGCCGCTGCCAGAACTGGAAGCGGGTATGCGCGAAATTATGCATGTGGCCCATGCGCGGGCAGACATAGATGCCGATGTCGTTAGCGCTCTTGAACGCCTTGGGCTCGGACCAGGGATCAGGCACAACGTCGCGCTCGCCGACCGCGACCAGCACCGGCACGGTGATCGCCGCAGCTTCGATCGCCACCGCGCCGGGCGCAACCATGTAGAGACCGCAGGAGGGCGTCGTCGCCGATCGCCACTCCGGCAGCGGATCGGCCTTGCCTGCCGATGCCGCCATGTCGAGCGCGACGATGTCGGCCGGCTCATCGTCATAATGGAACGACCATTGGAACGGATGCTCGGTCGAAGCCGCCGCGGCGTGGAGCTGCTCCTGGTTGCCAAGCGCCGGGCCGGTCGCACGGGCAAGCGCCGCCTCGTTGAGGATACGCGGATTATCGAGGCTGCTGCGCCGCGAGATCCACGGCCAGGCCGCCGGCGGCGTGCCGGGGCGGGTCGGAACGATGGTATGGATGCCGCTATAGCCGAGGATGCCGACGCCGTCGAAAGTGCCGAACTGTCCTTGGGCGATGATCGTGAAGCAGCCGCCCATCGACTGGCCGATGCCGAGCTTCGTCGCGCCCTCGATCGCCGGATAGCCGTCGAGCAGCGTGCCGCTCTCGAGCTTCGCCATCACCGCCGCGACAGTTGCGTGATTGCCAGCCGCGACATTGTCGAGATCGAGCGCATTGCCCTCGGGAATCGTCGAATCGCCGAAGCCGAGATGATCGCATGCAACGAAGATCCAGCCGCGCTCGACATGGAAGCCGGCTTCGCCGCCGCTGTTGCTGTCGGGCATGTCGAAGCTGAAATAACGCCGGGAATAGCCGCCGCCGGGAAAGCCGAAGCAGACTACGGGGGGATCGGAAAGAACGCCTTCTTCAGGGAGATAGACCGTCACGGCGGTCTTCGCGGGCGTCCCGAGCCCGGCGGCTTCGGTGACATCGATGACGAGTTCGACCGGCGGCTTCATGCAATTCTCCCAATTCCGAACGGGGCCGGCCGAGATTGCAGCTCTCGATCCGTCAGCCCAACGAAAAATCCCCCTGGCACCGTCTGGCGCCAGGGGGACCTATCGTTCGGCAGAAGCGGCGATTATTGGCCGCGCCCCTGCCCGCTCGCTTACTGGAGCAGCTTGAGCACGCCCTGCTGGCTCTGGTTAGCCTGGGCGAGCATCGCCGTCGCTGCCTGGCTCAGGATCTGGGCCTTGGCGAGATTGGTGGTTTCCTGGGAGAAATCCGCATCCTCGATGCGCGATTGCGCCTCGGATATGTTGGTCGAAGACGAAGTCAGCACGTTGACGCGGGTTTCGAGCCGGTTCTGGATCGCACCGAGCGAGCCGCGAGCGGACGATACCTTGTCGAGCGCCTTGTCGATCTGGTCGAGCGCAGTGCGGGCGCCATTGACCGTGGCGATCGACATCGAGCCGCCGAGCAGGTCGGAAGAACCGCCCTGGAGGGCAAGCCCGGCCTTGGTCAGCGAAGCGCTGCTGCCGTCGACGCGGATGTCTGCACCAGTCGAGGAGGCGAGCGTGACGCGACCGCCGATCGTGAGCCCTGCGGCGAGCGAACCCGAACCGGCTTCACCGGCAAGCGAGGTCGCCGAGGTGAACATGTTGCCGCCGATATCCTGGATCTTGACGTCCGAACCATCCGAAGCGCTCAGGATCAGGTTGCCCTGGTCATCTGCCGAAGCGACCACGCTGCCCGGAGCAGCTGTGTTGATCGCCGAAACCACCGCCGGAAGCGTCGTAGCGGCAGAGAGATCGACGACAACGCCGTTGATGATCGTATCGGTTGCGGCGGGCGGGCTGGCGAAATCGACGATGACCTTCACTTCGGTCTTCGCGGTCGCCTGGACGCCGGTATCGGCCGAGATCTTGTTGATCGCTGCAGCCTTGGACGCCGCCGAAGCCGCATCGGACTTGCCGACGAGGACGCCGTTGATCTTGAGATCGTCGGTCGAGGTCAGCGCTGTAGTCGAAACCGCGGAACCCGAGAAAGTCGAGCCGTCGCCGGTTTCGTTGAGGCCGAAAGCCTTGACGTCAGCAAGCGTACCCGCACCACCGACATAGCCGTTGGCCGCGTTCTTGGCCTGGACCTTGATGTCGGACCCATCGACGCTGTTGACGGCGACGAAGCCAGTATAGGTTCCGGCGGTAAAGCCAGCGTCGGTCGGCGAGGAGCCGGCGACGACGATGTTGGCGCCGGTGTCGTTCGACAATGCGATCGTGCCATTGTCGTTGAGCGTGGCAGTGACACCCGCCGCATCGCGGTTGATGTTAGCGACCAGTTCCTCGACGCCGCCCGAAGCGCCGATCGCGTTGCCGTTGATGGTGAGTGCGCCGGCGGCGAAGGTCGTCGCGTTGGGCTGGGCACCGGTGAGCTGGTTGTAGGCGGTTGCCTTGACGCCGGTGTTGCCGGTGTTGGTGTTGATCGCGACGGCAAGCGCAGCGGCGGTGTTGGCGGTCGCGGCAGTGGCGAAAGCGTCCTTGCCGTTGATCTGCACGTCACCGACGGCGAGCGCGGAAACCGCACCGACGCGGCCAGTGGTCAGCTGACCATCGACGGAATAGCCGGCAAGCCCGAGCGCCTTGGAATCGGCGGCTGCGATGCCGAAGGTCAGGTTGTCGGTTGCCCGCGTGCCGATCTGGAGGCTGATATTCTGCGACGAGCCATCGAGCAGCTGGACGCCGTTGAAGGTCGTGGACTTCGAAACGCCGTCGACTTCCTGGACGAGCTGCGAAAGCTCGGCCTGGAGCGCGGCGCGATCCGAGGTGCTGTTGGTGCCGTTGGCTGACTGAACCGCGAGTTCACGCATGCGCTGCAGCATGTTCGAAACTTCGCCGAGCGCGCCTTCAGCGGTCTGCGCGAGCGAGATGCCGTCATTCGCGTTGCGGATCGCAACGTTCATGCCACGGACTTCGGCGTTCATGCGGCTCGCGATGGCGAGGCCGGCGGCGTCGTCCTTGGCGCTGTTGATTCGCTTGCCGGTCGACAGGCGTTCCATCGCAGTCGACAGCTGCATGCTGGCCGAGCGCGATCCGTTCTGGGCGCGAAGCGCCCCGACATTGGTATTGATGACAGTCATTGGTCCTAAACCCCCACCGGAAAAGTGTGCTGCAAATCTAAACGCCTATTCACCACGAATTGGTTAACGTCGAAAACGCCCGCAAATGCGCCACTTTGGGAATCCGAGGCCTGCCCGGGCTTGATCAGCGCCGATATCGAGGGCTAACAGGATGCCAGGAGGATTTACTGATGACGGCAGACATGATGGGCGAAGCATGCCCCTTCGATTTCAATTTCGATCCAGCCACCTTCAAGGTCGGCGACTGGGTGAGCTACCGGGTGACCGGCTCGCTCGACGGCTTCCCGTTCGCTGGCGTGCTTCTCGAGGTCCATGACGATCATGTCGTGATCGCCGCCGATCCGGAAGCCGTCGACAGCCGCATGCGCGGAACCCGCGAAAGCCGGCCGGTGGTGCAGGAAGCGGATATTCACTGAGGTCGCGCCGGGGCGAAGGGCATCCGTCATCCCGGCGCGCCCTTCGTCATCCCGGCGGACGCCGGGATCCACGATGCGGTGGTCGTACGATCGCTAGACCTGTGGGTCCCATGGATCCCGACTTTCGTCGGGATGACGGGGTGAGGGCGGGATGACGGAACGCGCGTCGGGATGACGGAAAGGGCGTCGAAATAACGGCGCAGCGCAACCCATCATAAGGAGGCAGCCGAAATGACCACGCGAAAGCTTCACCCCGAGACGCTTGCGCTGCACGCCGGCTGGCGCGCCGATCCGACGACCGGCTCAGTGGCGCCGCCGATCCACCAGACGACCTCCTACCAGTTCCGCGATACCGAGCATGCCTCGAACCTGTTCGCGCTTGCCGAGCTCGGCAATATCTACACGCGAATCATGAACCCGACGACCGATGTGCTCGAACAGCGCATCGCCGCGCTCGAGGGCGGCGCCGCTGCGCTTGCGGTCGCCTCCGGGCAGGCCGCGTCCGCATTCTCGATCCAGAATCTCGCGCGCGCCGGCGACAATATCGTCGCGGGGACCGATCTCTACGGCGGCACCTACAATCTCTTCGCCAACACGATGAAGGACATGGGGATCGAGGTCCGCTTCGTCGATCCAGCCAATGCCGACGCCTTCGTCACCGCAAGCGACGACCGCACCCGCGCCTGGTATATCGAGACGCTGCCCAATCCCAAGCTCGTGGTCGCGCCGATGGCCGAGATCGCGACGCTCGGCCGCCAGATCGGCATTCCGCTGATCGTCGACAACACCGCCGCCCCGCTCCTCGCCCGCCCGTTCGATCATGGCGCCGCGATCGTGGTCTATTCGACCACCAAATATATTGGCGGCCACGGCACCTCGATCGGCGGCATGATCGTCGATGGCGGCAATTTCCCGTGGGAGGATTTCCCCGAGCGGCAGCCGATGCTCAACACCCCGGATCCGAGCTATCATGGCGCGATATGGGCGCAGGCCGCAAAACCGCTCGGCCCGATCGCCTATATATTGCGCGCGCGCACCGTGCTGCTGCGCGATCTCGGCGCGGCACTATCGCCGTTCAATGCGTTCCAGCTGATCCAGGGCGTCGAGACGCTGCCGCTCCGCATCCGCCGCCATTGCGAGAATGCCCAGGCGGTAGTCGACCATCTCGTTCGCCGGAAAGACGTCATCCGGGTGATCCACCCCTCGCTCCAGCATGGCGCACAGCGCGAGCGGGCGGAGGCGGTTCTGACCGGCGGGTTCGGCGGGCTCGTCGGTTTCGAGCTCGAAGGCGGGCGCGAGGCGGGGCGCATGTTCATCGACGAGCTCAAGCTCTTCTACCATGTCGCCAATATCGGCGACGCCCGCAGCCTTGCCATCCATCCGGCCTCGACGACTCATTCGCAATTGTCGATCGAGGACCGGCTCGCGACCGGAGTTTCGGAGGGTTATGTGCGGCTTTCAGTCGGCCTCGAGCATATCGACGACATCATCGCCGATCTGGACCAGGCCCTGGCACTCGCGACTGCCTGACCAAATGACGGGAAAGCGTGGGCGGCGTTTCGCGAGCGCGATCGCCGCCTGGTTGCTGTGATTTATATACACCAATTCAAAGCTTTCTCCCGATCACCTCCCCGCCGCCTTGACGCCTGTCGAATCCAGCCATAATGGCCGTCTTCCGCCGCGCTAAGGCCCCTTCGTCTAGCGGTCCAGGACGTCGCCCTCTCACGGCGAAAACACGGGTTCGAGTCCCGTAGGGGTCACCAGCTCAAACGAGCTGGTGCGAATGTTTGCGAGCGTCGATTTCACTGCTCTTCCGGAACGATTGGACAAGGCGTACGTTGTCCGTTCGCGATTTCGCGGGCTCGAAAGTTCCGGGTGCCACGCATCCTGAGATGCGTCGGATGAACGCCGGAGCCTTGGGAGGAGGACGTTATGCAACTTGAAAACCAGACCGACCATATTGCCATGCTGGCGCTGATGATGGTTGGGGTACTGACCAAGCGACTCGACCAGGTGGGCCAGCTCGATGACGCGACCGCGCGACAGCTGCACCAGCTGGTGACCGGCGTCCGCACGCACGCGAAGACTGCCGGGATCACCGACCTGCGGATCCTGTTCGACAACATCGATCGCGCGCTCGGCGAGCGCGTCTACGAGAACGACGCAGCCTGAAGCCCGTTTCCGGGCACTGATCCGTCACACGCAAGGATCGCCATCCCGACTGGAGCGGGATGGCGATCCTGCGCGCGTCACATGAGCGTCGGGGCGGCAGACGGTATCGTATGTTTTGCGGCCAATATCCGATTTCGTGCCTCTTTTTGGACAAATCATTCCGGCAAAGCGGCCCTGCATCATGGACCGGTGAACGGAGAAGATATGCCCACCGAAATGCTGTTCGCGAATTCGGCCGTCCGGTCGGTGACTGCTTCCGCTCCTGTCCGGTTGCATCGCCAGGCGAATATCGGCTTTGGCGGGGAAACCTCCGACGCAAGCGCCAGGGGCATGCGTGTCGCGCTTTTTTCCGGTAATTACAATTGTGTGCGCGATGGCGCCAACAAGGCGCTCAACCGGCTGGTCGGGCATCTGCTGGCGCGCGGCGCCGCCGTCCGAGTCTATTCGCCTGCAATCGCTGAGCCGGCATTTCCGGCGACCGGTGACCTCGTCCCGGTGCGCTCGTTCGCGATTCCGGGGCGCTCGGAATATCGCGTCGCGCTTGGACTTCCGCGCAGTACGCGCGACGATATCATGGCCTTCCAGCCCAATATCGTCCATCTTTCGGCGCCCGATCCGCTCGGCTGGCAGGCAAAGCGCTTCGCCCACAAGCTTGGCATCCCAGTGGTCGCCAGCCTGCACACGCGCTTCGAGACCTATCTCAGCTATTACGGGCTCGACATGTTCCGCCCCGCCGCTGAGCGCTATCTGACGGGTTTCTATAATGATTGCGATTTCGCGCTCGCGCCCAACCAGTATCTTGCCGACGAACTCGCCGCTGGCGGGCTTGGTTCGCGCGCGCGCATCTGGGGTCGCGGCGTCGATCGCACGCTGTTCAGCCCGACCCGGCGCGACGTCGCCTGGCGGCGCGAACAGGGCTTTGGCGACGATGAGATCGTGCTGTTGTTCTTCGGCCGTCTTGTCGTTGAAAAGGGCACCGAGATCTTCGCGGCCGTGGTCGATGCGCTGCGGGCGCGCGGCCACAAGGTGCGTGCCTTGCTCGTCGGCGAAGGCCCGATGCGCGAGAAGCTCACCGCGTCGCTTGGCGATGCCGTGTTCACTGGCCATCTCGAGGATGCGGCACTTGCCCGCGCGGTCGCGAGCGCTGATATCTTGATCAACCCGAGTGCCACCGAGGCTTTCGGCAACGTCAATCTCGAAGCGATGGCGGCAGGGCTCGCGATCGTGAGCGCCGATGTACCAAGCGCGAGCGCGCTGATCGAGAATGGCCGGAGCGGAATGCTGGTTCCCGCCGACGATATCGAGGCCTATACGGACGCCGTCGCTCAGTTGATGCAGAATGACGAGCGCCGGCTTCGCCTCGGTGCCGACGCCTGCACCGCATCTGCCCGCTTCGACTGGCCGACCGCGCTCGACGCCGTGATCGAAACTTATGCCCTAACCGGCGCGGCAGGATATGATGCCGCAGCAATCGAACACGGCGCGCAAATGACCAAGGGAGTAAGCCGTGCCGCCTGAAACGATTTTTCCCCTGACCGAGCGGCCAGTTCGGCCCGCCGGTTCGGGTGCGCGGCGTCCAGTCAAGCTCATCATCCAGATCCCCTGCTACAACGAGGAAGAGACGATCGCGGAGACGCTGGCCGATCTCCCGCGCACGCTTCCGGGGATCGACACGATCGAGTGGCTGATCATCAATGACGGCAGCCGCGATCGCACGGTCGAGGTCGCGCGAGCGGCCGGCGCCGATCACATCATCGACCTCCCGGTCAACAAGGGGCTGGCCAACGGCTTCATGGCTGGCCTGCAGCGCGCGGTGGAACTCGGTGCTGACATCATCGTCAACACCGACGCCGACAATCAATATAACGCTGCCGATATTCCAGCGCTGATCGCGCCGATCCTCGAACGCCGCGCTCAGTTCGTGGTGGGCGATCGGCCGATCTCGGACGTCGAGCATTTCTCCTGGCTCAAGAAGCAGCTCCAGCTGCTCGGCTCCAAGGTGGTCCAGGTCGTCTCCGGCACCAACGTGCAGGATGCGCCGAGCGGCTTTCGTGCGATTTCGCGCGAGGCAGCGCTGCGGATCAACGTGTTCGACAGCTACTCCTACACGATGGAATCGATCATCCAGGCGGGGCTCTCGGGCATCCGCATCGTTTCGATCCCGATCTCGAGCCCGCGCGAGACCCGGCCTTCGCGGCTGGTTCGCTCGATCGGCAATTATGTGAAGCGCTCGATGGCCGCGATCCTGCGCGCCTTCCTGATCTACAAGCCCGGCAAGACCTTCTTCCTGCTTGGCGCCCCCCCTGCCCTGATGGGCGTGGCCTTGATGCTGCGCTGGCTGTTGCTCTATTTCCAGGGCACCGAACGCGCGCACGTCCCGAGCCTGATCGCGGCATCGATGCTGATCGGCCTGGCCGGCCTGCTGTGGATGCTCGGCCTCATCGGCGAACTGCTCTCGATCAATCGCCGGCTGCTCCAGGACATCCAGTATCGGTTGCGGCGCGCCGCGGCGGAGGCCTATTACGACAGCCTCGATCCTAGCGATTCCGAAGCACCTGAAGAACGATAATAGCCGACACATTCGCACTTGAGGTCGAGGCCGTGCCTGCGACGGTTCCGCAACGCCATTCGCGCGATGCAGAGGCGCGTCCGCATGCCGCCGGAATGCAGTATCGCAGGGAGATCGACGGACTGAGGGCAATCGCGGTCGTCTCCGTCATCCTTTTCCATGCGGGCATCGCGCCTTTCACCGGCGGCTTCGTCGGCGTCGATGTCTTCTTCGTCATCAGCGGCTTCCTGATCAGCTCGCTGCTGATTCACGAGATCGATACCGGCAGCTTCACCTTCGCCAATTTCTACGAGCGTCGCGCTCGGCGGATCCTGCCGGCGCTGATGTTCGTCGCCATCGCGGTGCTCCCGTTCGCGCTGGTCCTGCTTTCACCGTCGGACCTGCGCGCCTTCGGGATCACCTCCATCGCCACGATCTTCTTCTCTTCGAACATCGCGCTTTATGCGCAGAGCGGATATTTTTCGGTCACCGCTGAGCTCAACCCGCTCCTCCACACCTGGAGCCTCGCGGTCGAGGAGCAGTTCTACATCCTGTTCCCGATCCTGCTTATCGTGATCATGCGAATGCAGCGGGCGCGGTTGCTCCACATATTCGTCGCGGCCGCTCTGCTGAGCCTCGCACTCGCGCAATATGGCGGTTATTTCGGGTCGCTCGATCCGGCTAAATTCACCCCCTTCACCTTCCGCTATGTGCCCGAATGGGGATTCTACCTGCCCCATGCCCGCGCGTGGGAATTGCTGATGGGCTCGATCGTCGCTTATTATCGCGGGCGCCATGCGCCAATGCCGACGCGGATGAGGCGCTGGCCAGCCGAATGCGCCGGGCTGCTCGGGCTTGGGCTGATCCTGTTCTCGGTCTTCGCGTTCGATCGCACGACCCCGTTCCCGAGCATCTATGCCCTCGCGCCGACCGCGGGGACCGCGCTGATCATCCTCTATGCGCAACCCGGCACCTGGACCTACCGGCTGCTCGCCAGCCGCGTCATGGTTGGTATCGGGCTGATCAGCTACAGCCTGTATCTCTGGCATCAGCCGATCTTCGCCTTTGCCCGCATCATGAGCCCGGCTTCGCTTGGCCCGGCGATGCTGGCGAGCCTGATCGCGCTTACCTTCCTGCTGTCGTGGTTCAGCTGGCGTTTCGTCGAGCGGCCTTTCCGCAGGAAATCGGAAATGTCGCTTCGGACGCTGGTGCTGTGGGCAGGCTCGCTCTCGCTCGTGGTGATCGGGATCGGCGCTGGCGCGATAGCCACCAGTGGCTATCTCAAGCTTCGCCTTTCGCCAGCCCAGCAGCGCATGTTGGTGACCGCGGCGCCAAGCCCCAAGCGCGAGGAGTGCCACACGCGGGGATCCGATTACCGAAAGCCCGAGCTGGCCTGCGCTTTCTTCGTGCCCCATCCAAGCTGGGCGACCTTCGGCGACAGCCATGTCGTCGAGCTGTCCTATGCCCTGGCTGAACGGCTCAAGCCGCGCGGTGACGGGATCAAGCAGCTCTCGTTTCGCGCCTGCCAGCCAGCCTTCGGCCAGACCGGGGCGGATGATCCCTGCATTCGCTGGACCAACGAGGCCGCGCGCTATGTAGCGGCCAGCAAGACGATCAAGACCGTCGTGGTGTCCTACCGGATCGACAAATATCTGTATGGCGAGCACGCGGAATATTATCCGGGGCTTCCCGATCTGGTCCTGCCATCGGAGCGTGCCAAGGCGTGGGCCTCCTATATCCGCCTGCTCCGCTATTTCCGCGATTCCGGGAAGAACGTCATCCTGCTCCTGCAGCCGCCGGAACTGCCCCGCAACATCCAGGACCTCATCGCCAAGCATGACAGCCCGACGATCCTAGGCGTCAGCCGCGACTGGTGGAACCGGCGCTCGGCCTATGTGACCGCGCATCTTGGAGACATACCGGCGGGGGTGACGGTGATCGATCCTACGCCGCTGCTATGCGACGCCAGCCAATGCTTTGCGGCGCGAGGCGGCAAGTCGCTTTATTTCGACGGGCATCATCTCTCGGTGATCGGCGAGGAAATGGTCGCCGACGAAATGCTGCGGCGGATCGACGGGAAGAAGTAAGCGCGGCCGACTAATTGAATCGTCATCCCGGCGGATGCCGGGATCCCGACGTCTCCTGTCGGTCAATCCCGCGCAGCATCATACCGACGCCTCCAGTCGTCATCCCGACGAAAGTCGGGATCCATGGGACCCACAGGTCTTGCGATCGAGGGACCACCGTAACGTGGATCCCGGCGTCCGCCGGGATGACGAGCGCGGGGCGTCGGGATGACGAAGAAGGGGGCGTAGGGATGACGATCACATAGTCGAAGGCCGAGTCCTACCCCACAGGCCCGATCGTCAGCCCCGACAGATAGTTCAACTCCACATCCACCGGCGTGATCCGCGGACCGACGTTGAACACGACTTCGCTGTAGGTCGGCTTGTAGTGAAATATCGACAGCTTTGGATTGCGCGAATAACCGCCGCCATCCTTGCTCGTCATCGTATGATCGCCGTCCTCGTCATGCCGGACCGCGATCGCGTAGCGGCCGGGGGCTGGAACCGCGATGCAGACTGGCATGCTTGCCCCGGTTACCGGCAATTCGATGCGACGCATCCATTTCAGCTTCTGAAGCCATGTCGAGCCATCGCTGCCATGCAGTTGAACGCGGATCGTACCGGTCTGCTTGCGGAAGCCGTGGACGTTGACGAGAATCGCCGGGCCGGAGGCGCCTTCGCGGCACGATGCCGCGTCGGGCCCAATCGCGGCCTGGGCGTTCGCTGGCGCTGCGGCCGCGAACGACAGCAGGGCCAATATAGCGAAACGATCAATCTTCATCAGGCAAACCCTCTCCGGCACTACCATGGGTAGGCTGCTCGATATCGGCCGTTCAAGGCGGAATTATGGTGCCTCCATGGCGGGAATTACCGATCCATATCGCTTGCGCCGCAGCACCTATGCGGCTAACCGACCGCGTGCCCGCACCGCGATGAAGGCTGGAAAGATCTTGCCAGAAAACTCAGCTTCCCCGCTCCGCGACGTGCTTGCCCGCCGTGCCCTGGCGGAAATTCCGCGCCTCCTCACGCTCCAGGATCGCACGCCGGTCAGCCCGACCTATGGCAGCTTCGATCGCATGTGGTGGCACTACCGGGTGATGGATTTTCCAACCGGCATGTCCCAGAAGGAAGTGCTGCCGCTCGCGCTCGCATGGTCGCTCGATATTCCCGGCAATCCCTATTTCCGGCAGCCCGAGATCCGCAACTGGATCGAGGCTGGAATCCGCTTCGCCGCGCGCGCTTCGCATCCCGACGGTTCGTGCGACGATTATTACCCGTTCGAACGCGCCGCCGGTGCCGCAGCATTTTCGCTCATCGCGTTCCTCGACGCATCCGAGATCATCGGCCTGCACGGCGATCCCGAGATTGACGCCTTCCTCAAGCTCCGCGCCAACTGGCTCGCCACGCACGCGGAAAGCGGGCGGCTTTCCAACCACGAAGCGCTGATCGCTGCCTGCCTCCAGCGCATGCTCGAACGCTTTGGCGACGAGTGGGAAGCGCCCTTCCGCAAGCGGCTTGGCCGGCTGCTGTCATGGCAGCATCGCGAAGGCTGGTTCGCGGAATATGAGGGCGCCGATCCGGGCTATACGACGCTCACCATCGCGCTGCTCGCCGATCTCGACCGCCGCCGCCCCGAGCTCGGGCTGCGCGATCCCTGCGAGCGCGCGATCCGCTTCATCCATTCGATGCTGCATCCGGACGGCACGCTGGGCGGCGAATATACCAGCCGCTGCACGCTCAATTTCTTCGTCCATGGTTTCGAGATCGCTGGCAGCTGGTGCCCGCTCGGCCTCGCGATCAACGACGCCGCGCTGCCCATCCTTGCACGCGGTGAAAATCCGGCGGTCGCCGACGATCGCATCTTCGGCCATCACGTCACGAGCTGGCTGATGGCATGGAAGGAATGGCAGGCGGAGCGCCCCGGCCCTTCCCCGCTCCCCGATGGCCGAGTCATCTACCAGGATGCGAAGCTGCTGATCGAGGGCCGCGGCGACCAGCGCCTCTATTTAGGCTGGTCGCATGGCGGCGCGTTCCGGTTGTTCGACAAGGGGCGGCTGCTGCTTGCCGATACCGGGCCGACGCTGGCGATGAAGAGCGGTCGAGTCGCGGTCACGCATCTCGAGGCCGAAAACAAGGTCGAGCTTGGCGCGGATCGGATCGTCATCGAAGGCCAGATGGCGTGGGCGAAATCAGCGCTGCTCACCCCGGTGAAATCGATCATCTTCCGGGCGCTGATGATCACCGTCGGACGCTGGTTCCCGGATCTGATCCGCCGTCTGCTTCAGCGCATGCTGGTCACCGGACGCAAGCCTGCGCCCTTCCGTTTCCGCCGCATTCTCGAGTGGCAGGCAGGCCGCTGGACGCTCAAGGACGAGGTAATCCCCGAAAATGGCTGGGACGAAGTCGCGCAAGCCGGGATCGGCGGCTTCCAATGCTCGATGACGACGGTCGTCGCCCGCGTCTGGCAACCCGCGCAGCTCCAGCCCTGGCTTGACCTGACCCCGGCGACCTCCCGCCTCGGCGCGCAGGAAAGCCTGACGCTCGATCGCGTGCCGGAGTTCGTCGCCTGAAGCGCCTCATCTCCCTTGCGGTCAGCCTGATCATCGTCAGCGTGATCTGGTGGCGAGTCGATATCCACGCGATCATGGCGGCGGCGCGCCGTTCGGATCCTCTGTGGCTGATGGCTGGCCTCCTCACCGTCATCCCGCTTACGGTCGCAACGGCTTGGCGATTTCGCATGCTCAGCCGCACCGGGCTCAACCTTGGCGTGGCATCGCGCCTGATCCTCTCGGCCTCGACGCTCAACCTCTTACTGCCGTCCAAGATGGGTGATCTCGCCAAGGCCTGGGTGCTCGATCGCCGCTATGGCTATGATCCGAAGCTCGCCTTCGCGCTCGTGATATTCGAGAAATTGCTGGATCTTGCCTCGCTGCTCTTCTGGGGAGTGCTGGCGCTCATCTGGATGCGTCCCGACGATCCCGTTTTCCTGCTTGGCGCGCTCGCTACGGCGGGCTTGCTTGGCTTGCTCATGCTTCTGCTCTCGCCCTGGGCGGCAGGCACCGGGATGACGATGCTTGGTCGCCATCTTCCGAGGAAACTCGCCGCTATGGCCGAGCAATGGCATGATTTCACCGGCTGGTTCTGGGGCGAAAAACTTCGCGCCATGAATACCGTCGGGCTGTCGCTCGCGATCTGGGCTGGGCATCTTGCGCAATTCTGGCTCTATGCACGCGCGCTGGGCTCGGTGCCGCTGATCGGGAACATGGCGGCCGCCACCCTTTCGATCCTCGCAGGATTGCTGCCTTTCACCATGGCCGGAGTCGGCACTCGCGACGCCGCGATCGTCTATTTCTACCATGACTGGCTGACTCCGGCGCAGTGCGCCATGCTCGGTCTGCTCGCGACGTTGCGCTACGTCCTCCCGGCCATCGCGGGGCTGCCCTTCATGGGCGACTATCTCCACCGCCGCCCAGCGCCGGACGAAGCATGATCACAAGCTTGCCTCGCCGGGATGACCAGGCGGGCTGGGCGCGACTTTTGTGCCTGCTCGGCGGCGCGACGATCCTGATCTATCTCTATCTCGCTCTGTTCGAGCCCGGCACGCTCCAATACGCGCCCTTCACGATCCAGGACGATGCGCGCCAGTTCCATCTCTGGATGCCGCGTCTCGTCGATCCGGGGCTGCTGCCGGGCGATCGAATCGCCGATTACTGGCAGACAGTCTCGCCGCCGCTCTATCGCTATCTTTTCGCGGCGGCGACTCGGCTTGGCATCGATCCGCTGCTGTTTGGCCGGCTCCTTCCCGCCCCGCTGCTCGCGCTGGCACTGATGGGATCCTGGCGGCTGGCATTGCGATTGTCCGGCAATCCGCGCCACGCCTTCATCGCCGCAGGTTTCATGCTGATCTACCTGCTGCACGACGATTCGATCTACAGCGCCAGCCCACGAGCATTTTCACCGATCCTGCTGATCTTCTTCCTCGAGGCGATGCTCGCTGGGCGGACGTGGCTGATGATGTTGTGTCTGCTGCTGCTGGAAACGACCTATCCATCCTCCGCGGTCATCGCGATTGCCGTGCTGGGATTGCGGCAGATCAAGCGCGGCGGGCGTCTCGGCTTTACCATGTCGCTTCGCTCGGTCATGTTGATGGCTGGCGCGGGGATCGTGCTGGTCGCCGCGACCGTTCCGTTCAAGACCAGCACGCGTGGCTGGGGACCTGTCGTAACGCTCCAGCAAGCGCTCCAAAATGCCAACACGGGCACGCCGACCGGACGGAGCGCAATAGTCGATGACAGCGGCCGCATCGGCTGGGTCTGCAATGCGCGAATGGGCTTCGTGCCCGAGATCATGCCCTGCAACCGGAACATCCCGGGCGCGCCGATCGTCGACGTGCTGCTACTGGTTCCGCTCGTGCTGAGCGCGATCAAGGCCGCGCGGGGCAAGCGCGATCCCGAAACGTCAGAGCGCGATCTCGTCTATTTCCACGTGCTACTCGCAACGGCTATTTGCTTCGCGATCGCGGCCGTTCTCGCCTTCCAGCTTCATCTTCCCAGCCGCTACAGCCAGCGTATCCTCGGCATGCTCGAATGGCTGGCGATCGGGCAGATGGCCGCAGCATGGCTGGATCGAAAAGGTCGCATCGCCGGGGCGGCTGCTGGCGGCCTGATCATAATCTCGTTCTTCACGCCGACGCCGGGCTTCCAGCGCCCCCTTGATCCGGCGTTGATACGCCACATTGCAGCATTGCCGCGCAATGCGCGAATCGCCGGCGTTTCCGAGGAACTCAACGCGGTTCCGGCGATCACGGGGCGAAGCATCATGGGGGCGCCCGAGCAGGCAATCCCCTGGCACACGCGATATTTCGGAATCATCGAGGGCGGACTGCGGGATTCACTTGTGGCCGTATCGACTCGCGATCCGGAAACATTCGAAGCCGCGCTCGATCGCCTGGGCGCGACTTATTTGGTCGTCGAGCTCCCGATGTTCACGACTGGCAAAATTCCGGGTCGTTACGGAATCGTCCTGCCCGACGCGGTCGAGGAAGCCGAACGAAGCATGGCGAGCGGCAAGACTGTGCTCGCCACGCACGCCAGTGCCTGCACGACCTACGCGGGTCCGATCATGATGCTCCTCGACGTCCGCTGCCTGCGCAGCGCGGCGATAAGGCAGCCGTAGCTGTGGGTAAAATCGAGAGTTCACTTTCCCCCTGACGCCACCCTGTCATCCCGATCCCTCCCCCCGTCATCCCAGTACCCACGCCCCGTCATCCCGGCGGAAGCCGGGATCCACGATACGGTGGTCGCACGATCGTGAGACTTGTGGGTCCCATTGGATCCCGACTTTCGTAGGGATGACGAAGCAGAGCGCCGGGTCGCATATTCAATCGCTATCGCGACGACCTCAGCCCAGCCGCTGCGCGTGCCAGCGCAGATGATCTTCCATGAAGGTCGATATGAAATAATAGCTGTGATCATAGCCCGGCTGCAGGCGGAGCGTGATCGGAATACCCGCTTGTTCGCAGGCAGCGGCAAGCAATTCCGGCTTGAGCTGACCGGACAGGAAGCCATCCGCCTCGCCCTGATCTACCAGCAGATCCGCCAGGCGCGCGCCGTCCTGGATCAGCGCAACCGCATCACAGGCGCGCCACGCCGCGCGATCTGGGCCGAGATATCCGCCAAGCGCCTTTTCGCCCCACGGCACCTGTGAGGGTGCAACGATTGGGGCAAATGCCGAGGCACTGGCGAAGCGGCCGGGATTGCGAAGCGCGATCGTCAATGCGCCATGACCGCCCATCGAGTGGCCCATGATCGCCTGCCGTGCCACATCAACCGGAAAATGCTCGGCGACCAGTGCCGGCAGCTCATGCTCGACATAGCTGCGCATGCGATAATGCTGCGCCCAGGGCTGCTCGGTCGCATCGACATAGAAGCCCGCGCCGAGGCCGAAATCATAGGCGCCGTCCGGATCATCGGGCACGCCCTCGCCGCGCGGGCTCGTATCGGGCGAGACGAAGATCAGCCCCAGTTCGGCGCAGGCGCGTCGATATTCGCCCTTCTCGGTCACGTTGGCATGGGTGCAGGTCAACCCGGAGAGATACCAGACCACCGGGCATTTCGCGCCGGCCATCGCCTGCGGGGGAAGATAGACCGAGAAGGTCATCTCCGTCCGCGTCTCAGCTGAAGCATGGCGATAGACGCCCTGGGTGCCCCCAAAGGCGCGGTTTTCGGCGATGGTTTCGAGGGTCATGCGACCAGTCTCGTAGGGGGCGGTCAGAAGACCACGACGCTGCGGATGCTCTCGCCCGCGTGCATCAACTCGAAGCCCTTGTTGATCTCGTCCAGGCTCAGCACATGCGTGATCATCGGATCGATCTCGATCTTGCCGTTCATGTACCAGTCGACGATCTTCGGCACGTCGGTGCGTCCGCGAGCGCCGCCGAACGCCGAGCCCTTCCAGACGCGCCCCGTGACGAGCTGGAACGGACGCGTGCTGATCTCCTTGCCGGCCTCGGCCACGCCGATCACGGTGGAGACCCCCCAGCCGCGATGACAGGCTTCGAGCGCCTGGCGCATGACGGTCGTGTTGCCCGTGCAATCGAAGGTGTAGTCCGCACCGCCGTCAGTCAGGGCGACGAGATGCTGGACGATATCGCCTTCGATCTGGGTCGGGTTGACGAAGTGGGTCATGCCGAAGCGCTTGCCCCATTCCTCGCGAGCGGGATTGATGTCGACGCCGATGATCTTGTCGGCCCCCACCATCCGGGCGCCCTGGAGCACGTTGAGGCCGATTCCGCCAAGCCCGAAGACGATGACGTTCGATCCCGGGGTAACCTTGGCGGTGTTGACGACCGCACCCACGCCCGTAGTGACGCCGCAGCCGATGTAGCAGCTCTTGTCGAACGGCGCGTCGTCGCGAATCTTCGCCACCGCGATCTCGGGCAGCACGGTGAAGTTCGAGAAGGTCGAGCAGCCCATATAATGGAAGATGGTCTGGCCCTTGTAGCTGAAGCGGCTGGTTCCATCGGGCATCAGCCCTTGCCCTTGCGTCGCTCGGATCGCAGTGCACAGGTTGGTCTTGCCGGAGAGGCAGCTTTTGCACTGACGGCATTCGGGCGTGTAGAGCGGAATGACATGATCGCCGGGCTTTACCGAAGTTACGCCAGCGCCGACCTCGCGCACGATGCCAGCGCCTTCATGGCCGAGGATCGAGGGAAAAATACCTTCGCTGTCGAAACCATCGAGCGTGTAGGCATCGGTATGGCAGATGCCGGTCGCCATGATCTCGACAAGGACCTCACCCGCCTTGGGTCCTTCAAGATCGAGCTCGACAATCTCGAGCGGCCTCTTTGCCTCGAACGCAACCGCTGCCCGCGTCTTCATGCCAATTGTCTCCTCGGATCCGCCAGATTTCTACCTGGAAACGGTCATATCGCATCCCTCGGTGACCGGGAACCAGAGACTGGACGGGCGCCGGAAGCGTTGGCCAAAGAAAAAGGGCGGACCATCAGGCCCGCCCTTTCGCAAAGTCTCGAGGAGGAAAACCTCAGAAAGCTGCGTACTTCTCGTTTCCGACGAAGCCCATCTTCTCGACGTTCGCCCGCTTGGTAACCGCGAGCACCTGATCGACCACCAGATAGCGAGCCTGCGGATCCGGCTGCAGATGCAGTTCCGGAATTGGGCTCATCTGCTGAGTCAGATCGAGATACTGGCGCAAACGGACCAGATCGATCGGCGTTGCGTTCCAGAAGATGGTGCCGGCGGGATCGATCGTGACGTCATTCTTGACGGGATCGATCGGCGGCGGCGTCTTCTGGTTGGGATCATCCACTGGAAGATCCAGCTTAACCGCGTGGGTCTGGATTGGGATGGTGATGATGAACATGATGAGTAGCACCAGCAAGACGTCGATCAGCGGCGTCGTGTTGATGTCCATCATGGGTTCGCCTTCGGCGGTACCGCCAGCGCTCATAGACATGTCAAATTACTCCTGCGATCCGTCAAAGCCGAGGCGTTGCGTAGCCGGCGGGCGGTTCGGAAATGAACCCGACCCGCGCGAAGCCTGCGCGCTGCATGGTGAAGATCGCGCCGCCGATGCAACGGTAAGGCGTGTTGATATCACCGCGGATATGAGCTTCGGGAAGTTCGACGCCCGGAGCGTTGGGACCACCCTGGCGGTCGATCTCGTGCCGCAGCTTCACGACCGCACGGTCGAGCAGCTCCTGCGCCGAAACCTTCGTCAGGCCCCAATAGACCTCGCATGTCCCCGTCTTGCTTGCACGGATCGAAAGCGAGACGTTCTCGGGCTTGGTCGTCGTCACTTCGAACACGACCTTGGGCAAGGTCACCGGAACCGTCTGGATGACGACCGGAATGGTGATCAGGAAGATGATGAGCAGCACCAACATGACGTCCACCAGTGGTGTCGTGTTGATTTCTGAAATGGGGCCGTCTTCGTCAACGGGGGCCGCACTCATGGCCATGGGTAATGATCCTATCCTAGTCTAATCTGCCGTCTGCCGCGTCAGACTGAAACATCCGCCAGCCTGAAATGACCGGAGGCCGAAGCCACCATCGACTGGAAGGTACGGGCGCCGGAAACAACCGGCGCCCGACCCGTATCCAAATCAGGCCTTGGCAGCTGCCGGCTTGGCCGGCGTTGCGCCACGCTGCGTCAGTGCCGACGGCTTAACGGCGCCGTTCGACACCATGTAGCCGTGGATGTCCGTAGCGAACGCGCTGAGCTGCTCGGCGATGAACTTGTTGCGACGTGCAAGCCAGTTATAGCCGATCACCGCGGGAACAGCCACGGCGAGACCAAGCGCGGTCATGATCAAAGCTTCACCGACCGGGCCAGCGACGGCGTCGATCGAAGCCTGACCGGCAGCGCCGATCTTGATGAGCGCGCGATAGATGCCGATAACCGTACCGAACAGACCGACGAACGGCGAAGTCGAACCAACGGTCGCCAGGAAGGCGAGGCCGGTGCCGAGCTTCGAGTTGATCGCTGCCTGGCTACGGCCGAGCGAGCTGAGCAGCCAATCATGCTGATCGATCGGATCGGTCAGCTTGGTGTGCTCCGACTGAGCGCGCAGGCCGTCGTCGACGAGCTGGCGATAAGCCGAATTCTTCTCGAGCTTGTTGGCGCCATCGTTGAGCGTCGGAGCACCCCAGAAGGTCGCGCGAGCGCGATTGCCCTGGTTGATGATCTTCTGCTGCTCGAGCAGCTTGGTGAGCATGATGTACCAAGATCCCGCCGACATGATGACGAGGATGATGAAAACCGACCATGCAATCGTGCCGCCCTGTTCGAGCGCCGCGAGCAGGCCGTACGGGTTGGAGCCGGCAGCAGCGGCCGCAGCTTCTGGGGTAGCCATATTCGTAACTTTCCTCTTCGTTCGCTTTGTTGTGAACGGACCGCCCCACCGCAATGCGGGACGGCCCGTCGATTATTCAGTTAGTCTTTCGGTATTTCCCACCGCGCGCGGTGGGAGAATGACGACACGATCGGATTGCCCTCTGTGTCTTGCGCCGGCTTGAACCGGGCGCGACGCGTGGCCAATTTGCAGGTCGTGTCATCAAGAATGGGGAAGCCGCTGGAAGCCGTGACGGTGCAGCTTGTCGGCTTGCCATCAATACCAATTTCCAGACGGAAGGCGGTCGTGCCCTGGTTGCCATCACGGAGTGCGCCTGACGGATAGTCGTCCGTCGAAAGCCAGCTCTTCGGATCGCCCTTGAGCTTTGGACCAACCGCCATGCTTGGCTTCGACGGCGGGGCCACCGGAGCTTCCACATGCATGACCGGAGCCTGCGAAATCGTCTGGACCGGAGCCGAGAACGAAACCGGAGCCTGCACGATCGGCGGCGGAGCTACCATGGGCGGCGGCTCGAACTTCTGCTGTGGCGGTGGCGGGGGTGGCGGCTCATCCGGGGGCGGTGGTTCATCCTCGGCGACGTCAAACGTCTTGAGATCCTGAGCGACCTTCTTAACGACATTGTAAGCAAGTCCGGTCACGAACGCATAGCCGATGACCGCATGAAGTAGGCCCACGGATATGAGTGCAACCAACCGGCGCGAGCTCATCGATTGATCAGCGTAAGCCATTTAAGGAACCCAACTCCTTCGAATTAATTCATGCTCTCTACGTGCCGAACCAATTGCACCCCCCAGCCTGGCGACCTTTGCCGCTCTCTCACGCTGAGTCCGCTATTAATTCAGGACGGTGTTCCCTGTGTCTATCGTGGCAACTGTGTTGACGCAAATCCTTTGTAAACGGCTTGAAAGCAGGCTTTCCAAACGATCTAGTGCGTGGTGTGGTCAACCATCCTATTATCGACCGAATCCAACACAAGGTTGTTCCGTTGCAACTCATCAAATCCACACTTGCGCTGACGCCATTAATTTGGAGCGCGCTCGCGCTCGCCTCTCCATCGGTAGGTAGCCAGCAAGCGCCTGAAACACAGACTCTATTCTACGCAGATCTGGCAGATCTGGCCAATCGCTCGCCAGTTATCGCCATTGCGACGATTGGAAAGACCGAATGGCTTCACAAGGAGTTGGCGGTCAACGTACCTCCTGGACATGCGCGCCTTCTGGTAACAGCGATGGTCGATACATTGCTTCGCGGCGACCATGGCCTGCCCCCACGAATCACCTATCTTTTCGATGTCCCGCTCACGGCAGCGAATCGGCCACCCAAACTCCGCAAACAAAAATTCCTGATCGCGGCAAGCGAGGTTCCAGGCAAACCGGACATGCTTCAGCTCGTCTCCGCGCAGGCCCAGATGGCATGGAGCGAATCGAATGAAGCGCTTGCTCGCAAGATAATATCGGATCTTGTTCGGCCCGATGCTGCACCGACGATCATTGGCATCGGCAATGCATTTCACGTCCCCGGCTCACTCCCCGGCGAAAGCGAAACCCAGATTTTCCTGAAGACCAAGGACGAACGCCCCGTTTCGCTGAGCATATTGCGTCGCCCCGGCGAGGATCCGCGCTGGTCTGTCGCCTTGGGCGAGATGGTCGACGAATCGGCCCCTTCGCCCGCGCCGGACACGTTGCTGTGGTATCGACTGGCGTGTTTCCTGCCCGATTCGCTGCCCGCACAAAGCGTAACGGACATGTCACCGGACGACGCGATCGCCACCAACGCCGACTACAGATTCGTGATGGAACAGCTCGGCGCCTGCAAACGGGCTCCACACTGAGGAATTTCGCGCCCTAAAACGATGAAAGTTCGACACCGACCGCGCGGCAATCCGGATAGACGTCCGGCTTGCGCGAGGAAACCTTCAGCGCCTTGACGCCCGCCCGGACCGCAACGAACTGGTAGACTGCACGAACGAGAGTTTCCTGGAGATTGTAGCGCCTCCCGCGTGTCAGGCGGAGCACCTCCTCGCGAACATTATCGTAATTCCAGGCCGAGGCGACTTCGTCGTCCGTGGCGAAATGCGCCTCGTCCAGCCATACCTCGAGCGAGACCAAGAGACGCTGAGGCGTCCCAATCTCGAATTCGTGGAAGCCGATGTCGGCCATGATCTCCAGATCCTCGAACACAGCGCGCCATGTCCGCGGCCGAAGCTCTTCGGGAACCAGTCCGTCAAATTGTTCGAAGGTCATGCTAACTCCATGATTGGCCGGTTCAAAGGAACTGTACGTCGCGGGGCAGGCCAAGAAAGCGCTGTCCGCCGTCGAGCGTGATCACCTGGCCGGTGAGCGTCGGGGTGGCGATGATGAAGCGCAGCGCGGCGACGATCTCGAGGACGTCCACGCCACGGCCAAGGGCGTTCATGGCATGTACCGCAGCGAAATTCTCGCGCGATTGCGGCCCGGAAACCAGCGTTACGGAAGGCGCAATGCCGCAGACTCGAATCTGGCGCGAGGCGAGCTTTCGCGCGGTAAGCTCCGTGAGGCCGGCCATGCCGATCTTGGACAATGTATAGGTGAAGAAGTCGGGATTGGGCTGCGCGAGCTTTGCATCTAGCAGATTGACGATAAGCCCCCCGCCCTCGCCCGCCAATTCGGCGAACATCCGGCTCAAGAGCGCAGGCGCCCGCAAATTGGTGTCGAAGTGAGCCGCCCATTGATCGAGCGTGAAATCGTCGAAATCATCATGTTCGAAGCGCGATGCGTTATTCACCAGCAAACCAACGGGTGGCATCCCGGCGAGCGCCTCGCGCAGCGGAGCACAGGGATCCGCGCTGGCGAGATCGGAAACGGCAACGCGCGCGCGACCGAGGCGCGCAGCCAGTGCAACGGCTTCGGCTCGCGAACGATTGCAATGGATCAGCACGTCCCAGCCATCCTCGGCCAGCGCCTCGACCAACGCTGCTCCGATTCGCTTCGCGCCTCCGGTCACGATCGCCGTGCGGGGGAATGAAAGATCGAAAGTCATGGGACGCGGTTAGCCGCTGCCCGAAAATGGAGCAAGCCGGGCGGCATCCCCGAAAACCGCCCCAAAGGGGCAATTGCCAACAGTTTATCCACAGCTTGTCCCCAGATGCAGGGGAAAAGTCGCGAGGAACGCCGCCCATACATCATTGATCAAAATTCTTTCATTCTGATGTACGGCCGCTAAACGCCGCGTTTCAGCGGGATCGGGCCACGATTCACAGTTCGGGATATACCGTTTGCTACGCATCCTTCCCATTGCCGATGCCGATCCCGTCCTCGTCGAAGACCTGCTGGATGCTGCCTTCGGCTCAGACAGGCACGGCCGAACGGCATATCGATTGCGCGCGGGAACGCTCCCGATCCCGCAACACTCCTATGCCGCGATTGAGGGCGATACGCTTGTGGGCACCCTGCAAAGCTGGCCGATCAAGCTCGTCGATAAGAAGGGAAATGCCGAATCGCTGATCATGGTCGGTCCGGTCGCGGTATTGCCGCAGCGCCAGCGCGCCGGCATCGGGCTGGCGCTCATGAAGCACATGCTCGAGGACGCCGACCGCGCAGGCGAGGATGCCCTGATGCTGATCGGCGACCCGGAATATTATGATCGGCTGTTCGGCTTCAATGCGGACGAGACCGGCGGCTGGGAGGTTCCGGGCCCTGTAGAGCGGCGAAGGCTGCTCGCGCGCCTGCGGGGCCCCCGGATGAAGGGACGGTCCGGGATGCTGGCGCCGGATCCCCAAAAATGATCCTGACGGTGACCGCGGTCAAAGTGCCGGGATGAGGCCTTCGCGAGGATGATGATTTCGATTAGGGTCGGCCCAATGCCTGAAACCCTTCCCCCGCCGGACCTCGCAAGCCTCTCCCTCGAACAGATCGCGCAACTTGCTGCCGAGCGGCGATTGCCCCCCGTCGAGCAGTGGAACCCGCAGCATTGCGGACATAGCCACATGCGAATCGGCCGCGATGGCACCTGGTATCATGAGGGTAGTTCGATCGACCGCCCAGCCATGGTGCGGTTGTTTTCCGACATTCTCCGCCGCGAACCCGATGGCGGATTCATCCTCGTGACGCCGGTCGAAAAGCTCGACATCGATGTCGACGACGCACCGTTCGTCGCGGTCGAACTTCTGTCCGAAGGCAAGGGCCGCGAACGACGCCTTGGCTTTCGCCTCAACACCGGCGAAGCCGTCGTCGCCGATCGAGATCATCCAATTCGCTTCGAACAACATGATGACGGGCCCCACCCCTATGTCCGCGTTCGGCAAGGTTTGGACTCTTTGATCGCCCGCCCGGTCTATTACGAACTCGTCCGGCAAGCCCTCGACGAAGAAAATGCTCCAATCGGCCTGTGGAGCGGCGACACCTTCTTTTCGTTCGAGTCCGCCGCATGAATCTCGCCGAACGACTCCGCCTGAAGCTCGCGGGACAGAATCACGAAACACTTCCGCCGATGCCCGGAGACACTGGTTATAATCTTGCCGAAGATGGTCTCGTGCCCGCAGCCGTGCTGGTCGCAATCACGGATCGCCCGGAGCCGGGATTATTGCTTACCCTTCGCACTGCCCATCTGCGCAAGCATGCGGGTCAGGTCGCCTTTCCCGGTGGACGAATTGATCCCGGCGATTCGGGGCCAATTGCCGCAGCCCTGCGCGAGGCGGAAGAGGAGATTGGACTGCCGCCATCCAAGGTCGATATCATCGGAACGACGGACCGCTACCGCACGGTGACCGGCTTCGTCGTCACCCCGGTAATCGCGATCGTTCCGCCGGATCTCGTGCTGAGCCCCCATGCGGAGGAAGTTGCAGCCGTGTTCGAGGCGCGCCTCAGCCATGTCCTCGATCCGGCAAACCGCGTACTGCGCGAGCAGGTTTATCAGGGAAGTGCTCGCAGCTATTATGAAATCTACTGGGAAGAATTCCGGATTTGGGGAGCGACTGCCGCGATGATCGTCAATCTCGCCGCGCGCATCGGAACGGCTGCATGACGCATTTTCCGGATGCAGCATGGATCGATCACGCCGGGTTGAAGACGCTTCTCGATGCGCTGGAGGCCGACCAGGGCAAGACCCGATTCGTCGGTGGTTTCGTTCGAGACACGCTGCTCGGAATTACCACTGCCGACATCGATTGCGCGACCAGCCTCGCCCCTCAGGTCGTGTTGGAGAGAATCACGGGAGCGGGATTCAAGGCCGTTCCGACCGGGATCGCGCATGGCACGGTCACCGCGATACTGCCGTCGGGACCGGTCGAGATCACGACGCTGCGGCGCGACGTGACAACGGACGGAAGGCGCGCCACGATCGCCTACACCGACGATTGGCGCGAGGATGCCGGTCGGCGCGATTTCACCATCAACGCGCTGTCGGTCGAACCCGGCGGTGGGATCGTCCATGATTATTTCGACGGCCTCGCCGATCTCGCAGCAGGCCATGTGCGCTTCATTGGTGATCCAGCAGAGCGAATCGCCGAGGATCATCTGAGAATCCTGCGATTTTTCCGTTTTCATGCGCGTTTCGGTCGCGGCGATCCTGACGATGAAGCGTTGGCCGCCTGCGCTGCGCGCGCCAACGACCTGATGGCATTATCGCGCGAGCGCATCGCCGACGAACTCATCAAGCTGCTCGGTCTCGACGATCCGTCGCCGACGATCATGCGGATGGTGTTCCTCGGTATCTTGCGACCGGTGCTCCCGGAAATCAGCATCGATGCGCCGTCTCGACTGACCGCACTCGTCAACGCCGAACAGGCAGCTGAAATTCCGCCCGCAGCGCTTCGCCGATTGTCCGCATTGCTGCCCGCCAATATCGATGTCGTCCAGGCGATCGGCGCGCGCCTCAAACTCTCGAATGCGGCACGCAAGCGCCTCGCCCAGGCGATCGGCCCAGCCGATTCCACCGACGCCCGGGCGCTCGCCTATCGAATCGGACGCGAAGGAGCGCTTGATCGCCTCCTCCTGGCCGGGGAAGCGGCAACCGCACGCGAGATATCGCAATGGGAGATTCCTTCACTGCCGATCAGCGGCGGTGCTCTCGTCGCAGGCGGTATCAAGGCCGGCCCCGCCGTCGCAGCGGCGTTGAAGGCCGTCGAGAATCAGTGGATTGCGGAAGGCTTTCCCGGACGGGATCGCACGCTGGCGATCGCCGACGAGATCATGCGCGCTTCTTGAACAGGCCTGATCGGATGCAGAAGGCGAGCGCATCATCGGGCGCAAGCGGGCGCGCGAAATAATAGCCCTGCCCGTAGGAGCAGCCGAGTGCGGTGAGAGTTTGCGCAACTTCGGCGGTCTCCACGCCTTCGGCCGTGGTATTCATGCCGAGCGCACTGGCAAGGCTGAGGATAGCCCTGACGATGGCAACCGAATCGCGATCACCCAACATACCCGTGACGAAACTGCGGTCGATCTTGAGAACGTCGATCGGCAAACGCTGGAGATAGGCAAGCGAGGAATAGCCCGTGCCGAAATCGTCCATGGCAATCGTGATGTCGAGCGCCTTGAGCTGCTTGAGCATGCGCCCCGAGCGCTCGGGATCGGCGATGATTGCGCTTTCGGTGAGCTCCAGCATCAGGCGGCTTCCGTGCAGGCTGGATGCTTCAAGCGCATTGCGAGTCACCGCAGCCATGTCGTCACGGACAAGCTGCACAGCCGAAACATTGACTGCGACATAGATTGGCAGGATCTCGCCCGCCAAGGCATCCCACTTGGCCAGCGTCTGCGTCGCTTCGTTTACTGCCCAACGACCAAGCGGAACAATCAGTCCCGATTCTTCGGCAACCGAAATGAAATCGACCGGCGAGATGAAGCCATAGTCAGCATGCTCCCAGCGAGTCAGCGCTTCGAAGCCGGCGATGCGATCACCCTGGAGATCGATCAACGGCTGATAGGCGAGCTTGAGATCCCCGGCTTCGATCGCACGGCGGAGCTCGGTTTCCATGCTGAACCGACGTCGCGCCACTGCGACCTCGCCCGGCTGGTATACTTCGACTCGCCCTGATTGCTTGGCACGCTTCATCGCGAACTGGGCATTGCGGACAAGGTCTTCGGACATGTTGATCGCGTCGCTCATCAGCGAACAGCCGATCGCACAGTCGATGCGAATTTCGAGATCGGACAGCCTGAACGGCGTCAGCAGCGCTGCATGAATACGCCGGGCGGCATGAAGCGCGTCGCCGGGCCCATCCTTCAACTTGAGCAGGATCGCAAATTCATCGCCACCGAGGCGCGCGAGCAAATCGCCGGAGCGCAATGCCGATACCAGCCGTCGCGCTACGGTGATGATCAACTCATCTCCAGCGAGCGCGCCCATCGATTCGTTCACGCGGCTGAAGCGCGTGAGATCGACAATCAGCACGGCAAAACTGGCTGGGCCACTCTCGGTTTCGATCGCCGTATCGACGGCTTCGATGAATGCGGAACGATTGGGCAGGCCAGTCAGGCTATCGCGCAACATCTCCGCACGCAGCGAACGTTCGGCTTCGATCGCCGCGGTACGATCGATGAATGTCAGCAACCAGTCGCGATGGTCTTCGCCTTCGGCGGGAAGCAGCGAAAGCCCGACAGTATAATGATGGCGATCGACGACATCGCCATCAAGCCATTCGAATTTCGAGGAGTTCGCGCCCGAATGCAGGAAATCGTCGATCGCCGCAGCCATCGCCGGATCTTCCATTACACGGCTCGCAATGCACTCGGAGGTTGCCGTCGCAATCCGGGCCAAGGTGACGAAACAATCATTGGCACGAAGCAGGACGGGCGCCAAATTACCCTCGGACCGGAAGGCGGCTGCCGGAATTGGAAGCGCATTCAGGATAGCGAGATAATCCGCATGTACACGGGCTCCATCGGTCACCTGCAAGGCTCCACCGATATCCTGACCCTTTGAAACATCCGAATGGCATGGAAATGACATTCGGGGACGCTACACCAGAACGGTTAACGCTTGATTGAGTACGGAATTCTTCGGGGCTAACTACGGAACCGATTATTCCGGGGGAACCCGTTCGGCGGCATGCGACCGGCCGCACCCCGCGCCGCGCGCCAGCCGGTAAGATCCGTTTCGGTGCGGGTCCTGCCGGAGTCGCCGCCCATCGCCCAACTCAGACCGGTTTCGTAACGGAATGCCGTGACATCGGAGAGACCGCCATCACGATAGCGCTGGAGGCTAACGCCTTGCCCGCGCGTCATTTCCGGCAGCTCCGTTAGCGGGAAAACGAGCAACTTGCGATTATCCCCAACGACAGCGACATAATCTGCATCGGGAGGGACCGGCGAAACAATCTTGAGTTTCGCATCGGCCTTGAGGTTGACGACCTGACGACCCTTGCGCGTTTCGGCCAGGATATCGCTCGCCGCGACGATGAACCCTCGGCCATCGGATGCGGCCAGCAACAGCTTCAGGCCCGGCAATGCTGGCATCAGCGAAATCGTCTGGGCATCATTCTCGATGTCGACCATCATCCGCACCGGCTCGCCGAAGCCTCGACCGCCAGGTAGCTTGTCGGCTCCCAGCGTGTAAAATCGTCCATTATCAGCCACGAGGAGTAGTTTATCGGTCGTCTGGGCGTGGAAGGCCAGCCACGGTCCGTCACCGTCCTTGAACTTCGACGTCTCCGCCTCAGCCAGTGCCGCGTGGCCCTTCATCGCCCGAATCCACCCGCGCTGCGAAAGGATCACGGTAATCGGCTCGCGATCGATCATCGCCTCGAGGGGAATCTCGCGCGCTGCGGCGGCCTCCTCGATCGTGGTACGTCGACGGCCGAGCTCGGTTTCGGGTCCGTAGCGATCACGCATCTTGGCGAGATCACGCTTGAGACGGGTCCGCTGCTTCGCAGGGCTCTCGATCAGCGCGACGAGATCCGCGCGTTCCTTGTCGAGCGCATCGCGTTCCTTGCGGATCTCCATTTCCTCGAGCTTGCGCAAAGAGCGCAGCCGCATGTTGAGGATCGCCTCAGCCTGGCGGTCGTTGAGCCCAAACTCGGCGATGAGCACCGGCTTGGGCTCGTCCTCCCCGCGGATGATCTGGATCACCCGGTCCAGGTTGAGATATGCAATGAGATAGCCGTCCAGCAGCTCGATGCGATCGTCGATCTTCGCCAACCGAAACTGCGAGCGCCGCACCAGAACATCGATCTGATGCTTGAGCCAGGCAGTGAGCACCTCCTTCAGGCTCATCACCTTGGGGGTACGATCTGCATCCAGGACATTGAGATTAAGCGAAATTCGAGTCTCGAGCTCGGTCAGCCGGAACAGACTGTCCATGAGGACCTGCGGCTCGACAGTGCGCGAACGCGGTTCGAGCACGATGCGGATTTCGGCATCCGATTCATCCCGAACATCCGCGAGGATCGGCAATCGCTTGTCGGCGATCAGAGTCGCAATCTGCTCGATCAGCTTCGATTTCTGGACCTGGTATGGAATCTCGCTGATCACCGCGACCCAGGTACCGCGCCCCTGATCCTCGAGCGCCCAGCGCGCCCGCACGCGAAACGATCCCCGGCCCGTGGCATAGGCCTCGGCGATCGACAGCGGATTGTCGACGACATGCGCACCGGTCGGGAAATCCGGTCCCTTTACGAACTGCATGAGTTCGGCCGGATCGCATTCGGGCTGGTCGATGATATGTGTCGCCGCATCGATCAATTCGGCAACATTGTGCGGCGGAATATTCGTCGCCATGCCCACGGCGATCCCCGAGGCGCCATTCGCGAGCAGGTTCGGAAACAGGCCGGGGAAAACCTCGGGCTCTTCATCCTCGCCATTATAGGTCGCGCGATAATCGACCGCACCCTCGTCGAGCCCAGCCATCAGGTCCCCGGCGGCCTGCGTCAAGCGGGCCTCGGTATACCGCATGGCCGCGGCGTTATCGCCGTCGACATTGCCGAAATTGCCCTGGCCATCGACCAGTGGATATCGCAGCGAAAAGGTCTGCGCGAGGCGGACCATCGCATCATAAACCGATTGATCGCCATGGGGATGATATTTGCCAATCACGTCGCCAACGACGCGAGCACATTTCTTATATCCCGAAGCCGGATCAAGCTTGAGTAGCCGCATCGCCCACAGCAGCCGACGATGGACCGGCTTCAGTCCGTCGCGGACATCGGGTAGCGAGCGGGCGGTGATCGTCGACATCGCATAGACGAGGTATCGCTGCGACAGCGCGTCATCGAACGCTGCTTCGACGATCAGGTTTGCGGGTTCGGCAACGTCGGTCATTCCGGGTCGATAGCAGCCGTCAACCAATGACGCGAGGGGCCAATGTTCGCTGGCTGCAACATGATTCCAACGATCACCTCGCCATCATAATATCGGTCCAACATCCCTAACATTAACCATCTGATTTGCAATGTTTTATTGTTAAGTGACGAGTAACCCATCCTCTAAGCTTGTGATGAAGAACGCCCCGACCACACGGGAGTTGGCAAGGCTGATGCGCGCGATGATTTCCATCTACTGCGACAGCTATCCTACCGAACCCGAGGCGGTGACGCTCGACATCGACGATACTTGCGACGTAGTCCACGGCTACCAGCAGCTGTCCTT
>CANJQJ010000008.1 GCA_947476425.1 Sphingomonadaceae bacterium | reverse complement strand
ATGCGCCCGCTTACTGCGACACGACCCAAGCCGCTGGTCGAAGTGGCACGCAAGCCCCTGATCGAGCATGTCTTCAATCACCTCCGTGCTGCCGGCATCGGGCGCGTTGTGGTCAACGTGCATTATCTTGCCGATTCGCTCGAGGCCCATCTCCGGCATCGCGCGAATGACCTCGAGGTGCTTATCTCCGACGAGCGTTCGCAGTTGCTCGAAACTGGCGGTGGCCTCGTCAAGGCTGCGCCCTTGATCGGGGACGAGAGCTTCCTCGTCATCAACAGCGATAATTATTGGGTCGATGGCCCGATCGATGCGATCAGCCTGCTCGCCGAACGTTGGGACGAGGAGAGCATGGACGCGCTGCTGCTCGTGGTTCCGCTCGCTCGCGCGCATTGCCACACGGGGCAGGGCGATTTTCACATGGATGCCGCAGGTACGCTCAGCCGCCGCAAGCCCGGTAAGGTGGCGCCGTTCGTCTATACCGGGATCCAGATCGTCTCGCGCCGGCTGCTGGAAGGCGCGCCGGCGGGGCCGTTCTCGACAAACCTGCTCTGGGATCGCGCAATTGCGGCAGGGCGCTGTTTCGGGCTTGTCCATCAGGGCCTCTGGTTCGACGTCGGCACACCTGCCGCAATCGCGCGGACCGAGGCCATATTGGCGCATGGCTGAGCAGCGCGCCGGTCCTCATATCTATACCATACCGCCCCATCGGGCTTTCGCGGATGCGCTCGCGGCGGGCCTGATCGCGCGTGCGGGAAGTGCCAGCCTTGCGCTTGCCCGCACCACCATCCTGCTTCCCCATAATCGTGCCGAGCGCGCGCTCACCGATGCCTTTGTTCGCCGTGCTTCGGGCGGTGGCCTGCTGCTCCCGCGCATGGTCGCGATTGGCGATCCCGAACTCGACGAGCGACTTGGCGCGCTGCTCGATCCGGCTGACGCGTACGAACTCGTGGCACCTGCCGTGGAGCCGCTTGAACGCCAGTTGCTGCTTGCCCGCCTTGTCCAGGAAGCGGGAATGCCAGTCGATGCCGCCGAGGCGATGCGTCTCGCGGCGGATCTGGCGCGCACGCTCGACCAGATGATCGTCGAGGAAATCGCGCCGTCGCGGTTGCGCGACGTGGTAATGCCCGAGCTTTCTCAGCATTGGCAGGCGTCACTCGATATCCTTGAGACGATTCTCGATCGCTGGCCAAGGCTGCTAGCCGCGCGCGGATTGATCGATCTCGCCGAACGTCGCAATCGATTGCTTGATCGTGCTGCGCAGCATATCGGCCCAAATGTCATCGCCGCAGGCATCACCACTTCGGCCCCGGCGGTCGCGCGATTGCTGCGCAGCATTGCCATGCGCGACAACGGCTTGGTCGTTATACCGGGCGTCGATTGCGAGATGCCTGACGAGGAGTGGCAGTCGCTCGGTCCCTCGGAAGAGCGCAGCATAGAAACGCATCCGCAATTTCATCTCAAGCTCCTGCTTGATCGCATGGGCGTGGCCCGTGGCGAGGTCATTCGTTGGCGCTGGGGCGGTCGCGCCGATGCGCCTGCAACGCGATCGCGCGGGGTTGCCAATGCGCTCGCCCCTGCTGCCTTCACGGATAAATGGCAGACTCTTGACCCAGTCGCGCGGCGCCTGGGCGGGGTTCGCGCCGCATTGTTCGCAACACCCGGCGAGGAGGCGCAGGCAATCGCCGTGGCGATGCGCGAGGCTATAGAAACGCCGGGGCGCACCGCCGCGCTGGTAACGCCCGATCGTGTGCTCGCGCGACGCGTGATGGGCCATCTCCAGCGCTGGGATATCGAGGCAGACGATAGCGCGGGCACACCGCTCTCGCTCTCTCCCGCCGGGACGCTGCTACTCGCGCTAGCCGAGTGCGCGGCGGAAGATTTCGCGCCGGTGCCGCTGCTGGCACTGCTCAAGCATCCCCTGGTGCAGGCGGGCGAGGGCAGGGTCGAATGGCTCGACGGCACCCGCAAGCTCGATCGCGCGCTGCGTGGACCTCGTCCCCCAGCCGGTATCGACGGGATCAGCGCCCATCTCGCGGGCGGACAGGATCGCGAGGCCAGGATCCGCTCGGCCGGATTGCCGTTCTGGCAACAGGCTTCGGCGCTTCTCTTGCCGTTCGCTGCGGCACTTTCCGATGGCCGAGAACTTGGCAATATGATTGCCGCCTTGCGAGAAGCTGCGACGCTGCTCGCCGGCGACGCCGCATGGGCTCGCCCCGATGGACGGCAGTCGGCCGATCTCATTGCCGGACTCGAAGCCCTGGCCGCAGCGGCGCCGCGCATTTCGCGTGTCGAGACCCTGCCGCCATTGCTGCGCGACTTACTCGATGGTGTCGCCGTGCGTCCTCCACAGGGCGGGCATCCCCGTATCTTCATTCGGGGCTTGCTCGAGGCACGGCTGACGCATGAGGATCTCACCATCCTTGGTGGCCTCAACGAGGGCGTTTGGCCCGCAATGCCTGCGCCTGATCCATGGCTGGCGCCGAGCATCCGCCGAGCGCTCGGCTTGCCCGGCCTCGATCGCCGTATCGGGCTCGCCGCGCACGATTTTGTCGGGGCGCTGGGGGCACCGCAAGTCCTCATCACCCGCGCACGCCGCGATGCACGCGCGCCCACGATCGCATCGCGCTTCCTGGTGCGGCTGGAGGCGATGACCGGAGGCATACCGCGTGCGCCAAGGCTGGCGGGATGGGCGCGCGCAATCGATCATCCACGAAGCTATCGTCCGGCCAACCAGCCTGCGCCTTGTCCCCCGCTGGCGGATCGTCCGCGCGAGATCGCCGTCACGCGCCTCGATCGCCTCAAGGCCGATCCTTTCGCCTTTTACGCGCAGGTCATGCTGAAGCTTTCCGCCTGGGATGCCGTGGATGCCGATCCTACGGCCGCGTGGCGCGGTACCATGGTCCACGCCGTGTTCGAGGCATGGATGAAGGAAGATGGCTGCGATCCCGCGAAGCTCCACGATCGCGCGCATGCCCTGCTCAATGAAATCGCCGCGCATCCGGTGATGAAGACATTCTGGGAGCCGCGCCTGCTTGCCGCGATCGACTGGGTTGCCGAAACGATGCAGGCAAATCTCGCATCAGGTCGTCGCCCCATTGTTGCCGAATTGAATGGCCGCGCCGAAATCGCCGGGGTCGAGCTGTACGGCAAGGTGGATCGCATTGATTCACTTGCTGAAGGAGGTCTTGCCATCGTCGACTACAAGACTGGCAAGGCGCCTTCCAGAACCCAGGTCAAGGCGGGCTATGCGCTCCAGCTCGGCCTGCTCGGCCTGATTGCGGAACATGGCGGGTTCGACGAGATAAAGGGAGCGCCCCAAGCTTTCGAATATTGGTCGCTTGCGCGCGAAAAGGGCGAATTCGGTCATGTCGCGAAACCAACAGGCAACAAGGATTCGCAAGTCACGGATGAGGATTTCCTCGCTCACACTGCATTTGTCCTGAAGGAAGCGGTGGAAACCTGGCTTACCGGCAACGCGCCGTTCACGGCCAAGCTGGTCCCCGAATATTCCCCCTATGCGGATTATGATCAGTTGATGCGCCTCGACGAATGGTATGGCCGCGGCGATGTCTAGTCGCCTGCGCCCTCTCGATAGCCTTCAGGGCGAACAGCTCCGTGCATCGGATCCGGCTGACCTCGTCTGGCTCTCGGCCTCGGCGGGTACGGGCAAGACGCACGTGCTTACGGCGCGGGTGTTGCGATTGCTGCTCTCCGGCGTCGCCCCCGAGACGATCCTGTGCCTCACCTTCACCAAGGCCGGCGCCGCCGAGATGGCGGACCGAATCCACGCTCGCCTCGCCCATTGGGTGCGGCTTGACGGGCCCAAGCTGGCAAAGGAGCTTTTCGCGCTCGGCGAGTCCCATGATCCGGACGCCATCCGCGCCGCCCGCAAGCTGTTCGCGCAAGTCCTCGACGCACCAGGTGGCGGCCTGCGCATCCAGACGATCCACGCCTTTTGCCAGACCTTGCTTGCTGGCTTTCCGGCGGAGGCGGGTCTCACCCCCGGTTTCCGCCCGCTGGAGGGCCGCGAGCAAGCGGCGCTCGCTCGCCAGACGCTTGCCGAGATGCTCGTCGATGCCGAGAGCGGCGGCGATTTTGGCCTGATCGACGACATGCGTACGCTCAGCCTTCGTCTCGGAGAGGAAAAGGCTGAGGCCTATCTCCGCCGCTGCGCGCGCGAAGCTGCCGGGATGGAGGCGCTCGGCGTGCGGCAGGGCATCGAAGCGCGCATCCGGTCCGCGCTGGACGTGCCATTGGGCGATGTCGAACAGCAGATCGTGCTGGCGTGCTCGAATGACGCATTCGACATCGTCGGCCTCCGGGCAATTGCTGCATATAATGCCCAGTGGGGTACCGGTCGTGCTCTCCCTCGCGTTGAGATAATCGCGCGCTGGATCGACTCCGAACCTGCAATACGTTCGTCAACATTGGCTGATCTGCACTCGGTGTGGTGCAAGAAGGATGGTGATCCGATCATCGCCAAGGGCTGGGTGCCGCCGGTGCCCGGATATGCGGAACTGGCTTTGCGTCTCCATGAATATTGTTCCCACCTGCTCGGCCTGCGGGCCCGTGCCCAACTCGCAGCGCTGATATCCGCTGGCCTCCGCGCAGGGCAGGCGTTCGCGCTTGCCTATGCCGAAGCGAAGCGCTCTGCCGGGCGAGTCGATTTCGACGATCTTATCCGCTTCACCGCTCGGCTGCTGCAATCCGAGGGCATCGGCGAATGGGTGCGTTTCAAGCTGGACCAATCCACCGATCACATCCTCGTCGATGAGGCCCAGGATACCAATGTCAGCCAATGGGAGATCGTCGCCGGCCTCGCGGGCGAGTTCTTCGCCGGGGAGGGCGCCAAGGGCAGCCGCCACCGCACGATTTTCACTGTCGGCGACTTCAAGCAGGCGATATTCGGCTTCCAGGGCACCAATCCCGACGCGTTTCGTGCCGCAAGCCAGATCTTTTCGGCCAAGGCCGCTCAGGCGGAGCGCGAGTTCCTCCAACTTTCGCTCGATCGCTCGTTTCGCTCGACACCGCCCATTCTCGAACTGGTGGACCAACTCATCGAGGAGATGGGCGCCGATACGATGGGTGTCGAAGAGCATGTCGAACGTCATCTGAGCGCGCGCGCGGGCAAGCCCGGCCAGGTTACGCTATGGCGCCCGATCGCGCCGGGTTCGACCGAGGCGGAGGATGACGACGGCGAGGAAGGCTGGATCGACGATTCAACACGCGCCATGGCAACAAGGCTGGCGCAGCAGATCCGCCAGTGGATCGACGAAAAACTGTGGATCACCGGCCGAGGCAGGCCGCTCCGCCCCGAGGATATCCTGATTCTCGTCCGCAAGCGCGGGAACCTTGCATCGCTGATCGTCGCGCGACTCCATGCCGAGGGCGTGCCCGTCGCGGGCGTGGATCGCCTTCGCCTCAACGCGCCGCTCGGCATCCGCGACCTGTTGTCGGCGGCGCGTTTTGCGCTCCAGCCCGAGGATGATCTCAACCTCGCCGGCCTGCTCGTCTCGCCACTCATAGGCTGGAGCCAGGAGCAGCTTTATGCGGTCGGCTTCGGCCGCAAGGGATCGCTTTGGCGCGCGATACGAGATTATTCGGGCGAGGGCGTCTCGAGTGCTTCCGAAGCACTCCATGCCATCCTCGCCATGGCCGATTTCAACACTCCGCACCGTTTTTTCGAGCAGATCCTCTCGGGCCCCCTGCAAGGCCGCCGCAACCTACTCGAGCGGTTGGGCGAGGAAGCGCGCGATCCTGTCGAGGAGTTGCTGAACGCCGCGCTTGGCTTCGAACAGGATGCCACCCCGACGCTGCAGCGTTTCCTCGACTGGTTCGATCGTGGTGAAGTCGAGATCACGCGGGATCCCTCGGCGCCCGCCGATGCCGTGCGGGTGATGACGGTCCACGGTTCCAAGGGCTTGCAGGCGCCGCTGGTCATCCTCGCTGATGCCACCGCCGATCCTGATAATGCACGCCAGGATTCGCTCGACTGGTCGCCGGGGAATAGCGGAAAGGTTCCAGTCCTTCGACCGAAGAAGGAAGAGCGTTGCGCGCCGCTTGACGCAGTCGCCGAGACGGCGACCCGGCGTGAGATGGAGGAGCATTGGCGCCTGCTCTACGTCGCGCTCACACGTGCGGAGGAGCGGCTCGTCATCGGTGGCGCACTTGGCCGTCGCGCGAAGGAAGGCAATGCGCCCCAGAAGAGTTGGCACCAGGCGGTCGAGAAGGCGATGGAGACGCTCGGCGCGGTGATCGAGGACGATCCGCGCTGGGGTGGCGTCCGCCATTATCTGGGTGCCGATCCAGTCGCGATCGAGCAGGTCGCGCGCAAGAAATCCGCTGGGCTCCCAGCCATGGCTGAGCCGTCCTGGCTGCGCTTGCCTGCTCCGCCCGAGGCGCGCCCGCCGCGTCCGCTCGCACCGTCTGCAATCGGCGTCGATCTGGTCTCGGATCCGCCGCCCGGGCCAGCTATGCTGGAAGCCGCGCGACGCGGCAAACTGCTTCACGCATTGTTCGAGCGCCTTCCGCCAGTCCCCCCGGAATTACGCAAGGAAGCCGGCATTCGCTGGCTCACCAGGTCGGCGGGGCTCGGCGACGCGGTTTTGGCGGCCAATCTCACCGATCAGGTCTGCGCGATCATGGACGATCCTCGCTTCACCCCGCTGTTCGCGCCCGATAGCCTCGCCGAGGCACCAATCGCTGCCGTCGTCGGAACCGAGGTCATCGTCGGAACCGTCGATCGCCTGCTGGTCACCGAGGAGCGCATTCTCGTGGTCGATTTCAAGACCGGCCGTCGCGTTCCGGCATCACTCGAGAATTTGCCCGAGCATCACGTCATGCAGATGGCGGCTTATGTCGCGGCGCTCGAAACCATCTTTCCCGGCCGCCCGATCGAGGCAGCGCTGCTCTATACATCCGGGCCGAAAATGTTCACCTTGTCGCCCGAAGCTCTAAGGCGAACTTCGGGTTCGGGAGACTAGAATTTCTTGGGTCCCCCAAAAACTTGTGCGAAGCCGTTGAGGATCGTGCAGAGGCATCCTAAATCGGCATCCGGAAAAGGAGTGCATTCATGGCTACCAAGAAGATCACCGACAGCAGCTTTCACGACGATGTCATCGCTGGCGGTCAGCCCGTGCTCGTAGACTTCTGGGCCGAGTGGTGCGGTCCCTGCCGCATGATTGCCCCTGCGCTCGAGGAAATCTCGGACGAACTCGGCGGCAAGGTCACCGTCGTTAAGATCAACATCGACGAGAATCCCGAAGCCCCTGCGCGCTACGGCGTTCGTGGCATCCCGACGATGATCCTGTTCAAGAACGGCGCGCCAGCCGCCACCAAGGTCGGCGCCGCCCCGAAAAGCGCTCTCAAGGGCTGGCTGGAAGGCGAACTCTGATCGAGCTCAGGTAAAACGTACCTCAAATCGTCAACCTGAGCTTGTTTCAGCGTGACGGAGTACATCAACCCGTTCGCGGCCCGCTCAGCCCACCAATATGCGCGCCGCTTCGTCCCATGATGCGGGCGAGGCGGCCGCTATCAGCCCTGTCCCGGGCATCCCGATTCGATAGGGGCTGCCGTCCGGGCGCGCGATCTTGCCGCCGGCTTCCTCGAGCAGCAGTGCGCCTGGCGCATGATCCCAGGGCAGGCTGCGTTCAAACAAGGCGATGTCGTTCTGCCCGAGCACTAGGCGCGGATATTGCTCCCCGGCGCAGCGTGGAATGGCAACGACCTCGATCTTGCTCGCGGCACGACGCTCTAGTTCGAGCTTGCGCTCCGGTGGCAGGAAATACGGCGCGATCGCTCCGACGGGTAGGGCGTGACCAGTAGGCTTGGCATGAATCTGCGCGCCGTCCACGAACGCACCTAAGCCGCGTGCGGCATGGCACATCCGGTTCGTCACTGGATCGAGGATCCACCCCGCTTCGCGCTCGCCGTCGACGAGCAGGCCGATCATCACCGCGAACGGATGCTTGCCCTCGGCAAAATTGAGCGTTCCGTCGAGCGGATCGATCACCCAGACGATCCCGTTCGCAATGCCATCTGCCACCGATGCGTCGGCGGCGACGGCTTCCTCGCCCACGACGCGCGCTTCAGGCAGAAGCCGCACCAGCGCCTCGGTCAGGAACGCCTCCGATTCGTGATCGGCGATCGTAACAAGATCGCCCGGCGTCTTTTCATGGATTTCATGCGCTGCAAGCGTCCGGAAGCGCGGCAGGATGATCTCGCTCGCGACCTTTCGCATCAGGGCGGAAACCTCGGCGTGAAGCGCGTGCATGTCTTTCCCTTTGCGAAGAAATTCAGCTTCGATAGTCGGCGTTGATCGAGATGTAGCCATGGGTGAAGTCACAAGTCCACACAGTGGCACGACCTTCGCCAAGCCCGAGATCGACACCAATGTCGATCTCCAGTCCCTTGAGGTGCGCCGCGACCGGTGCCTCGTCATAACCTTCGACGGCAAGGCCATGTTCTGCGACCTGAGTCGTCCCGAACCGGATCGCGAGCTTGTCGCGCTCCGCTGGTTCACCGGCCTTGCCGACTGCCATCACGATTCGTCCCCAATTGGCGTCCTCGCCCGCGATTGCAGTCTTCACCAGCGGCGAATTCGCGATCGACATGGCGACTCGATGCGCGCTGTGATCGGAGACTGCCCCCGCCACGTTGATCGCGATGAACTTGCTGGCACCTTCGCCGTCGCGCACCACAAGATGCGCAAGCTGGCGGCACAGGTCGGTCAGCGCTGCCTCGAAGGCATCGGCACCCACGTCGTCGAGCGCGCCGAGCGGGGCGTTGCCCGCCTTGCCGGTGGCGAAAGCGAGAACCGTGTCCGAGGTCGAGGTGTCACTGTCGACCGTGATGCTCGAGAAGGTCGTCGAATTGGCGCGACCGAGCATTTTCTGGAGCAAGGGAGCGCCGATCGCCACGTCGGTGAAGATGAAGCCGAGCATCGTCGCCATGTCGGGGGCAATCATCCCGGATCCCTTGACGATCCCGACGAGATTGACCTTGGTCCCGCCGATCATCGCCTGCGTTACCGCCGCCTTGGCGAAGGTATCGGTTGTCATGATCGTTGCTGCTGCGATCTCCCATCCGACTGCCTGCGCTTCGAGAACGGCATCGATCCCAGCCTCGGCCTTGTCGATCGGGAGTGGGACGCCGATCACACCGGTCGAGGCGACGAAGACATCCGATGGCTTGCAATCCAGCGCCCGCGAAACCCTTGCGGAGATCGCCTCCACTGCCGCACGGCCGCGATTGCCAGTGAACGCGTTGCTGTTCCCGGCATTGACCACCAGCGCACGCGCGCGGCCCAGTGGCAGCGCAGCGCGGCACCATTCGACTTCGGGTGAGGGACATTTGCTCTGCGTGGTCACGCCCGCAACGACGGTGCCCTCGTCCAGAAGCGCGAAGGTAAGATCCGCTCGCTCCCAATTCTTGTAGCCTGCGCGGGCCACGGCGAGCCGGACACCTGCGATGGTCGGGAGATCGGGGAAAGCGGCGGGGGCGAGAGGTGATTTTTCCATGCGCAGGCCCTTAATCACGCTTTGCGACGGGATAAAGAATTTCCGTCATCTTTCCGCATGGTCACGCCATGATGAGGCGATCATCCGGCAAGATGTCCGCCAGCAGCCCGATCATGCCGCCCCATTCGACACAGGAATCGAAATCGCCCGTATCGAGGTCCAGCAAGGCGAGGCTCGATTGGCAGGCAGCGATCGTCACGCCCAGCGAAAGCGCCTCGTCCAGCAATTGCGCCAGCGTCGGCAGGCCCGCTGACGCCTGTCGCGGAGCATCGGGATCTTGCATCGGCAACCGGATCAGGCGCAGCGCGTCACCCTGGAAAAACAACCGTGCCTTGCGATCGAGCGCTGCGTTGGCACACGCCATCACCAGCGCCGTCCGGAATCGCTCGACCGATTCGTCCCCGATGACGAGGACCAACCCGCTCATCCGGCTGCGCAACTGCAGCCGGGATCCTTGGGCAGCGTCAGTGTCCGGAAGCGAAAGGCCAGTGCATCGACGATCAGCAATCGCCCTGCGGGATCGTCGCCGAAGCCTGCGATCGCACGGATCGCTTCCAGCGCTGCCATGCTGCCAAGGATCCCGGTCAACGGGCCGAGCACGCCACGATCCGCGCAACTCATGTCGGGACGCGCCGGATCCTGGCCTACGAAGCAACGATAGCAGGGTTTGTCGGCTTCCCACCCGCGATAGACCGCCAATTGTCCCTCGAACTGGTCGACAGCGGCCGATATCAGCGGAATGCGCATCCGCTGCGCGGCATCCGCGACAATCAGGCGCGTCTCGAAATTGTCGCAGCCGTCGATCACGACATCCGCATCTTCTAATATTGCATCAACATTGTGCGCGGTAAGTCGCTCTTTATGCGTTATGAAACTTATATCGTCGCTGATCGCGCAGGCGGCGAGCGAAGCCATGTCAACCTTGGCTTGCCCGACGTCGGTAGTGCGGTAGATCGTCTGCCGCTGGAGATTGGAAAGCGCGACGACATCGTCATCGACCAGCGTGAGCCAGCCAATCCCGGCGCCCGCCAGATACTGGATTACCGGTGAGCCGATCCCGCCGGCGCCGATCACCGCAACCGTCGCCTGGGCGAGCTTGCGCTGCCCCGCGCCGCCGATCTCCTTCAGGATGATGTGGCGCGCATAGCGCTCGAGCTGGTCATCGGTGAAATTCATGCGGCCTTGTGTCCCGTCGAGCCGAACCCTCCCGCACCACGCGCGGTGTCGTCCAGGGTAGCGACTTCGGCGAAGCCCGCGCGCTGGACGGCGGCTGGGACGATCTGGGCGATCCGGTCGCCCCGATGGATTTCGAAAGCCTCGCTGCCGAGATTGGCGAGGATCACTTTAACCTCGCCGCGATAATCGGCATCGATCGTGCCGGGGGAGTTGAGGCAAGTGATGCCGAACTTGAGCGCAAGCCCGGAACGCGGGCGAACCTGAACCTCGAAACCGTCGGGAATCGCGATCGCGAAGCCAGTCGTCACCGCATGTCGTGCACCCGGCGCAAGCACCAGTTCCTCGGCGGAGACGATGTCCATCCCAGCGGCCTGTGCCGATGCATAAGCAGGTAGGGGCAGCCCTTCGCCATGCGGCAGGCGCATCAGCCTTATCGTTATCTCAGGCCCAGAAGAATTATTGGAGGGCATCGGCAATCTTCTCCGCCAGCTTGCGCGCAACTTCGTCCTTTGGGAGCCGGTCCCAGCTTTCGGTGCGGTTGGCGCTGATGATGTGGATCGTGTTGGCGTCGCCGCCCATTACGTCTCCGGATACGTCATTGGCGACGATCCAGTCGCAGCCCTTGCGCTGGCGCTTGGCGATGGCGTGTTCGAGAACATCGTTCGTCTCGGCCGCGAAGCCTATCAACAGTCCGGGCCGTTGCGGGTGATGCGCCAGCCCGGCGAGAATGTCGGGATTCTCCGTGAGGCTGAGCGTCGGCAACGCGCCGGCCTGCTTCTTGATCTTGATCGTCGCGGCTTCGGCACGCCAATCGGCCACCGCAGCGACCATCACCGCCGCATCGGCAGGCAGCGCGGCTTCCACCGTTGCCGCCATCTCGCGCGCTGTCTCTACGTCGATTCGCCTCACCCCCGCCGGAGTCGGCAACGCCACCGGCCCAGCAATCAGGCTCACCCGTGCACCAAGCGCAGCGAGCGCTCCCGCAATCGCGAAGCCCTGCTTTCCCGATGACCGGTTGGCGATATAACGCACTGGATCGATCGGCTCATGGGTCGGTCCCGCCGTTACGATGACATGTTTGCCCGCGAGCCGATGGCCGTTCGTGAAATGGTTGGAAATCTCGGCCGCAATCGCATCGACTTCGGGCAAGCGTCCCGGGCCGAATTCGCCGCACGCCATCGGCCCCTCGTCGGGTTCCATAACCGACACGCCATCCGCCCGCAGCTGCATCACGTTGCGACGCGTCGCCGCATGGCCCCACATGCGCACGTTCATCGCGGGAACGACCAGCACCGGCTTGTCGGTCGCCAGCAGCAGCGTGGTCGCAAGATCGTCTGCAATTCCGGCCGCCATGCGAGCGAGCAGATCGGCAGTTGCCGGGCACACCACGACAAGGTCCGCCTCTCGGCTGAGCTGGATATGCCCCATCTCGGCCTCGTCCTTGAGATCGAACAAATTGGTGTGGACCGGTTGTTCGCTCAACGCCGCAAGCGTCATCGCCGTGATGAATTGCGCGCCACCTGCCGTCAGCACGCAACGTACCGATGCGCCCGCCTTGCGCAGCGTTCGGACTAGTTCGCAGGCCTTGTAGGCTGCAATGCCGCCACCGACGATGAGAAGGACGCGCTTGCCGTTCATTGCGTCATCCTAATAGCGCCATCGCACCGGCGCCAGCCGCGGCTGCGATCAATGCCACCAACGCAAAGCGCCAGCCCAATCCCATGCCGAGCGGCCGTATCACAGGCAGCGGCGGCGGAGGCGGGGCCGCGCCCGGTAGCGGGTAGGCGATCTCGATTCGCCGGAAGATATCCGGCAGGCGCGAGAGCAGGTCGAAGCCCTGGCGCAGCTTGTCCGCGATCGCCGCCTCGGGCCCCAGTTCCGATCGCAGCCATTCGCCGACGAACGGCGCTGCGGTCTCCCACATGTTGATGTCGGGATCGAGCGTCTGCGCGACGCCTTCGACCATCACCATGGTCTTCTGGAGCAACAGCAAATGCGGCTGCGTCGGCATGTCGAAGTCGCGCGTGATCGTGAACAGCCCGTCGAGCATCTGTCCGATCGAGATTTCCTTGACCGGCAGCCCCCGAATCGGCTCGCCGACCGCACGCAGCGCAGTGGTGAACTCGGCGAGGTTGTGGTGCGACGGCACATAGCCCGCCTCGAAATGAATCTCCGCGACGCGACTGTAATTGCCCGTGATCAGCCCGTAGATGATCTCGGCGAGCCACAGCCGCGCCCGCCGGTCTATCCGCCCCATGATGCCGAAGTCGATGACCGCGATCCGGCCATCGGGCAGCGCGAACAAATTCCCCTGGTGGAGATCCGCGTGGAAGAAGCCGTCGACGATCGCCTGGCGGAGGAACGCCAAGACCAGCGTCGATGCGAGCGACTTGAGGTCATGGCCCCCCGCGATCAGGCCAGTGCGATCGGAAAGCTTGAGCCCATCGATCCATTCAAGCGTCATCACTCGGCGTGATGTCCGGCTCCAGTCGATCTGGGGGACAAGGAAGTCGGGCAGTGCCGCCATGTTTTCGGCGAGCTCCGAGGCCGAGGCCGCCTCGCGCCGCAAGTCGAGCTCGCGCGTCGTCCATTGCCGGAAGGTCGCGATCACCTGGCGAGGGCGAAGCCTCGTCAGTTCGCTGCTGAGAAGCTCTGCCTGCGCTGCCGCCCACTCATAGGTGTCGATCGCCCGAGCAAACTCGTCTTCGATTCCTGGCCGCAAGACCTTGATCGCGACGTGCCGGCCGTCGGTGGTAACCGCGCGATGAACCTGCGCAATCGAGGCCGCGCCGATCGACTGTTCGTCGATTGATGTGAACATCGTCTCGATCGGCTTGCCAAGCCCTTGCTCGATTGCCGCGCGAATATCGGCAAAAGGTGCGGGAGGGAGTGCATCCTGCAGCCGCATGAGATCGTGCGTCGCCTCGATCCCGACGAGATCGGGGCGGGTGGCAAGCGCCTGGCCGAGCTTGATCGCGGCGGGCCCGATCGACTGGAAGGCGACCGCATAAGCTGGGGTTTCGGGAATGCGCGCCCCGAATCGGGCAATCCGGACGAGGCGGCGCACCTGCGGTGGCGTATTGACGTCGCGCTCGATGCCACGCAGCGCGCCGTGCCGCGCGAGCGTCCTGCCCCAGCGGAGCAGGCGCCACAGATGAACCGCGGTGCTTGTCAAATCTTCCAGCCGCTATGAATGGCGACGAGGCCACCGAGCATCGGCTCGACCTTGCGCTGCACGAAACCCGCCTTGCCGATCATCGCCTCGAACGTCGGCATGTCCGGAAACCGACGGATTGATTCGACGAGGTAGCGATAGCTCTCCTCGTCATTCGCAAGCAGCTTGCCGAGCTTGGGCACGACCTTGTGCGAATAGGCGTCGTAGACCGTGCTGAAGCCCGGCCATTGCGTCGTCGAGAACTCCAGGCAGAAGAAACGCCCGCCGCGCTTGAGCACGCGATGCGCCTCGGCCAGCGCTGCGGGGATGTCGGTGACGTTCCTGATGCCGAAGGCGATAGTATATGCGTCGAAGCTGTTGTCGGCGAAGCCGAGCGCCTCGGCATTCTGCTCGGACCAGCTCAGTCCCTCGATGCCGCGCTTGGCAGCGCGTTCCTTGCCGACGTCGAGCATTGCCGGATTGATGTCGGCAACAGTCACCTGTGCCCCCGATTTCGCCAGCCGGAAGGCGATGTCACCCGTCCCGCCTGCAAGATCGACGATCGTCTCCCCGCTGCGCGGCTTCACGCGGCGGACGAAGCGATCCTTCCACAGCCGATGCATCCCGCCCGACATCGCGTCGTTCATCACGTCGTAGCGCGAGGCTACATTGCGGAAGACCTCGCCGACGCGGGCGGTCTTCTCCTCGGGGCTGACCTCGGTATAGCCGAAAGATACGGTTTCCATGGGATGCCTCTAGAGCCTGATCGTTTGAGGTGGAAGTACCTTGCCGGGTTGTCAAAGAATCTCCCCTCCCTGCAAGGGAGGGGTTGGGGGTGGGTGCGAGCGAAGCGAGCTCAACGCAATCAAATGGCACCTCGCCCTTGCGGCTCCGCCAGTTCGATCCTAGCGACAAGCCATGCCCGAACTCCCCGAAGTCGAAACCACCGTACGCGGCCTTGCTTCCGTGCTGGATGGACAGCGTCTCGACGAGGTCAACCCGCGTCGCGCCGACCTGCGTCGCATCATCCCTACCGATCTTCGCCAGCGGCTCACCGGTGCCACTGTCACCGGCCTGTCGCGCCGCGCCAAATACGGCCTGATCGATACCGATCGCGGCGACACTTTGATCTTCCATCTCGGCATGTCGGGACGCTGGCGAGTGGATCCGGAGGGAATCGGGCCGCATGATCATCTGATTCTCCGGACAGGGGAGGGGCGCAGCCTCGCGCTCCACGATCCCCGTCGATTCGGCTCGCTCGATCTTGTCGAGACCGCCGCTTTACCCACGTTCGGCCCCTTCCTCGCGCTTGGACCGGAGCCGCTCGGGCCCGATTTCAATGTCGCTTATCTCGCCCGTGCCCTCAAAGGCCGCGTGGCGCCGATCAAGGCGATGCTGCTCGATCAGCGCATCGTTGCCGGGCTCGGCAACATCTATGTCTGCGAAGCGCTCAATCTCGCCCACATTTCACCGACTCAGGCCGCCGGTCGGATCACCAGGCCTCGCCTTGCGCGCCTCGTCGAGGCGATCCGCGACGTACTCGCCGCCGCGATCGAAGCGGGCGGCTCGACGCTTCGGGATTATGCGCGACCCGACGGCGAACTCGGCTATTTCTCGAAACAATGGCGCGTCTATGGGCGCGAAGGCGAAGCCTGTCCGTGTGGCACGATCGTATCGCGCCGGGTCGATAGTGGAAGATCGACCTTTTTCTGCCCGAAATGCCAGAAGTGAAGCGTGTAATGGTTGACCGCTGCGCCCTTCCTGTTTAGGGAGCGCGACTTCCGGGGCGGGCTTATAGTTCGCGCTGCCATCTACATCGTTCAGAGGTTCGGGCATTATGGCGAATACGCCGCAGGCAAAAAAACGCATCCGTCGTAATGACCGACGGGCTGAAATCAACGGCGCGCGCGTCAGCCGCATCCGTACTTTCATCAAGAAGGTCGAGCTCGCGCTCGCCACCGGCGACAAGGCTGCCGCTTCGGCAGCGCTCGCTGCGGCGCAGCCTGAGCTTCAGCGCGGCGTCTCGAAGGGCGTCGTTCACAAGAATACGGCGTCGCGTAAATTCTCGCGCCTGACCAAGCGGGTCTCCGCTCTCGGTTGAGCCTTTTAAGGGCTTGATCCAGGTTTAATTCCGCCGGCCAACCGCCGGCGGATTTTTTTGCCCGCGGCAGATTATTGAGAAACCTAGGATAGTCCGCGATTCGCGCGTAGGAACGAAATTCGGATGCCCGCAATTGGCGAATAAAAACAAGCATCTGTAGTCCAATCGCCGAATTTCCGAGCTTCTTGGTGTCAAGCGTAATATTTCGCTTCTGTGACATTTTCGGCCCTTGATCGTAGCCGGATCCTCTTCATAAATGCCCTTCGCGCTGGGAACGAATCTCTCCGGGGCGTTGCTGAAAGCTAGTGGTGAGTACGAGCGGCGATTTCGTCGCCCGATTGCGTATGCCGAGCCGAAAGCAAGGTAAACGGGGGAATTTCAATGGGGAACCTGGGGTGGGCGTGACGAGGATTGTCCAAATCAACGATCGTTTATCCGACGACGCGGGGGCGGATTCGGATGCCGGGCACGCGACTCCGGCCGAAGCGGCCTGGGTCGCGATTCGCACGAGCTTGCGCAAGAGCATCGGCGCGCGGACCTTCGACGGGTGGCTCAAGCCCCTGACGCTGGACAGCTTCGATGACGAATCCGGCGAGCTTCGCCTGTGTGCGCCGTCGAGCTTCACGGCCAATTGGGTGGATACCCATTTCCGTGATCATCTCCTCCAGGCGTGGCGTGCCATGCTGCCCGGCGTCCGGACGCTCATCGTCGACGGCTCCGTCGACGGCACTCGCCCGATCGCGTCGGATGGCGAGACGGTACAGTCCGTCGCAGCGCCCGTTGCCGCCCCGATCATCACCGCCAGCGAATCGACTCCGTTCGAGCCGCGCTACAGTTTCGACAGCTTCGTCGTCGGCAAGGCCAATGAGGTCGCCTACAACGCGGCACGAACCGTTGCCGAGGGCGGTGCGCTCGCGTTCAACCCGCTGTTCCTCCATGGCGGCACCGGGCTGGGCAAGACGCATCTCATGCACGCCATCGGGCAGGATTATCTCGCTCGCCAGCCCGGCGCACGAGTCGTCTACATGTCTGCCGAGAAATTCATGTTCGAGTTCGTCGCCGCGATGCGCGCGAAGGACACGTTCAGCTTCAAGCAGTGGCTGCGCTCGGCCGATGTGCTGATGATCGACGACGTCCAGTTTATCGCCGGCAAGGAATCGACCCAGGAAGAATTCTTCCACACCATGAACGAGCTGATCTCGGCTGGCCGTCGCCTCGTGATCAGCGCCGATCGTTCGCCGCAGGATCTCGACGGTATCGAAAGCCGCATCCTCTCGCGCCTGTCATGGGGCCTCGTCGCCGACGTCAACCCCGCCGATTTCGAGCTTCGCCTCAACATCATCACCAAGAAGCTCGAAGCGATGCCGCAAGCGTCGGTCCCGCAGGAAGTGGTCATGTTCCTTGCGCGGCGGATCAGTGCGAACATCCGCGAGCTCGAAGGCGCGCTCAATCGAGTCGTCGCTTACGCGATGCTCTCGGGCAAGCCGATCGACATGGAGTTCACGCAGGCCACGCTTGCCGATGTGCTGCGTGCCAACCAGCGCCGGGTCACGATCGACGAAATCCAGCGCCGCGTCTGTGATCATTTCCGGATTCGCCAGGCTGAGATGAGCTCCGCCCGCCGCGCCCGCGAAGTCGCCCGCCCGCGTCAGATCGCCATGTACCTGGCCAAGCAGCTGACCCCGCGCTCGCTTCCCGAAATCGGCCGCCGCTTTGGCGGACGCGACCATACCACCGTCATCCACGCTGTCCGCCAGATCGAAAAGCTGCGCGCCACCGACGCTGAACTCGACGCCGACGTCCGTCTGCTGATGCGCCAACTCGAAGGCTGAGGTATCTCCCCTCCCTGGCAGGGAGGGGTCGGGGTGGGTCAAGCACTCCGTCATCCCGACGCGCACATTCGTAATCCCGACGCCCACCTTCGTCATCCCGACGAAAGTCGGGATCCATGGGACCCACAGCTATCGCGATCGCAAGAACTCCGCATCGTGGATCCCGGCGTCCGCCGGGATGACGGCCTGTGCGACGAAATCCAAACCAACCTAGCGCAAGCAGCCCTTACTTCTTCGGCTCCGGCGCAACCGTGATCTTCACTTCTTCGCCCGAACGGCCCGGGAAATTCGTGAACATCGCCGAGACGAGGTTCGGCACGAGCTTTGGCAGGCTGTCGTCAGTGGAACGCGCGCGGGCCTTGCCTTCGAAGAGGCGTTCGCCATCGCTGGTCCGGTTGATCGTCATCTCGAGATGGCTTGTATAAAGCGTATAGGTATCGATCTCGGGATAATCGAACGCGTCGAACATGAACGGGTCGTACCAGCCCCAGCGATAGCCATGGTGGAAGCCGCCATAATAGGGCCATCCGAAATGTGCGCTGCCATAGTGCGTAACGGTCTTGGGCTGCCCCTGGTCGACGCCATAATCGAGGTTCACCACCAGCGTGGCCGACTGCACTGTCGCAGCCGGCTGATAGCCCTTGGCCTGCAGCGCATCGCGAACCAGTGCAGCATATTGCGCGAATTCCAGGCCGCCCTGCAGCTTGGGATTGTTCGACTGGATCGTGAAGCTTTGTCCCTCCGGCGCCGGCATTACCTGGAAACGCGACACATCCGCACTGAACGGCGTTGCGCAGGCGCTCAGCCCAAGCAGCAGCAGTGGTGCGGTTAGCGTAAGAAACCGTCGGGCAATCGTCATGATCCTCGATCCTCTCGTTGCCTTCGATGTGCAACATCCTGGTTCATCGCGCAATCTTTGTCACGCTGGCGCTTAACGGGCGTTGAACAGGTAGGATAGCGAGCCGAGATGACGCGCAAGTCTGCGGGACGTCGGCGAGCTTATTCGGATGGATCGGCGATATAGACCCGGTTCCGTCCGTCATTCTTCGCACGGTAGAGCGCGGTGTCGGCTGCCTTGAGCACGCCCGAGCTGCCGTCGCGCCCGGTGAGTTCCGCGACGCCTGCCGAGAAGGACAGGCGGCCAAGCTTGGCCCCGGTCGAGTTATTCTTGAGCTCGAGCTTGTACAGCCGCTCACGAATCTCATTGAGCTCGGCGGCCGCAGTCACTGGATCGACGCCTTCGAACACCATGACGAATTCCTCGCCGCCGAAGCGCGCCACGAACACGCGGTCGCCGTCCTTCTTCTGGAGCAGCGATGCGACGAACTTGATCACCTCGTCGCCGACCAGATGGCCATGCGTGTCGTTGATCACCTTGAACTTGTCGATATCGACGATGCCGATCGACAATGGCGAACCATCGGTGCGCGACTTGGAGATTTCCTCGGCAAGGCGCTTGTCGAGGCTGCCGCGATTTGGCAGTCCGGTCAGCGGATCGGTGTCAGCGCGCTTGCGTGCCTCGGCAAGATTGTTGCGCAGCGCGGTGATCTCGTCCGCGGAATGACGCAGCTTGTCTTCCACCTCGCGCGATTTCTCGATCATCGAGCGCGTGAGCGTGACCAAGTCCACCACGGTCTGCGCGCTGGTCTCGGGGTCGCTCAAGGCGGCGTGGTTTTCCTCGAGCTTGTCGCCATAGCTTCGGACATCGTCGCCCGATCGCTTGACGATGGTCATGATCTGGTCGAGCTGCGATTGCGCGCCAGTCGCCATCTGGCCAAGGTCGTCGGCGCTGATCTCGACGCTGCGCTGCGCGATGATCGAGGCAACCGATACTGCGGTGAGCCCGCCCGCCTTGAGTGCGCGTTCGACCTGGCTGTTGAGTTCACCGTCATTGGCCGTCAGGTAGCGATGGCAGACGTCGAAATTCTGGGGCGTTGGCTCAAGACTATTCTCGAAGAGAATCTTGCCGATCTCCTCATACAGTTTCCGCCATGGGCCAGTTCCACCCGGCGGCGTCATTTGTGCGCTTGCAGCCGGCACTGTCCGATCCCTTCCTTCAAGCCACATCACGTACGAGCCTGTGCTAATCCGAACGATGGTCGAGGAGCGAGTATTGCCTCTTCGATCGTAAGTCTCTTAACACCATCATCTCATAAAATAGCGTTAACCTGAAGCTCTTTCATCAGCATTAACCAACCAAGTTCCGAATTTTCCCAGATTTTTTCATCACCAATATCATGCTGACGAACTGTTTCGGGCCAGTAACGGGTAACCACGTTGGCTATAAGATCGAGTTTATGTGAGTCCATGAGGAAGCGCGGATCGACCCAGGCCGGATCAGCCACCACGCGCAGCCGCAAGCATGCCGGGCCACCGCCATTGGCCATGGACTCGCGCACGTCGACGATATGCGCCTGCCGGATCGGACCGTTTCCGCGAAGAATTTGTTCCAGCCAAGCCCATGCCGGCCCGTTTTCGCGTGCTTCGCGGGGCAGGATGAGCGCCTGGGCTCCCCCCGGCGGCGTCACGAGTTGCGCATTGAACATGTAGCTCCGCACCGCGTCTGCGAGGCTCACCGCCGCAGCAGGCACCTCGACGATCCGCACTTCGGGCAGCAGGCGCCTGAGATCGGTATAAAAGCCTTCCTTGGCGGCGAACGCCTGCTCATGCGCGAACAGCGTCAGCCCGTCGGCAACCGCCACCACGTCATTGTGGAACGCGCCAGCCGCAATCGCCTCTGGCGATTGCTGCACGAACAGCGTGCGCTCAGGATCGAGGCCATGGCGTCGCGCGATCGCCCGGCTTGCCTCGACATGCTGGCGGGCAGGGAAGGGGCCGCCGGTCTCGCCATAGACGAAGATCTCGATCCCGGGCCCCGCATGGTCGGCCGCCATCCGCATGTGATTGGCGGCCCCTTCGTCGCCGAACGGTGGCGGCACTGGCGGGTGCACCCTGAAATGCGAGTCGGCGAATGCAAGCTCGAGCTGCCAGAGCGTGAACGGCCATTCGTGGCTGCGATGCGGCATCGTCACGAGGTTGGCGACCGTCAGGTGGCATTTTCCGTCAGCGGTATCGGATGCCGGGGACACCGTCGCGGCATTGGCGGCCCACATTGCCGAGGCGGAAAAGGCGTTGGCCTGCAGTGCTCGGCTCGCCGAGGCCATGTCCTTAGAAAGGCTGGCGAGCCAGTCATGATTGGGTCGCGGGTGCGGGAGCAATATGCCCTGGTGCAGCCCCAACGCTATGTTGGACCGCATCTTGGCGATGCCCTGCAATGCCGCTGCGCGTGGATGCGAGACGTCCCCGGCATTGTTCGTCGCAGCAAGATTGCCGAGGCTCAGCCCGGCATAATTGTGCGTGGGGCCGATGATCCCGTCGAAGTTTATCTCTACCTCACCGCGGGACATGCACGATCTCGTCGCCGGTGGTGACGCCAAGCAACCCTGCGGCATCGCCATCGATCTTCACGCCATCCACGCAGGCATCGACCTCGGAGAGACTGGCTCGAAAATCAGCCAGCCGCCCCGCCGCCGCGATCGAGGCCACGCCGCCCGTTCCGTCGATAGCCGTCACCACGCCGTCGTGCGCCATCGCAACCGATCGGATCGAATCGGTATCCGCCACCATCGTCGGCCCGCCATCGAAGATGTCGATATAGCCCTCGAACCTGAAGCCCTCATTCTCCAGCATCCGCATCGCGGCCCGCCCGCCCGGATGTGGTCGCCCGATCGTCAGCCGCGCATTCTCGGGCAACATTGCCGTGTAGATCGGATGCTTGGGCATCAGGTCGGCGATGAACTGGTGGCCATGTGAGGCATTGAACGTGTCCGCCTCCTGGAACGACATGCCAAAGAACTTCCCAGCCAGCCCATCCCAGAAGGGCGAAGCGCCGGCCTCGTCGATCATCCCGCGCAGTTCAGCGATCACCCGGTTGGCGAAGCGAGCGCGATGCTGGCGGATGAAGAGATAGCGGCTCCGTGCGAGCAGCATGCCAAGCCCGCCCGCCCGTTCGCGCGGGTGGAGGAAGAGGCCGCCCACCTCGGTGCTGCCTTCATAGTCAGTCGTCAGGTTGAGCATCTCGGCCCGAAAGGTTCGCCCCAGTTCGGTCGAGACCTGGCTGAGCACGCCGATGCGATAGCTGTAGAATGGCCAGGTCTGGCCGATCCGCGAGAATATCTGCGCGGTGCCGATCACCTTGTTGCGCTCGACATCCTCCATGATCAGCAGATAGCAATCGTCGCCCGGTTCATCGACGGTCTTGCCATAGGCCGCTGCCGATCGCGCCAGCTTTGCGCCGAGCACCACGCGATCGGCTGGCAGGTTGGTGAAACCCGGCCCGGCTAGCTTCGCCATTTCGTACAGCGCTGGGAGATCGCTTGGCCGGGAGGCGCGCACAACGACTTTCATGGCAATTCCCCTCCGGCCAGTCGCAGCAGCGCGAGCGTCGATAGCCACGCTCGTTCCCCAAGACTTTCGACGATGAGAAACTCGTCGGCCGAATGGATCGCGCCGCCGCGAACGCCCATCGTGTCGATCACCGGCACCCCGCACGCAGCGATATTATTGCCGTCGCACACGCCGCCACCGGGTTTCCAGGCGATCGGCAGCGCGAGGTCCGCGCCACAGCGGCGCACCAGCTCGAACAGCCGCTCGGTCCGCGCGTCGAATGGCTTTGGCGGCCGTCCGAACTTGCCCTCGAGCCGGATGACGACGTCATGAACCTTGCCGACCTCGCGTATCGCATCCGCGATCGTCGAGCGTGCAGCATCCTCGTCCTCGTGCGTCAGTGGACGCACATTGAAATGGAGCACTGCATGCTCCGGCACGACATTATCGGGCCCGCCGCCCTCCATCCTCGCCGGGTTCACCGAAAGCCCTGGCCGCACCGCGCGTGCGAGCCGCAACGCGAGATCGGCCGCAGCGACCAGCGCATTGCGGCCGTCCTGCGGATTGCGTCCGGCATGCGCCGCCTTGCCCTGCACCGTGGCGGCAAAATTCCCGCTGCCCGGTCTCGCGCTGGCGAAGGTCCCATCGGGCAGCAGGCTCGGCTCGTAGGTGAGCGCTGCCGCCTTGCCCCGCGCCGCCCGCGCGATCAGTGGCGAGGAGCCGGGCGATCCGATTTCCTCGTCGGAATTCAGCACCACTTCATATCCGACGCGATAGGCAAGCGGGGACGCTTCGACCGCGCGCAACGCCGCGAGCATGACGGCGAGCCCGCCCTTCATGTCAGCGATGCCCGGTCCGCCGATCACGCCAAGTGCATCCACCGCACCAACCGCCTGGAACGCATGATCCGCCGCGAACACCGTATCCATATGACCCGTCAGCAGCAGCTGCACCGGTGCCTGTGGCCGCACCGTCAAATGGAGGTTGCGCCCGCAACCCGCCTCCGCCGGATCGACCAGCGCCATGTCCCCCGGCAGCACCGAGAACGCCTCCGCCAGCAGGCCCGCCACCGCATCAAGCCCGGCGATATTGCGCGATCCACTGTTGATATTGGCCCAGCCGACGACCTGGTCGAGCATTGGCCCGATCGCGATGCTTTCCAGCGCCGCACTTTCAATCGCAGTAAGGTGACCGCTCATGAGGGCAGCCTAACAGAGGGCTAGGCGCGCGCAAGGGTGCGCCCGATCTCAGCCTCCGAGATGAGCCCCGAATTCCTCGAGCACAGCATGATAGAGCGCCACCTTGAACGGCACGATCAGCTCCGGCAGTCGGCGCGGCTCGATCCACTGCCACGCCCGGAATTCGGGATGCGATGTTTCCAGCACGATATCCGCATCGCTCCCGAGGAATCGCATCAGGAACCATGTCTGCCGTTGCCCGCGATATCGCCCCTTCCAGAGCTTGCCGACCAGCTCTGCGGGCAGGTCATAATGCAGCTCCTGCCGCGATTGCGCGATCACCTCGACCAGCGAGCGAGGGATGCCGGTTTCCTCCTCCAGCTCGCGAAACGCGCCCTCAAGCGCGTCCTCGCCCTTGTCGAGCCCACCCTGCGGCATCTGCCAGGCCTCAAGAGTGTTGTCGATGCGCTGGCCGACCCACACCATGCCCTCGGCATTTATCAGCATGATGCCAGCGGCGGGGCGATAGGGCAGGGTGGCGGTATCGGTCATGACGCGAGCAACTCCTTGAGGATATCGGTGCAGGCGCTCAGTTCGGCCTCGCCCGATGGCATTGATTTCCGCAACGTCAGGAAGCCATGGATCTGCCCCGCAGCGTCCCGGTAGACTGTTCGCACCCCGGCCGCCTCGCATTGCTCCGCAAAGGCGCGCCCCTGGTCGACGAGCGGATCGCATTGCGCAGTCAGCACCAGCGTCGGCGGTAGACCCGCCAGCGATCGCCGGATCGGCGTTGCTCGCCAGTTGCGGACGTCGGCTGCATAATGGCCGTAGAACCAGGCAAGCGACTCCCGATCGAGCATGTGATTCTCGCCATAGCGATCGAACGAGCGGAAACGCGTGCCGGGGCTCACCGCCGGATAGATCGGCCAGATCGCCCGGACCGGCACCGCAGCCGGCGAATCGACCAGCGCCAGCGCGGTCACGATCGTCAGCGTCCCGCCGGCGCTGTCACCCGCCAGCACCAGCCCGGCCACGTCGAGGCCAAGCGCCTCGGGGCTGCCCGCGATCCACCGCGCCGCCGCCTCGGCATCCTCGGGCGCTGCAGGCCAGGCATGCTCGGGCGCCAGCCGATAATCGACCGCCACCACCGGCAATCCCGTCTGCCGTGCGATTTCCGCGCACAATGGCGCATGCGTATCGAGGTCGCCTACGACGAAGCCACCGCCATGATAATAGACCAGCACTGGCCCCGGCCCGCGCGCCGCCATGCTGTCGAACAGGCGCACATCGATCGCCGCGCCGTGCGCTTCCATGCGAATGTCGCGCATCACCGCGAGCGATCCGATCGCCGGTTCGCAGCGCTCGTGCATCCGCCGCGTCATCCGCCGGGCCTCCTGCGGCGAGACCTGGTGGACCCGCGGACCCGCATGGCCGTTCAGCCAAAGCAGGAAGGCGCGGGCATCGGACTGAAGTTCAGCGGAAAGATTCATATGTAACATCGAAAAACCGCATTGCCCGGTTGTAAGCGTTGATCAAGTCTCTCATATCGATCACAGGACAATCCTGCCCAAGCCAGGCTGGATGCACGCCATAATTTTCTACCTTTGCCGCGGTGGTAGGCGGCGTTAGGGAGGCCGGGCGAAAATGGAGAGCAAAAGGCAATGGCTACCGCCGCACGTGACGTGAATACCGAAACGACCGCGCATCCGAATGAGGAAGCCGTAGTCGTCCGTTTTGCGGGCGACAGCGGCGACGGCATGCAGCTGACCGGGGGGCAGTTCACGCTGTCGACCGCGCTGGCGGGCAATGATCTCGCCACTTTCCCGGATTTCCCAGCCGAGATTCGCGCGCCGCAAGGCACGCTGTTCGGCGTGTCGGCCTTCCAGATCAACTTCGGATCGGAAGCGATCGATACCGCCGGCGACATGGCCGACGTGCTGATCGCGATGAACCCGGCGGCGCTCAAGTCGAATCTGTCGGGTCTCCGGCTGGGCGGCCTGATCATTGCCGACGAAGGCGAATTCGGCCCGCGCAATCTCGCCAAGGCCGGCTATGCCGTCTCGCCGCTCACCGACGATTCGCTCGCGAAGTGGCAGCTTCTCGGTTTCAACATCTCGCAGCTTACGCTCGACTCGGTGAAGCCCTTCGGCCTCGGCAACAAGGAAGCGCTTCGCTGCAAGAATATGTGGACGCTTGGGCTCGCGCTCTGGATGTTCGATCGCGAGCGCGGACCGATCATCGAGTGGCTCAAGGCCAAGTTTGCCAAGAACCCGACACTTGCCGATGCGAACATCGCCGCGCTCAACGCCGGTCACGCCTATGGCGAGACTGCCGAGCTCACCGGCCCGCTCAAGCAGCACCATATCGCCAAGGCTGAAGCCGAACCCGGCCTCTACCGCACCGTCACTGGCAGCGACAGCATCGCGCTCGGTCTCGTCGCCGGTGCTCAGCTTGCCGGCCTGCCGATGTTCTTCGGCGGCTATCCGATCACTCCGGCTTCGGCGATCCTGCATAATCTGTCGAAGTACAAGGAATATGGCGTCACCACCTTCCAGGCGGAAGACGAGATCGCCGCGATCGCATCTGCGATCGGCGCTTCCTATGCGGGCCAGCTTGGCATCACCTCCTCGTCGGGTCCCGGCATCGCGCTCAAGGGCGAGGCGATGGGGCTCGCGATCATGACCGAGCTGCCGCTCGTCATCATCAACTCGCAGCGCGGCGGCCCCTCAACTGGCTTGCCGACGAAGACCGAGCAGTCCGATCTCTACCAGGCGGTCTATGGCCGCAACGGCGATGCGCCGCTGCCCGTCATCGCGGCGCGCTCGCCGTCCGACGCGTTCGATTGCGCGATCGAGGCGGTTCGCATCGCGACTCAGTACATGACCCCGGTCATGCTGCTCACGGACGGCTATATCGCCAACGCGGCCGAGCCGTGGAAGGTGCCGGACATGTCGACCTACGAGCCCTTCCCGGTTACGTTCCTCGATCACGTCCCCGATGGTGGCTTCCGCCCCTACAGCCGCGACGAGAAGCTCGCCCGCCCGTGGGTCAAGCCCGGCACGCCCGGCCTGATCCATCGCATCGGCGGCATCGAGAAGCAGGTGGATACCGGCCACATCGACTATAACCCGGCCAATCACCAGGCGATGACCGATCTTCGCCAGGCGAAGGTTGCCGGCATCGCCGATTCGATCCCCGATCAGGCGGTCGATCTCGGCGAAGCAGGCGCCAAGCTGGTTTTCGTCGGCTGGGGCTCGACCTATGGCCCGATCCACCAGGCCGTCCGCCGTGCGCGTGCCAAGGGCCTCGACGTTGCCCACATCCACATTCGCCACATCTGGCCGCTGCCGAAAAACCTGGGCGATCTGCTCCGGAGCTTCGGCAAGGTGATCGTCCCCGAGATGAACACCGGCCAGCTCAAGACCGTGCTTCGCGACCAGTATCTGGTCGACGCCCGTCCGCTCAATAAGGTTTCCGGCCAGCCTTTCCGCATCGCGGAAATCGAGGCCGCGATCGAAGAGGCGCTCAGCTGATGAACGAGATGACCAAACTCACGCCCAAGGATTTCGAGACCGACCAGGAAGTGCGCTGGTGCCCGGGCTGCGGCGATTACGCCATCCTCAAGGCCGTCCAGCGCATCATGCCCGAAATCGGCGCGATCCCTGAAAAGACCGTGTTCGTGTCCGGCATCGGCTGCTCGTCGCGTTTCCCATATTATATGGAAACCTACGGCTTCCACACCATCCATGGCCGCGCGCCGGCGGTGGCGACTGGCGTCAAGCTTGCCAATCCGGAACTCGACGTGTGGATCATCACTGGCGACGGTGATGCGCTGTCGATCGGCGGCAACCACACGATGCACCTCATCCGTCGCAATCTCGATTGCCAGTTCCTGCTGTTCAACAACGAGATTTATGGGCTCACCAAGGGCCAGTATTCGCCGACCAGCCGCGTCGGCACGCGCTCGCCCTCGACTCCGTTCGGCTCGGTCGATCGCCCAGTCACGCCCTGCGCCTTCGCGCTCGGCTCGGGCGCGCGCTTCGTTGCGCGCGGCATCGATACCCACAAGAATCTCGGCAACGTCCTCAAGGCCGCGCACGGCCATCGCGGCACCAGCTTCGTCGAGATCTACCAGAATTGCATCGTCTACAATGACGACGTCTTCGCGCCCTTCACTGCCAAGCCCAACGCGGCGGAGAACCAGCTCTGGGTCGAACATGGCAAGCCGATGCTCTTCAACGGCGGCACCATGGGCATCGCGCTCGATCGAATCGATCTCCACCTGCACGTCGTCGATGTCGTCGACGGCAACTGGCAGGCCGCAGGCGTCCTCGTCCATGACGAGAATAATCGCGGCATCGCCCATATGCTCGTCGACATGCGAGTCGACCAGGGCCTGCCGATCGCGCTCGGCGTGATCTACCAGAACCCCGCGCCGACTTTCGAAAGCGCCGTCGTCGAACAAAACGCCGCCGCCGCCAAGGGCAAGAAGCCCGATCTCCAGGCCCTCATCGCCAAGGGCCAGAACTGGACCGTCGAGGCCTGAAGCGCCGATCTCGGCCCCGTCATCCCGACGCCTCCTCTTCGTCATCCCGACTTTCGTCGGGATGACGATTGATTGACGATCATATGACCACCCCCGTCATCCTCTGGCTCCGCCAGGACCTCCGCCTCGCCGACCAGCCCGCATTGGTCGCCGCGGCGGGGGAGGGGCGTGTCGTCCCCGTCTACATCCTCGACGATGAAACCCCGGGCGATCGCCGCATGGGGGCCGCCTCGCGCTGGTGGCTCCACCACAGCCTCGCCGCGCTGTCCGAGGCCTTCGCCGAACACGGCGTCCGCCTGATTCTCCGCGGCGGCCGCGCCTCCGCCGAGCTCGCCAAACTCGCCGCCGAACTCGGCACCAACCGCGTCCACGCACTCCGCCACTACGAGCCCTGGTGGAAAACCGCCGAATCCGAAGTCGCGCTTACCCTCGATCTCCAACTCCATGACGGCAATTTCCTCGGACCCCCCGATCGCGTCCGCACCGCCACCGGCGGCCGCTACCGCATCTTCACCCCGTGGTGGACGGCCCTCAAGCAGCAGATGCCACCCGCAAAGCCGCTCGCCATTCCGGATCTTCATCCCGACGCCCCACCTCGTCATCCCGACGAAAGTCGGGATCCATGGGACCCACAGGTCTCGCGATCGAGGGACCACCGCATCGTGGATCCCGGCGTCCGCCGGGATGACGAAATATGGTCCGACTCCCTCGCCGACTGGAACCTCCTCCCGACCAACCCCGACTGGGCCACCGGCTTCTCCAACTGGACCCCGGGCGAGGCCGGCGCCCGCGCGGCACTCCGCGATTTCCTCCCGGCAATCCCGCGTTACGATCATGATCGCAACTACCCGGCGATCCCCGGCACGTCCCGCCTTTCGCCCCATCTCCACTTCGGCGAGATCTCGCCAGCCACGGTCTGGTGGCAATGCGCTGCTCACGCGCGCGCCGCTGCAGAGCCTTATCTACGCCAGATCGGTTGGCGCGATTTCGCCAACAACGTCATCGACATGTTCCCCGATTACGGCGATCACAACGGTCGCGCCGCCTTCGATGCCTTTCCCTGGCACGATGACGAGCCCGGCTTCGTCGCGTGGACGCAAGGCCGCACCGGCTACCCGCTCGTCGACGCCGGAATGCGCGAGCTGTGGTCGACCGGCTGGATGCACAACCGAGTCCGCATGATCGCGGCAAGCTTCCTGGTGAAGCACCTGCTTGTCGACTGGCGCCGCGGCGAGCGCTGGTTCTGGGATACGCTGGTCGATGCCGATTATGCCGCCAATGCGCAGAACTGGCAGTGGACCGCTGGCTCCGGCATCGACAGCGCGCCCTTCTACCGGATCATGGCGCCGCTCGCGCAGGCCGACAAGTTCGAAGCCGCCGCCTATATCCGCCGCTGGGTCCCTGAGGTCGACACCAGCGCCTACCCCGAACCCCTCATCGGCCACCGCGCCGCCCGCGAACGCGCGCTCGATGCCTTCCGCACGATTAACGCTTCCTCTTGAGAGCTTGCTAAGCGCCCACCTGTCACACTGCCGGGATGTTGATGGCCTTCTCGACCGCCGCCCAGGGCATACGTGCCAGCACGATGCGCTTCGATGCGAGCGCGGCCCGCGTCGCCGCCAACGCGCCGACCACCGACATCACCACCGAACTCGTCGACCAGATGGCGAGCAAGCAGGCGTTCGAGGCCAACGCCCGAGTCCTCGCCGCCGCGCGCGACATGCTCGACTACACGCTCGAACGCTGGGCCTGACGGCGCCTCCGCCGGGATGACGAAAGCGGGGGGGTGAAGCCCGGCAATCCGAATCAACAATGAGAAAGAGCCGACTCGTCGCCGGCATTTCTCATATAATAGGTCAAATCCTACACTTCAAGGGTGATGCCTACTCGACCCAGTCAAGTCCGATATCGCGATAAACCCCGCGATCCTCTTCCCACTTCGGGTTCACCTTGACGTGCAGGAACAGATGCACCTTGCGCCCAAGCAATCCGGCAAGTTCTTCCCGGGCCTTGCTGCCGATTTCCTTCAGCCGCGCGCCGCGCTTGCCGAGGATGATCGCCTTCTGGCTGTCGCGCGCGATCAGGATCTGCTGGTGGATCGCCACCGAGCCATCCTTGCGCTCCTCGTATTTTTCGATCTCGACCGCCGAGTCGTAGGGCAGTTCGGCATGAAGCTGCAGGTAAAGCTGCTCGCGCGTCACTTCGCAGGCAAGCATCCGGTCGGTCGCGTCCGAAACCTGGTCCTCGGGGAAATGCCACGGACTTTCGGGCATTCGCCCGGCAAGTGCCGCCTTCAGCCCGGCCACGCCGTCGCCGGTCGTTGCCGAGATCATGAAGATTTCCTCGGGCGCAAGCGCGTCCTGAACCTTCGTCGCGAGTTCGAAGAGCTTTTCCTTGGCGGTGATATCAACCTTGTTGAGGATCACGATCTTGCGCTCCGGCCGATCCTTGATCCCGTCGATCAGCGCGTCGATCTTCGATGAAATCCCGGTCTTGGCGTCGATTACCAGCGCGATCAGGTCGGCATCCTGCGTTCCGCCCCACGCCGCCGCGACCATCGCGCGGTCGAGCCGCCGACGCGGCGCGAAAATGCCTGGCGTATCGACCAGCAGCAGCTGCGTATCGCCGGCGATCGCCACCCCCATCAGCCGAGTCCGCGTCGTCTGCGCCTTTGGGCTGACGATCGCGACCTTCTGGCCGACGAGCGCGTTGACCAGAGTCGATTTCCCCGCATTCGGCGCTCCGAGCACCGCGACGAGGCCGCATTTCTGGCCGCTTATCGTTTCATTCAAGTCAGTTTCTCCAATAACGTCTTGGCAGCGACGGTCTCCGCCTCTTGCCGCGAAGTGCCGGTCCCTTCGGCCTCGCCCATGCCATTGACGCTCACCTTGATCGTGAAGCGCGGGCGATGGTCGGGGCCGGACCGGTCCACGATCGTATAAGCCGGCGGTTTCCGGTTCTTCGCCGCCGCGAGTTCCTGCAGCCGGGCCTTGGGATGCTTGGGCGGCTGGCGCTGCCCGTCGATCCGCTCCGCCCATTGCGCGCGGATGAAGCGCCGTGCCGCCTCCATGCCGCCATCGATATAAAGCGCCCCGATCAACGCCTCGACTGCATCGCCGACGACATTGTCGCTTTCGAAAACCCCGTCGTCGAGCGCCTGGCGCCCAAGTTTCAGCCAGCGCTGCACGCCGATGTCGCGCCCGATCTCGGCGCAGACCTCGCGCGACACCAATCCGTTGAACCGATGGGCGAGCTTGCCCTCGGCTTCGTCGGCATAGCGTTCGTAGAGCCAGTCGGCGATGGCGAGCCCGAGGACTCGATCGCCCAGAAACTCGAGCCGCTCGTAATTGGCGTCGCCATGGCTCGAATGCGTCAGTGCCCTCGCGAACAGCCGGGGATCCGCCGGGTCGTGCGCGAGAACCGTTGCAATCCAGCCGGCGAGTTCATCCTTGCTCATCCCGACGCCCATCCCACAAAGCAGCCGCGCGGTCGAGAGGCGCCTCGTTCCAGAGCGGGATAGCAACGAATTGAATCGTCATCCCAGCGAAAGCTGGAATCTCTTTTCTCCTTCGTTCCCGAAAAAGGGTAGGGAGATCCCAGCTTGCGCTGGGATGACGTTATCCAAGTCAACTTCATTTCCATCCCGGCCTGATGCGGCCGGCAATTCGGCACGCTTCAGGCTGCCGTCCGCCCCGGCACAAGATGGCGCTTGATCGCGCTCATCAGCACGTTTCGATGGTAGGGCTTCTGGATCATGTCGAAATCGCCGCCATGGCCAGTCGTCAGATCGTCGCTATACCCGCTGGTCAGGATCACCGGCAGGTCCGGCCAGCGGACCGAAATTGCCCGGGCAAGCGCGATTCCGCTCATTCCCGGCATCACCACGTCAGTCAGCACGAGGTCGAACGCCGAGTCAGATGCGTCGAGCTTTGCAAGTGCCTCTTCCGCATCCTGTGCCCAGACGCAGTCGAGCCCGATATCCTGGAGTAATTCGATCGCCACCTCGGCAATGCGGTCATTATCCTCCACCAGCAGGATAGAGCCACGGATCGAAGGGGCGGGAAGATCCGCCGATGTCGCCTGCACCGTCAGCGGCGTGACCACGCGTTGCACCACGCGCGGCAGCACCAGTGTGAATACCGAGCCACCGTCGGGCTTGTTCGCAACGCTGATGTCGCCCCCCGCCTGTCGCGCGAAGCCGCGCGCCTGCGAAAGTCCGAGCCCGCTTGCTTGTGTATCGCCGTGCGTCGTGAAGAAGGGCTCGAAGATCGAATCCGCAATCTCCGGGGCAATGCCCGATCCGTCGTCGATAACCGAGATCGCAACGAACGGACCATCGTGGTGGATCTCGCCCGATAGCTTGGGCGGCGCGCTACCGGGCCCGATATTGATCCATACCGTGCCGAAGTCGCGCGCCTGGGTGATCGCGTCGCGCGCATTGACGACAAGGTTGATGATCGCCGCCTCGAATTGATGGCGATCAGTGTCGATGCGCACCAGTTCGGGCGTGAGCTGCATCCGCAATGTGACGCGCTCGCCCAGCATCGCCTGGAGCAATGGCCGGATTGCCAGCAGGATTTCGACGATGTCGAACGGTTCGGGCCGCAATGGCTGGCGTCGCGCAAAGGTGAGCAATTGTGCCGCAAGTGTCGAGGCCTGGTCGATTGTCTCGGCGACGGTCTTGTGGCGGATTCGTCGTTCTTCGGAATTGCCGGCGTGGGCGAGGTGATCTGCACTCGTTCGAAGCGACGTCATCAACGCGCTGAAATCGCGCGCCACTCCGGAAGTCAGTCTGCCGAGCACTTCGGCCTCCTGCGCCTGGAGAACCGTCTGGCGCGCGGCCACCAGTTCTTCCTCGATCTTCACTCGCTCCGTGAGATCGCGAGAAATCTGGACGTAACCGATAAGAACGCCGTCGCGCACGATCGGCGTTGCGACGATATCAGCCCACAACGCGCTGCCGTCCTTGCGAACCTGCCATCGCGACGATTCAAACCGCCCTTCATCGCGTGCGGTCGCCAATATGCGCGCAGGCAAATCGTCGTCGACGTCATCCTGGCAATAAAAACGTGAAAAATGCCGGCCCAATATTTCCAGTTCGGAATATCCGGTGAAGCGCTCGGCTCCGCTATTCCAGTTCATGACATGCCCGTCCGCATCCACGACGAACATCGCGTGATCCTTGACGGCATCTACCATGCACTGGAACCGGTCAAATCCAGCTCCCAAGTCCATACCCGTGTTGATAGCCATATTTGTCATCCCGCTATTCGATCGCTTTGCGTGGATGCGACATTTATTATAACACTCACGTAACAATATTCTGAAAACTATTCCCCGATGAATTGATACTATAGATATATGATGGTTACCAAGCGGATTATATCTATTATTCGAAAGTGTCGCAGCATTGGCTGGATCTTGATCTATATTTATATTTTAGAGTACGAAATCGAACATCTCGCAGTGCGGCGGAAGGCTTGGCATCGGACGTCGCGAACGATTAGGGTTACCGCTGGATGCGCCCGATCAAGGAGCCGGTGATGTCGACGGTGGCACAACAGTTGCGTGGAATTTTCGCGGGGGGCAGTTCGACCCTCACTGGCCTGTTCGAAGCCGAACCGGATCGCGTCTCGCGGATGACCATCGAGGAGTCGGGAATCCGCTTTGATTTTTCCAAGACCCATCTTCCGGCTTCGATGATCGAAAAGCTCTCTACGCTCGCGATCGAAGGTGGCTTCAAGGAAAAGCGCGACGCTCTTTTCGCTGGTGCTCACGTCAACGTCACCGAGGATCGCGCAGCCGAGCATAGTGCCGAACGGGGGCAGGGTGCGCCTGAGAGCGTCGCCCGGGCCCAGCAATTCCACAGCCGCATGCGTGCCCTGATCGATGCGATCGAAGCCGAGGCGCTTGGTCCGATCCGCCATATTCTCCATGTCGGCATCGGGGGATCGGCGCTTGGGCCAAAGCTCGTGATCGATGCGCTAGGCCGCGATGCCGGTCGCTACGAAACCTGGGTGGTCTCAAATGTCGACGGAGCGGCGCTCGAGGAGGCGTTCGCGCATTGCGATCCAGCCGCGACCTTGCTCGTCGTCGCGTCCAAGACCTTCACCACCACCGAAACCATGCTGAACGCCGCCAGCGTGCTTGCTTGGATGCAGGAGGCCGGGGTCGAGGATCCCTATGGCCAGGTGATCGCGCTTACCGCGAGCCCGGACAAGGCGGTGGCATGGGGTGTCGATGAAACCCGCGTGCTGCCGTTCTCGGAGAGCGTCGGCGGCCGCTATTCGCTGTGGTCGTCGATCGGCTTCCCGATCGCGCTTGCGCTCGGCTGGGATGCGTTCGAGGCAATGCTCGAAGGCGCCGCCTCGATGGATCGTCATTTCCGCTACTCCGAGCTGGGCCGCAACGCTCCGGTGCTCGCTGCGTTCATCGATCTCTATTACACCGTCGTCCGCAACGCCCAGACCCGCGCCGTCTTCGCTTATGACGAGCGGCTGCGGCTGTTGCCCTCCTATCTCCAGCAGCTCGAGATGGAATCGAACGGCAAGAGCGTCACTGCATCGGGCGAGCCGCTCGACGTGCCGAGCGCGCCGATCACCTGGGGCGGGGTCGGCACCGATGCCCAGCACGCCGTCTTCCAGCTGCTCCACCAGGGTACGCATCTGGTACCGGTAGAGTTCATTGCAGCGATCGAAACCGATCATGTGCTCGACGAGGCGCACCACCGCCAGCTGCTCGTCAACTGCTTCGCCCAGGGCGCGGCGCTGATGGCGGGCAAGGCCAATCCCGATCCGGCGCGCGCCTATTCGGGCGATCGGCCCTCTACGACATTGCTCCTCAACGCAGTCGATCCGGCCACGCTCGGCGCGCTGCTCGCCTTCTATGAACATCGCGTATTCGCGAACGCGGTGATGCTTGGCGTCAATCCCTTCGACCAGTTCGGCGTCGAGCTCGGCAAGGAAATCGCCCGGTCGATCGACAGCGACGGCACCGAACGCTTCGATGCCTCGACAAGGGCTTTGATCGCGCGTGCGTTTGGGGCAGGGGAGTGAACCCCGAGGACCGCGAAGGAACTGCCAGTTCATGACCAGATATGATTACGACCTCTTCGTCATCGGCGCCGGCTCCGGCGGCGTCCGCGCGTCGCGGGTGGCTGCAGCGCATGGCGCCAAGGTCGCGGTCGCCGAGGAGTTTCGCGTCGGCGGCACCTGCGTGATCCGCGGTTGCGTTCCCAAGAAGCTGCTCGTCTACGGTGCCCATTTCGCCGAGGACCTGCGCGATGCCAGCCGCTTCGGCTGGGACGTTCCACAGCCCTGCGCTTTCGATTGGCCGCGCCTGCGCGATACCGTGCAGGACGAGGTCACCCGCCTTGAGGGCCTCTACACCCAGACACTCGACAACAATAAAGTCGAACGATTCCTCGAACGCGCCACCATTACGGGCCCCAACGAGGTCACCCTGGCGAGCGGCCGCAAGATCAGCGCTCACATCATCCTCATCGCGGTCGGCGCCTGGCCGGTACGCCCGGACTGCCCCGGTTCCGAACTCGGCATCACGTCGAACGAGGCGTTCCACCTGGAATCGCTTCCCAGGCGTGTCGTCATCGCTGGCGGCGGCTATATCGCCAATGAGTTTGCGGGAATTTTCCACGGCTTCGGCAGCCATGTCACGATCGTCAACCGATCCGATACCATCCTGCGCAGCTACGATACGCAGATCCGCGATCGCCTGCTCCAGATCTCGGTGTCAAAGGGCATCGACTTCCGTTTCAACGCGCCCTTCAAGAAGATCGAGAAGCAGGAGGATGGCAGCCTGCTCGTCCATGTCGGCAGCGGCGATCCGCTTCCCGCCGACATGCTGATGTTCGCGATCGGGCGAAATCCGAATACCGATGGGCTCGGCCTCGATTCCGCCGGCGTCGAGCTTGGCAAGAATGGCGCGATCAAGGTCGATGCCGATAATCGATCCTCGGTGCCGAGCATCTACGCGATCGGCGATGTCACCGATCGAGTCCAGCTCACCCCGGTCGCGATCCGCGAAGCTCAGGCCTTTGCCGACACGATTTTCGGCAACAAGCCCCACCAGGTCGATTATGCCGCGATCCCTAGCGCTGTGTTCAGCCATCCCCCGATGGGCGGCGTCGGCCTCACCGAAAAGCAGGCGCGCGATCAATATGGCAGCGCCAAGATCTTCACCTCGGATTTTCGCCCGATGAAGAATGTGCTCGCCGATCGCCACGAACGCGCGCTCTACAAGATGGTGGTGCATCCGGAAAACGATGTCGTCCTCGGTCTCCACATGATCGGCCCCGATGCGCCCGAAATCCTCCAGGCCGCGGCGATCGCAGTCAAGGCCGGGCTCACCAAGCAGGCGTTCGACGATACCGTCGCGCTTCATCCGTCGATGGCGGAAGAACTCGTCCTCATGCGCTGAAGCGGGGTTCAGGCAAAGCTCGGCAACATCTCCGTCGCTGTACCGCCCAGCACCGGCGGCGGAAGGTGCATCTCGTCCATCTCGATGTTGAGCCGTCCCGCGGCCGCATCGAGGATCATTCCGATCAGCACGTCCGAATTGCCGAGGATATGCGCCTTGTAGAAGGCGCCCGCAGCGCCGAGCCTTATCGCCTCGATCCGCTCGGGCGATCCCGGCTTCATCAGCGCCGACAGCATGATTATCGGCTTGTCGAGCCAGCGCCGCAGCTCGCGCAGGAATTGCAGGCCATTCATGCCTGGCAGCTTGATATCGAGCAGCACGACATCGGGCACCAGGTGCTGCAGCATCACGTCCGCCTCTTCCGCGCTGGCAGCAATGCCGACTACCTTGATGCGTGGATGGCGCTCGAGGATCGTCGAGATCATTGCCCTGATCGTCAGCGAATCATCGATGATGAACACCCTGATCCTGCTCGAAGCCATTTTTCGGTCCTCCGGCGGCTGTGAAGCACAGCTCTCATCCTGAGAACGGCATAGCATGGCCAATCTTTAAGCCGCGTTCATGATTGATGGTAAATGGCCCGCTAACCTATGCCCGGCAGCGCATCGCGCTTCCATCCCGATGGCAAATGCCTTAGCGGCTCGGCCATGACGACCGTTTCCGACCGCCGCACCTTTGCGATCATCTCCCACCCCGATGCGGGCAAGACCACGCTCACCGAAAAGCTCCTGCTTGCCGGTGGCGCGATTCACCTTGCCGGCGAGGTCAAGGCGCGCGGCCAGAATCGCCGCGCCCGATCGGACTGGATGAAGATCGAGCAGCAGCGCGGGATCTCGGTCACCTCCTCGGTGATGACCTTCGAACGCCAGGGCATCACCTTCAACCTGCTCGATACCCCGGGGCACGAGGATTTCTCCGAAGACACCTATCGCACGCTCACTGCGGTCGACAGCGCGGTCATGGTGATCGACGCCGCGCGTGGCATCGAGGCGCAGACCCGCAAGCTGTTCGAGGTCTGCCGCATGCGATCGGTCCCGATCATCACCTTCATCAACAAGGTCGATCGCGAAGGCCGGAGCCCGTTCGAACTGATCGACGAAGTCGCCGACGCGCTCGCGCTCGACGTCTGCCCGATGAGCTGGCCGGTCGGCATGGGTGGCACCTTCGAGGGCATTTACGATCTCGCCCGCAACGCACTCCATCGCCCTGCCGCAGACGCCACGGGAGCGTTCGAGGGCGACAGCGTCCCGGTCGGTGGCCTCGACGATCCCGATCTCGATCGCCTGCTTTCCGCCGATGCGGTCAACCAGCTTCGCGAAGAGGCCGAACTCGCCGTCGCGGGCTATTCCGACTTCGATCCGGTCGCCTATCGCAACGGCGATCTCACCCCGGTCTATTTCGGCTCGGCCCTGAAGGAATTCGGCGTCGAACAGCTCATCGACGCGATCGCTGACTTCGCCCCCGGGCCGCGCCCCCAGCCCGGCGAACCGCGCGACGTCTCCCCCGAGGAGGCTTCGGTCGCCGGGTTCGTCTTCAAGGTCCAGGCCAACATGAACCCGCAGCATCGCGATCGCGTCGCGTTCATGCGGCTCTGCTCGGGCAAGTTCAAGCGCGGCATGAAGCTCACCCAGGTCGGCACCGGCAAGGTGATCGCGGTCCACAGCCCGATCCTCTTCTTCGCCCGTGAGCGCGAACTCGCCGAGGAAGCCTTTCCCGGCGACATCATCGGTATTCCCAATCACGGCACGCTCCGCGTCGGCGACACGCTCACCGAAGGCGAGGCGATCCGCTTCACTGGCCTGCCCAATTTCGCCCCCGAGATCCTGCGCCGGGTCCGTCTCGCCGATCCCACCAAGACCAAGCAGCTCCGCAATGCTCTCAACGACATGGCGGAGGAGGGGATCATGCAGGTCTTCCATCCGTCGATCGGCTCGCAATGGATCGTCGGCGTCGTCGGCCAGCTCCAGCTCGACGTGCTGATCTCGCGGCTCGAGGCCGAATATAAGGTCGACGCCGGTTTCGAGGCCTCGCCCTGGGATACCGCGCGCTGGATCGCTGCTGACGACGACAAGCAACTCGAGGAATTCAAGGGCCTCTTCCGCAGTGCCCTCGCCGAGGATCGCGATGGCGCGCCGGTCTTCATGGCCAAGGACATGTGGGAATTGAACTACGTCCAGGGTCGCCACCCAGCGATCCGCTTCTCCGCGACCAAGGACCGCCGCTGAGCGCTTGCAGGCCGCGTTTCCCATGCTATGAGAGCGACGTCGCTGCCGCGGGTATGATGTAATGGTAGCCTGACAGCTTCCCAAGCTGTACGCGCGGGTTCGATTCCCGCTACCCGCTCCACTCTATGAAGACGTACGACGAGGCGTTCGCTTACGCTTTTGTCCAACGATAGCGGATTATGCCAAGACACCAGCACATTCTGAACGCCGCCTCCAATCTGCTTGGTATCGCGCTCGTGATCATCGCTGGTCTCAATGTCTCGCGCGCGGCACGTAACAGCTTCGCCGACGAGGTTGCGTGGGGTGCGGCTATACTGCTCAGTCTCAGTTGTTTGCTCTCCTACCTTGCCCTGCGCGCGGAGCCGGAACCGAGCCGCTGCGAAACCTGGGCCGATCGGACTTTTCTGACCGGTATGGCGATGCTGTTCGTTGCGGTGATTGTGCTGGCTGTCGAATCGCGCTGAAATCGCTGCTCACCAGAAATCGCCCCCCGACTCCTCCCACTGCCCCACACACAAAAAAGCGGCCCCGGTTTCCCGGAGCCGCCATTCTTTGTCGATAGAACCGCTTAGCGCTTCGAGAACTGGAAGCTACGACGGGCCTTCGCCTTGCCGTACTTCTTGCGCTCGACCGCGCGGCTGTCGCGGGTGAGGAAGCCTGCGCTCTTCACCGGGGCGCGAAGCACCGGCTCGTAGCGGGTCAGCGCCTGCGAAATGCCATGCTTGACTGCACCGGCCTGGCCGGAAAGACCGCCGCCCTTGACGGTTGCGATCACATCATACTGGCCTTCGCGCTCGGAGACGACGAACGGCTGGTTGATGACGAGACGCAGCGTCGGACGTGCGAAATAGACTTCCTGGTCGCGACCGTTGACGACGACCTTGCCGGTGCCCGGCTTGATCCAGACGCGAGCGACCGCGTCCTTGCGTCGGCCGGTTGCATAAGCGCGACCCTGCGCATCGATGATCTGCTCGCGCAGGGGCATCGGGGCAACGATCGGCGTACCGGTGCCGGTTTCGGCGAGGTCGGCGTCCTGGGTCAGCGTGCCCAGGTCCGAAAGCGATTGACGGGTATCGGTGTCAGACATCAGGCACCCACCTTGTTCTTGCGGTTCATGCCCGCGACGTCGAGAGTTTCAGGGTTCTGGGCGGTGTGCGGATGCTCGGTGCCCTTGAAGACGCGCAGGTGGCGCATCTGCTCGCGGCCGAGCGGGCCGCGGGGGATCATGCGCTCAACTGCCTTTTCAAGCACGCGCTCCGGGAAGCGGCCGGCCAGGATCTTGGCTGGGGTCGTTTCCTTGATGCCGCCGACATAGCCGGTGTGGCGATAATAGATCTTGTTGCCCATCTTGCGGCCGGTGAAGCGAACCTTCTCCGCATTGATGACGATGACATTGTCACCGCAATCGACGTGCGGGGTGAAGCTCGGCTTGTGCTTGCCGCGCAGTATATTGGCAATGATCGAGGCAACGCGCCCGACGACCAGACCATCGGCATCGATAATATGCCATTTCTTTTCCACCTCAGCCGGCTTGACCGACTTGGTGGTCTTGAGAAGCGCCTTCATGGAGCTCGGACCTCTTCAAAACAAAGCGCGCGCCCCAAGCGAGGGACGCGCTGACGGCCGGCTAATGCGTGAGGAGGTGCCTGAAGTCAAGCGAAACCGACAGTTTTTCGAGAGGTACCATATTACCTGTAGAGAAATTATCCCTCAACGTTGAGTAAGGGCAGTGCCTTCTTGCTCCCCTCCCTGGCAGGGAGGGGCAGGGGTGGGTCTAACCTCGCGGCTGGATGAAACACCCCCGGAGCGCGCAGACGCGCGCACCCACCCCCCAACCCCTCCCTTGCAGGGAGGGGAGTTTCGACGGCAATCGTTGCTTACTTCAGATTGGCGCTGACATTGTTGAACGTCGTGGATACCTTGCCACCCAGTTTCGACATCGCGCTGATCGCGGCAACCGCAATCAATGCTGCGATCAGTCCATATTCGATCGCGGTCGCACCGCGACTGTTTCTGAACAATTCGAGAATGATGTGCATGATATATCCTTCGCTATAACACGAAGGAATTAATTCGAATTAGATAATAATTCGTTTAGTTTTGGAAACGACCAAATCCTATTCTCCGTTAACCATTCTGAACGGCGCCTGGGCCGTCTAATATCGGTCTCAAAACCCATCCGGCATCGAAATCGGCCCGATCAATTCCCGGTAGCGCGACAATGCGTAGCGATCGGTCATCCCGGCGATGAAGTCCCCGACATGACGGCCGCGCCCGGGCTGGTCATTGGGCAGGTCGTCAAGCCAATGCTCGGGCAGGAGCTCGGGTTTCCCCATATAAGCCTCGGCCAGTCCGGCCACGATCATTGCCGCCCGCTCCGAAATCTCCTGCTGGCGTGGATGGTGGTACAGGCGGGCCTGCATGAAGCGCTTGAGCGTACGTTCCTGTTCGCCCATCGCTTCGGAAAATCCCGAAAGCGGCCGTCCTGCCCGGCGAACGTCACCCGCCGAGCGTGGTGCGATCGCAGCGATCCGCCGCCGGGTCTCGTCGATCACATCGTTGACCATCAGGCCAATCTGCTCGCGCACCAGTTCGCGGGCCAGGCGCTCGGCGGGCAGGCCCGGAAATCGAGCGCGAACCCGATCCCAGCTGATCGCCACCAGCGGCACCGCGATCACTTCGTCGAGCGAGAGCAATCCCGCGCGCAGCCCATCGTCGATATCGTGATTGTCATATGCGATGTCGTCGGCGACCGCCGCAACCTGTGCCTCAAGCGAAGGCCAGCTCTGGAGATCAAGCGGAAAGCCGGCATCTATCTCAGCCAGCGCCCAGTTTGGCCGCATCACCGGGCCATTATGCTTGGCGAGGCCCTCGAGCGTTTCCCAGCTCAGGTTGAGCCCGTCATGTTCGGGATAGGCCTGCTCGATCCGGGTGAGCGTGCGCAGCGTATGTGCATTATGATCGAACCCGCCGACGCTCGCCATCGCCGCTTCGAGCGCATCCTCGCCGGCATGGCCGAACGGCGGATGGCCGATGTCATGCGCGAGGCACAACGCCTCGGTCAGGTCCTCGTTGATCCCGAGCGAGCGCGCGATCGTCCGCCCGATCTGCGCGACTTCGAGGCTGTGCGTAAGGCGTACGCGGAAATGATCCCCGTCGGGGGCGACGAAAACCTGAGTCTTGTGGCGCAGGCGCCGGAATGAAATCGAATGGATGATTCGATCGCGATCACGCTGGAATGGATCGCGAGGCCCCCGCGTCTCGCCTTCACGCGGTGGATGGAGGCGGCCGCGCGAGGTGGCGGGATCGGCGGCATAAGGGGCGGGGAGCATCATGGCCGCTTCGTTACGTCATTCCGATCGAAGCGGAAACCCGATCAGTTGGCAATGCGCTCGACTGCCTGTCCAGCGCTCGTCGAGACCCGCGACGTCCCGAAGCCCATGCCCGATGCCTTGTTGACGAAAGCCTGCGCCTCGTCGTCGGTCTTGAACGGACCCACGATAAGTCGGTTGGTACGATTGAGCGGCGTCGTCGATGGCGTGAAGCGACCGAGTAGCGCCGGGTATTTGGTCTTGAGCCTCGTCCATTCCTTGCCGAGATCGGGCTTGTAGGCACCAGTCGCGATCCGCACCCAGAAGCGCTCGCCCTTGCGTGGCGTGCCGGATGCCTTGTCCTTGTCGGTCTTGGCGTCCTTGTCCTTGTCCTTGTCGGCCTTGTCGGCCTTGGGGTCTTTGGCTGCCTTGGCATCCTTGTCCTTGGAATTCTTGGCCTTGTCAGCCTTGTCAGCCAGCTTGGCCTTGTCGGCCTGCTTCGCTTTGTCGGCGTCACGCGCTTCCTTCGCTGCCTTCTTGTCGGCCTCGCGCTGTTCCTGCTCGGCCTTCTTCTCGGCAGCGCGCGCAGCGGCGGCGTCTTCCTTGGCCTTGTCGATTTCCTTCTGCCGCGCCCGCGATGCATCGGTCTCGGGAAAAAGCACGTTGGGCAGCCGGTAGCGTTCCTTGATCGTCCCCGAGAGCGGCCGCGGACCGGATTCGATACCGTCGCCCTGGTCGTCGGCGAGCATGTCGCGCGCCTTCTGCGCCTTGTCTTGCGCCCGGCTCAGCGTGCTCGAGACCGGCGGGGCGGGGGCGCTGATCCCAGCAGCGCCGGCGAGCTCGGTTTCGCTATACTCGTGCCCGTCGGAAGGGAATCGCCCGAAATGGATCGCGGCCGCCTGCTGTTCCGGCCGCAGCTTGCCCAGGCGATTGAGGAAAGGCTGAAGCGCGTCGGCCTGCTGTTTCGACAGCACCGAGCGCGCCGACTGGTCGGCGCCCGTCACATCGCCGCCGATCGCGAGCACGAACGCCCGCATCCGCCATGCCGCCTTGTCCTTCTTGCGCAGCAGCCCGTCGAGCGTTGCCATCGCGCCAAGCGAATCGCCGCCGATCGCCTGCGAAGCCGCGTAGCGGCGGATCGTCTCGGGGGTAGGGTGAAGCCTGAACGCGAGCTCGTGGTCCGCCCGCGCCTTCCGGTTGTCGCCGCGCAGGTCGTAGGCGAGCCCGCGATCCGACGCGATGTCGCCGATCGGCACGCCAAGCGAAACCGCCGCGTCGAACAGCTTGAGCGCCGCGCGCGGCTGCATGAGCTGGACCATCGCCGATCCGAGCCCGGCCTTGATTCGCGGATTGCCCGGCGCGAGTTCCTGCGCTCGCGCATAGAAGGTCGCGGCTGCGTTGGCGTCGCCGATATCGAGCGCTGCCTTGCCAGCCCCGGTCAGCGCATCGAGATTATGCGGATCGCGCGCCATCACCCTCAGGTAGCGGGAGAGCGCTTCGGCTGGATCATTGGCCTGCGTCGCCTTGAGCGCGAGGCCGTAATCGTCATCCGCCGCCACCGGACTCGTCGTCGCCGGCTGGTACGGCGCCTGCGGAAGCTCCTGTGCCCGGGCAGGCAACAGCGCGACGCTACCCGCCAGCAGCACCGCCAACAGCGATGGGACCGTCATTGCCATGCCGGTCCCACGACCATCCTGTCTTTGATCAGGGGTTGTTCTGGCGATTGAGGAAGCGCGGAATATCCAGCGGATCGCGCGGTTGCTGGGGATCTTCCTCGTTGACCTGCGCCTTGGCAGCGCCGCGCGCGAGGCTCGACATCCGCTCGAACAGCGTGCCGCCGTCGCGAGTGCCGCGCTTCTCGGCTTCCGCAGGCTGCGCATTGCGCGACAACCAGGGACGCGTGCCGCCTGTCGGTGGCACCGGATTGGGCGAAGGCGCCGGAGTCAGGATCGACATGTCCTCGAGCAGCAGTTCATCGGGATCCGCAGCCGGCACGATCTGGTCGAGATCGAGCGTCGGCGCGGTCTCCTGCGCCACTGGCTGGGCTGCAGTCTCGGCAACTGCCTCGATCGGCTCGGCGAAAACCGGGGCCTCGGCGACTGGAGCGACGAACTGAACCGGCTCCGGATCCACAGTCGGCGCGAGGCCTTCGGTCTTGCGGCCCGGGAAGGTGAACACCTTGCTGGCTGGTTCCGCCTGGGTCATCACCTCGGCCTCGATGCCGGTGGCGACCACCGAGACGCGGATCTTGCCCTCGAGATCATTGTTGAACGCCGAACCCCAGATGATGTTCGCATCGGGATCCACCAGTTCCTTGATGTGGTTGGCGGCCTCGTCGACCTCCATCAGGCGCATGTCCTCGCCACCGGTGATCGAAATGATGACGCCCTTCGCGCCCTTCATGCTCACCCCGTCGAGCAGCGGGTTCGAGATCGCCTTCTCGGCTGCCTCGATCGCGCGATTGTCGCCCGATGCCTCGCCGGTGCCCATCATCGCCTTGCCCATCTCGGACATGACCGAACGGACGTCGGCGAAGTCGAGGTTGATCAGGCCAGGCATGACCATCAGGTCGGTAATGCCGCGAACGCCCTGCTGGAGGACCTCGTCGGCCATCTTGAACGCGTCCTTGAAGGTCGTGTTCGGGTTTGCGATCAGGAAGAGGTTCTGGTTCGGGATGACGATCAGCGTATCGACATGCTTCTGCAATTCCTCGATGCCGCTCTCTGCCGAGCGCATCCGGCGATTGCCTTCGAAGCTGAACGGCTTGGTGACGACGCCAACCGTCAGGATGCCGCGATCGCGCGCAGCCTTGGCGATGACCGGCGCCGCGCCAGTGCCAGTGCCGCCACCCATGCCGGCAGCGATGAAGCACATATGCGCGCCGTCGAGTGCCTTCTCGATGGCTTCCATCGTCTCTTCGGCGGCAGCGCGGCCGATTTCCGGACGCGATCCGGCGCCAAGGCCCTGCGTGATCTTCATGCCGAGCTGGATTCGCTGGTCAGCCGAGCTGGCGTTGAGCGCCTGCGCATCGGTGTTGGCGACTACGAACTCGACGCCTTGCACGTCGGATGCGATCATGTTGGCGATCGCGTTGCCTCCGGCCCCGCCGACCCCGATGACACTGATCCTCGGCTTCAACTCGTCGACTTCAGGCCGGATAAACTCGATCGTCATGCAACTTCTCCCCGGTATTCCGCCGTCGCACCCACGGCTGCGAATAAGGCTCGCGGGGATTCTTGCCTCAAGCCACAGGCATACGCACGCGAAAAGTTAACGGCCACATCATTTTCCTGGGGAAAATTTTGGTTAACGGCAAGCTCGGACTTTCAGGACTGCTGCGAATCAGCGGAGATATTCGGTCCATTTTCATCCGACATTGCAGGAAAACCGGGAGCTCCAGCATTTTCCGCTTCGAAATACGAACGAGACTTCCCTCCGATTTCGCCGGGATGACGGATCGGGTTGGTTCGGCTAAAGCGCCCGCCAAAGCACAGCCCGAACGGATTCCACCAATTGACCCTCTATTCTGATTTTGCCGACGCGATCGACGCGGTACTCGACAAGCTCGAAGCCACCGGGGACCTCCCGGGCGGACTCGATCGTCGCAACGTCGCAGTCGAGCCGCCGCGCGATCCTGCGCATGGCGATCTGGCGACCAATGCCGCGATGGTCCTCGCCAAGCCCGCGAAGACCAATCCCCGCGCGCTCGCCGAAAAGATCGCCGCAGGTCTCGGCGAACGCTCGGACGTCGTCTCCGCCGAAGTGGCCGGTCCCGGCTTCATCAACCTGCGCCTCTCGCCACGCACCTGGATCACCGAACTCGAGACGATCCGCGCCGCCGGGGCCGCTTATGGCCGTTCGCAGATGGGCCATGGCCAGCGCGTCAACGTCGAATATGTCTCGGCCAATCCAACCGGGCCGATGCATATGGGGCATTGCCGTGGCGCCGTCGTTGGCGATGCGCTTGCAACCCTGCTCGAATATAGCGGCCATTCGGTAACCCGCGAATATTACATCAACGATGCCGGCGGCCAGGTCGATGTCCTCGCCCGCTCGGTCCACCTTCGCTACCGCGAGGCGCTTGGCGAGACGATCGAGATTCCCGAAGGCCTTTATCCCGGCGATTATCTCGTCGCCATCGGCCAGGCGCTCGCCAGCGAACATGGCGCCCGCTTCGTCGGTGCGCCCGAATCGGAATGGCTGGTGCTGTTCCGAACCCGCGCCGTTGCCGCGATGATGGTGATGATTCGCGACGATCTCGCGCTGCTCGGCATCCATCATGATGTCTTCTCGTCCGAAGCCGAGTTGCAGGCGGAGAAGCTCCCCGAGGCCGCCGAGGCGACTCTGCGCGCCCGCGATCTTGTCTATGACGGTGTCCTCGAGGCGCCCAAGGGCGAAGTCGCGGAAGATTGGGAGCCGGTCGAGCTCCCGCTGTTCCGTTCGACCCGCTTCGGCGACGATCAGGATCGCCCGATCCGCAAGTCCAACGGCAGCTGGACCTATTTCGGCGCCGACATGGCCTATCATTTCCGCAAGGCCGCCAATGCCGACCAGCTCATCGACATCTGGGGCGCGGATCATAGCGGAACCGTAAAGCGTATCCAGGCAGCTGTCTCAGCACTGACCGACGGCAAGGTCCCGCTCGACGTCAAGCTCGTCCAGATGGTCCGCCTGCTGCGTGGCGGCGAGCCGCTCAAGATGTCCAAGCGCGCCGGCAATTTCGTGACGCTGGCCGATGTCGTTCGCGAAGTCGGCAAGGATGTCGTCCGCTTCACCATGCTTTCGCGGCGTTCCGACGCGCAGATGGATTTCGATTTCGCCAAGGTGGTCGAGGCGTCGAAGGACAATCCGGTCTTCTACGTCCAATATGCCCACGCCCGCATTCGCTCGCTTCATCGCAAGGCTGACCTCCTTCGTCATCCCGGCGAAGGCCGGGATCCATCTCCCGATCTGTCGCTGCTCGACGCCGAGGAGCTCGCCATCATCCAGCTCGCCGCGCAATTCCCGCGCGTTATCGAGCAGGCGGCCACCTCGCACGAGCCGCATCGCGTCGCTTTTTATCTGTTCGATCTTGCTGCCGCATTCCACGCTTTATGGAACCGCGGGAACGATGATCCGGCCCGGCGTTTCCTGATTTCGGATAATCCTGCCGTCAGTCGTGCACGGCTGGTCTTGGCGGATGCGATCGGACAGGTTATCCGGAATGGCCTCAGCGTAATGGGCGTGGCAGCGGCAGAGGAGATGCACTGATGTCCGATTTCAATCGGTCGATGGACTTGTCGGACGATGAGGAGCGGCTTCCATGGCTCGAACCCGTCGACGAATATGATGATGAAGGCGGCATTTCGATCGCTCGCCTGATCGGTGCAGTCGTCGTCGGCCTCGTTGCGCTCGGCCTCGTCATCGGTGGTGTCTTCTGGCTTCGCAATCGCGACAATGCCGGTGGCGATGGCACGCTGATTGCTGCGCCCGATGGTCCGGTCAAGGAAGCCCCCGAACAGCCGGGCGGCATGAAGGTCGAAGGCGCCGGCGACGTCGCGTACGGCGCAAGTGTCGGCAAGGACGTCAACTCCTCGATCGATCTTTCGGCACTCCCTGAACCTCCGGTCACCGAGGTGGCACCCGTCACCCCGGCGCCCAAGCCAGCCGTAAAGGCAGCACTTCCAGCGAAACCAGCCAAGACGCAGACCGCTGCGGTCGAAGCTGCCCCGCCGCCGAAGCCGGTGGTCAAGCCCGCGCCCAAGCCGGTCGCGCCAAAGCCCGCCGCGACCTTCGCAGCCGCCGCCGGCGGCGCTTCGGTCCAGCTCGGCGCCTTCTCTAGCGAAGCCTCGGCGAACAAGGCCTGGAAACAGCTCTCGGGTCGCTTCGGTTTCCTGACTGGCCTCGATCATGGTGCCGTCGCCGTTTCGGTCGGCGACAAGACCCTCTACCGCCTGCGCGCCAACGCAGCCGGCCAAGCGGGCACGATCTGCGCCAAGCTCAAGGTCGCCGGCGAAGCCTGTTCGGTGGTGAACTGAGGCGGGGATCTCGCCCGACCAGTTTCGTCATCCCGCCCACCCGTTTCGTCATCCCGACGAAAGTCGGGATCCATGGGACCCACAGGTCTAGCGATCGAGACACCACCGCAACGTGGATCCCGGCGTCCGCCGGGATGACGGAGGAAAACGATGACGAAACGGGGATGACGAATGTGCACCGAGAAGGCATGAGGCCAACATGACCCCACTCATCCTCGGCCTCTCCGGCACCCGACTGACCGAATCCGAACGCGCGCTGTTCCGTGCCGCCGATCCAGCCGGCTATATCCTCTTCAAGCGAAACGTCGTCGATCGTGCGCAACTCCGCGCCCTCACCGACGAACTTCGCGCGATTGCCGGCCGCGCCGATCTGCCCATCCTGATCGATCAGGAAGGTGGCCGCGTCGCTCGAATGCAGCCGCCGGTCTGGCCCGAATTTCCCAGGGGTGAGCTGTTCGATGCGCTTTACGAGATCGCCCCCATGTCAGCGATCGAAGCGGCCCGCGCGAATGCCCGCGCGATCGGCCTCACGCTCGCCGAGGTCGGCATCACGGTCGATTGCCTGCCACTCCTCGACGTCCGCCAGCCCGGCGCGCACGACATCATCGGCGATCGCGCGCTTGGTGCCGAGCCGCTCCGAGTCGCCGCGCTTGGCCGCGCGGTGATCGAGGGCCTCCGCGATGCGGGCGTCGTCGGCGTGGTCAAGCACATCCCCGGTCATGGTCGTGCGATGTCAGACAGCCATGTCGAATTGCCGGTGGTCGATGCTCCGCTCGATCAACTCGAAATCGATCTCGCGCCGTTCATCGCGCTCAAGGGCGCGCCGATGGCGATGACCGCTCACGTCGTCTACACCGCCTGGGACGCCCAAAACTGCGCAACACTGTCGCCTCGTATCATCCACGACATCATCCGCGGGCGAATTGGTTTCGATGGCCTGTTGATGTCGGACGATCTCGGCATGCACGCGCTGAAGGGCGATTTCGGCGACCGCGCAAAAGGCGCAATCGCCGCCGGCTGCGACGTCGCGCTCCACTGCTCGGGCGATTTTGCCGAGATGCAGGCCTGCGTCGCCGCCGTCGACGACATCAGCCCCGAGGCCTGCGCTCGCCTCGACCGCGCAATGGCAACAATCGCATCCCCACCGAAGATCCCAGCGCTGGCGTCCCTGATAGCCGCCCGCGACGCCTTGCTGGCGGTGGTGTAGAGGCCTTCTTACTCCCCTCCCTGGCAGGGAGGGGTTGGGGGTGGGTCGAGCGGTGCGGCCAGATGCAACATCCCGAAGCGCGCTACGCGCGCACCCACCCCCAGCCCCTCCCTTGTAGGGAGGGTAGTCTTGGCTTTTGACTAAGGCGTATAAAAATCTGCGGGAACCGGCGTCCTCGCCTTGCAAGCCGCCATGCTACCGGCCTTGCAAGCATCGGATTGGCGGCGCCACGCGGCCATTGCGTCGGCATAGGCGGCCTGCTGGCGGGCATAGGCCATCTGGTCGTCAACGATCTTCGCATGCCTCGTAGCGACTTCGGCGCGGAATGCGGCGCGATCGAGTTCATACTGGTTTTGCATCGCGTTATTGGCTGCGTCGGTCGCCGCTGCCTGTCCGGCAACGCTGTTGTTCAATGATTGGGTTACCGGCTGTTCGGCTGCGTCGGCAGCTGGGTTGCTGCTGATGCTTTGCGCAAAGGCGGGCAGGGCGAGGGCCGATGCTGCGATCAGGAATATCGTGAGGCGGGGCGACATGAGTTTCTCCTTTGGGGCAAACACTCCTGGCACCACAACTTTCGGATTATCCGATCCGTTCCGATTCTAGGGAGAATCCCGCAATTACCCGCCGCTCGAAACATGCAATGAAGATACCTCATTGGTGGAACGCGGCCATTTCATGAGCGCGTGCGCGAGCTTTGGGAGACGATAATGGGTAGCAGGGAATTGCTCGAGGAATCGCTTGGCGCTGTCGCCGAGGCCGATCTGGATATCGTGCCTCGCTTCTTCGAGCGTTTCTTCGAGGCGCATCCCGAGCAGCGGGCGAGCTTCTACAATCCCCGCGTTACGCAGGGTGCCATGGTCAACGAGATGCTCGATTATTTGCTGGCGCTTGGCGTCGGCGAGACCTGGGTGCCGCATTCGGTGGATTCAACCGTGCTGGCGCATCACAGCTACGGCAATATCCCGCCCGAGACGTTCGACGATGCCGTCGATCTCCTGATCGAGACCCTCGCCGAGACTGCGGGCGATCTGTGGAAGCCTGAATATGGCGCGGCGTGGGCGGTGCAGGCTGATCGCATGAAGGCGATGATCCGCCACGCGTGCTGATGGCATTTTTTGCTGTCCTACACCCCATGGTCTGCGCCATAATCGTTCGATGAGGGCAGGGTCGGGGGAACAGCCTGTAATTATATTACGCCATGTCGCCCCTGGCTTTGCTTCTATGTCACGAAATGCGTGACTTGTGTGACCATAAGCTCGGGAAGCGTGATTCGGTGAACGACGAAATCCTCACCCTCGCGCTCGACGGCTGGGAAGGCCCGCTCGATCTCCTGCTGATGCTCGCGCGGAACCAGAAGGTCGATCTTCGCGAAATATCGATCCTCGCGCTGGTCGAGCAATATCTGACCTTCATCGAGGATGCCCGAGCCCTCCGCCTTGAAATCGCCGCCGATTACCTCGTCATGGCCGCCTGGCTCGCCTTTCTGAAGTCCTGCCTGCTCCTCCCCCGCGATGTCGAAGCCGATCCAAGCCCCGAAGAATTGGCGCTCCGCCTCCAGCTTCGCCTCCAGCGCCTCGATGCGATGCGCGATGCCGGTGCCCGGTTGATGGGCCGGGATCGAATCGGCCGCGATATTTTCCTCCGCGGCGCCCCCGAAGGCCTCAAGGTCATCCGCCAGTCGGCATGGACCGACGATCTCTACGATCTGATTTCCGCCTATGGTTCGATCCAGGCCCGCACCGCCCCGGTTGTCCACATGGTCGCGCGGCGTTCGGTGGTCACGCTCGATCAGGCGCTCGAACGACTGAAGAAGATGCTCGGCGTTCATTTCGAATGGATGCGCCTCGAGGATTTTCTCCCCGATACGCCCGATCCCGCCTATCGCCGCTCCGCGCTTGCCTCGAGCTTCGTCGCAGCGCTCGAACTCGCTCGGCTTGGCCGGGCCGATCTGGCCCAGGAAACGCATTTCGCGCCGCTCATGCTGAAGGCCCTCCGCTGATGGAAGCACCCGATGATCTTCAACGCGCCATCGAGGCGGCGTTGTTTGCCGCCGAGAGCCCGCTGTCGCTTGCCGATCTCGCGACAGTGATCGGGATCGATACCGATCTCCGTCCGGCTTTGGCGAAACTGGAGTCGGATTATGCCGGGCGTGGCATAAATCTCGTTGAACGTGGTGGCCGCTGGCATTTCGAAACCTCCGCCGATCTTGCCCACATCCTGCGCCGCACGCGCGAAGATCCCAGGAAGCTCAGTCGCGCCGCGATCGAAACCCTCGCGATCATTGCCTATCACGAACCAGTCAGTCGCGCTGAAATCGAGTCGATACGCGGTGTCCAGATCTCCAAGGGAACCCTCGATGTCCTGATGGAGGCCGGCTGGGTGCGGCCCGCCGGGCGTCGTGAGGCTCCGGGCCGCCCGCTGACCTTCGCGACCACGCGCGGGTTCCTCGATCATTTCGGTTTGCAGAGCCGCCGCGATCTGCCCGGTATCGATGATTTACGCGCCGCAGGGCTCCTCGATCCGGTCGATATCGCCCTTGAACAGCTAGAGGTGGAAACTATCGCCGACGAAGCCTAGATAGAGGGAACACTGAGGAGATTCGTAATGGGCGGTTTAAGCCTCTGGCATTGGCTTATTGTTGGTATCGTGGTCATGCTGCTGTTCGGCAAAGGCCGCTTTTCCGACATGATGGGCGACGTCGCCAAGGGCATCAAGAGCTTCAAGAAGGGCCTCGCCGAGGAAGATGCACCGCCTCCGCCGCCGCCGGTCGCCCGTCTGCAAAGCCAGCCCGACATGGATCCCAACCCCGATCGCAACCTCCACCCGATGGAGGAAGATCGGCCCAAGGGCTGATCTCCGGCGAAGGGGATAAGGATCGATGTTCGATGTCGCGCCCACCGAGCTGTTGCTCGTTGCCCTGGTGGCGCTTGTCGTCATCGGGCCCAAGGATTTGCCGCGCGCCATGCGTTTTGTCGGCAACTGGGTTGGCAAGGCCCGCGGCATGGCGCGCCATTTCCGTTCGGGCATCGACGAGATGATGCGTCAGTCGGAATTGGAAGAGATGGAAAAGAAATGGGCAGCGGAAAACGCGCGCATCATGGCTGAACATCCCCCCGAGGCGATCGCGGCCGAATATTCGCCCATTCATGCCGAACCCTCAGCGCCTTCGCCTGAGCCCGCCACTTCGCCCGGACCGGCACCATCGGAAGAGAAGAGTTGAACGAAGAACTCGACGAAAGCCGCGCGCCGTTACTGGATCACCTGCTGGAGTTGCGTCGTCGGCTGCTATGGTCGCTGGCCGCGCTCGGCTTGGCGTTCGCGGTTTGCCTCTATTTTGCGAGGCCGATTTTTTCGTTCCTGGTCCATCCGCTGCTGAGGGCCGGGCAGGGCAAGCTGATCTACACCCAGATTTTCGAAGCCTTTTTCGTCGAGATCAAGGTCGCGTTTTTTGCTGCGTTGATGCTGGCATTCCCGGTGATCGCCAACCAGATCTGGCAATTTGTTGCGCCCGGGCTCTACCGCAACGAGAGGCGAGCACTGTTGCCCTTCCTCTTCGCTACTCCGGTGCTGTTTATTAGCGGTGCAGCCCTTGCTTACTATGTCGCGATCCCGGTCGCGCTTCATTATTTGCTTGGCTTCCAGGGCGATCTGGGCGGCGTGCAGCAGGAGGCGCTGCCAGGGGTTGGAAATTATCTCAGCTTCGTGATGCAATTTCTGTTCGGTTTCGGACTGTCGTTCCTGCTGCCGGTTTTGCTGATGCTGCTCGAGCGCGGTGGGGTTGTCACCCGGCCTCAACTGATAGCTGCCCGTCGCTATGCGATCGTGGGCGCCTTCGCTGTAGCGGCGGTGCTGACTCCACCCGACATCGGGTCGCAACTGCTGCTCGCGATTCCGCTGATGCTGCTCTACGAAGTTGCGATAATCGGGATCTGGTTCACCGAGCGCAAGCGTTCGAGCACCAACCAACCGGCAGTGCCCGACGCCTGACTTTGGGGTTATTTCGCGTCGTTAGCGGCATTGGAAACCGCGGTGCCCGCTGATTTCACGTCCTTGCCAGCACCTTCGACGGTGTTGCACGCTGCGGCCATCAGACCGCTAGCGATCATCGCGATGGTAAGAATTTTGCGCATTCGATATCCTTCCTTGTAGACGCCACATGGCGAACGGCCAATCAATGCGCGATGTTGCGCAAAGGTTCCGACCTGAATTCAGAGGCTTGCCCAAATGAATATGGACCCGGACCGGATTCCTGGGGGGAGGTGTCCGATCCGGGCCCAATGAGTGGATAGCGAGAGCGGGGGGGCAAGAAGATCACTATCCGGGCAAGAAAACGTCCCTGAGCAACAGCGGTTCCTCGCCATGTTGAATTTTTTCAGACCAAGTCATTATCCTGGTCGATCGGGACAACGTCCGAAAGAATGCGGATCTCAACCGTATATCGACCTTCGTCGACGTCGAGATCCAGGTGTGAACGAAGCTGGCGCGCCAGGCCGCCAATGATTCGCTGAAAACGTTCGGCGGCGGGCGCTCCCGCCGAAGCTGATTCCATCAGGGCCGGTGATGAAATCGAAAGACAGGCTCGCTCGGGTTCGTCACGAATTGGACCAAGGCTGATTGATATCGGAGCGGCTGGATCCCGCAGCATGATCAGTTCGACGATCTCGGTAATCAGAAACGCAATCGGGACCGCACTGTCTTGACTGGCGGATGCCGTCATCAAATTGAGGCCGATGGCACTGGAGCGCTCAGGTGAATTGCTAGATGCTCGAAGATTGGAAGCAATCTCTCCGATCAGAGTGCGCAAGGATACGCCGACACTCTGTTCAAGCTCGGCATAATAATTACGATAAACGACCGCCAGAGCATCGACTCGCCGCTGGATTGAGGAATATGCTTCGGTCACGAGCGGCTCTTGGGCGCCGCGGGCATGAAGATTGATGAGGCTGGAAACGACCTGGAGGTTGTTCTTGACCCGATGGTGGACCTCTCGCGTCAGGAGCTTCTGGCGGGCGAGCGCTTCAGCGAGTTCACGCTCGTGGCGGGTGAGCGCTTCGGTCGCATGCAAGAAGGATTCTCCGAGCGCGCTGATCTCCAGGGCTGGCGTCCTGAGTTTCGGAATCAACAAGGGTCCATCGCCGGCGTTGAAGGCGCTGATGGCCTTTTGCATTTGGCCCAGGGGATGCAACAGCAGGCGTTCGACCACGAACCACCCAATCACGGCGCCGGAAGCCCACATCAGGATCGGCAAGAGAATCAGCAGAATTTCAAGTGCGCCTATCGGATTGATAGGCATGCGAATTTCCAGGCTGAACTGGCCACCTGCAACGGGGACGGAAACCCGGATAATTCGCGCAATAGGATTGTCGCTTCGCTCTGTAGCCAGCGGGATAAGCTGGCCGCCCTGCCTCAGCGTGATTCCAATCTTCGCGTCCGTAGCCGGTCGGATGAACCCGGCTACGTGTCTCGCGGAAAATTCGACAATTCCAAAATAGCCACCGCTCCCGGTCGCGATGTTCGTCCGGACCAGTTTCCTTGGCGCAACGAGGCGAACCCCGAAGGTTCCATCATCGGCAGGAAAATAGGCAGAAAGGTTGGAATAATGCGGTGTTGCGCAGATAAGCCTGCCATCGGGATCGAACATCGCGAAACCGTCGGCAACCTCGTTTTGAAGTTGCACCGAGCCCAGTCGAGAAGCGCAATGGGCGCTCGGGCATCAAATGTTCAACGTCCAATGTCTGCGGCAATTTGGGTGCCGATGTAGTTGCCATCGGGGGATGCTCGCCAGTCAGGCGAGCTTGCCGAGGATGTCGAGAAATTCCTTGGGGATATCCTCATCGACGGTCTGTTGGTAAATTGAACGCAGTGCATCGCCAACGGGCAAGTCCAGGGACTTTTCAGCATCCTGGGCAAGCTTGGCAGACCGGCTGGAACGCGCCTTGCGTTTCACCTGATTGTCATCTGCTGCCAAGACTTCCATCCCCTCGAAACCCGTAATGTCCCGGCCGCGGGAGCTCCGGGATGCCATTCCTAAGGTCGTTGCTGAACCGACCCACTATGCGATCCTGCAGACCCTCGACCAGGGACGACATGTATCGGCATAAAATGCCTGCGTGGCGATGGAAACAAAAATCTCGGTCGATGGTTCCAGCCTATGGTGAGAGCAGTTCATTGTTGAACTGTCTGGGATGCGGCGCGGGGCGGATCGGTTGGAAACACCGCGTCCATGTTGCAATTCTGGTCGCATCTCATCATGCTATCATTTGTTTAGATGGGAGTTACCAGCAGATATGTCGCTCGGTCAGAGGCTCGCGCCGCATCTTCCCTTCCTGCGGCGCTATGCGCGCGCGCTGACAGGCGCCCAATCGCATGGCGATGCTTAGTCCGCGCGACATTGGAAGCGATTGTCGCAGCACCAGGCGATTTCCCCAGCGACGTTGATCCGCGACTGGGCCTGTATTCGACGTTCCAGAGAATCTGGGGATCAAGCAATATCGACGGTGGTGTTATCGACGATCACACCAGTTCGAACGAAGAAATTGCGCGGGCTCGCCTTGCCAGAATTACGCCGCTGTCCCGTCAGGCTTTGTTGCTGACGGCAATGGAGGGTTTTACCGTCGAGGACACCGCCTATCTCATCGAGACGACGACGCAGGAGGTTGAAAATCTCGTCACCGAGGCCCTGTCCGAGATTGGGCGCCAGACCCGCGCACGCGTTCTCGTTATCGAGGACGAACCCATCATTGCGATGGACCTCGAGACGATCGTTCGAGACCTTGGACATGAAGTCGTAGCAGTGGCAGTCACGCGGGACGAGGCGGTGGCCGAAGCGGTCTCCAATCGACCAGGGCTTATTCTTGCTGATATTCAGCTGGCCGATGACAGTTCAGGCATTGATGCCGTGAAGGACATATTGTCCCAATTCAGCGTGCCGGTAATTTTCATCACCGCATTCCCTGAGCGACTTCTTACGGGCGAGCGTCCGGAACCCACATTCCTGATCACCAAGCCCTTCCAGCGCGCCACTGTGAAGGCTGCGATTTCACAGGCGCTCTTTTTCGACATGGCGACCGTGCCGGCCTGAGGTGCACCTGAACAGTGGGAACCCGATGCAGTTCGCCGCGTTGCGTAACTGAAAATTTTCGGGAGGATCACGTCAGGTGAATGACGCAGAACAACATGTGGATGCCACCCGAGCTCGTGCCGGCTCCTCGGAACACGTCGTTCGATATGTTCTCGCGATTTCTTTACTGCTCGCGGTCGTCGCGATGATCGCTATCGGCGGGTCAGTATAAATCGATGACTCTGCGTTCGAAACCGTTCATTATCTGGTTCGCTTGATGTTGATAACAGGCCCGACGGAAGGGAATTCAACCGAATGAGCGAACTTCCCGACGAAACACCGGGAGAGTTGGAGCATCGGCCGCTGTCAGACGAGCAGTTCAAGCTCGAACTGGCACAGGTGATCCCGCATCTTCGCGCATTTGGCCGATCGCTGTCTGGCAATCGCGATCTTACCGACGATCTCGTCCAGGAGACACTCCTGAAGGCATGGGCTGCAAGAACGCGCTTCCAAGCCGGCACGAACATGCGTGCCTGGACCTTCATCATCCTTCGCAACCTTTTCCTGTCCCAGATGCGCCGCGCGCGCTTTCGCGGCGAATGGGATGAAATAACCGCCGACAGGATCCTTGCTGCCCCGGCCGGCCAGGACCGGCATATCGAACTTGGCGACTTGCAACGTGCGCTGCTGCACTTGCCGCAGGCGCAGCGCGAGGCGCTGATCCTGGTAGGTGCGGGCGGTTTCTCATATGAGGAGGCAGCTGATATTTGCGGGTGCGCTGTCGGCACGATTAAGAGCCGCGTGGCACGCGGTCGCGTTGCCCTCGAGACCTTGCTTTCCGAAGGCAAGCTTCCATCGCGGCGCGAGGATAAACGCGATCCGGATCAAACTGCCCTGCAGCAGATCATGGGCCAAGTGGATGATCTATCGAAGAACGATCGAAGCTGAGCTTTATTGATTCAACTGGTCGAGCAATATCGCCATGTCAGGCGGAAGCCTGGGAGTGTCTGGCGAAAATGCTGCGCGGAGCGCGTCTCCCACACCCTGCGATTGCGGTGGATGGAAGGCAGCTGCTCTGACGAAACGCGTTTCGGACGATCTAGTTCGCGGCGGAGTATAATGATCATTTAATCCCATCCGCCTTCAACGCATTACTTGATGGGCGGTTTCATGGGGCTTTCGAAGCTTATCCAGCTCGGCTATGGGCGTTGGGTGAACGTGACGCATGCCATGAAACAGGTCGAGAATGCGTTGGACCGGATTGCTCGGCATGCCCCTTTTCTGCATGCCCTGGTCTCGCAACACCCGGATATAGCCTCGATAGTGGCTACCGGTCATGTCGCCGACCTGCTGAAATCCGCGATTAATACTGATTTCCCGCTCGCCGAGACGGGTCGAAATCTGCGAATTTGTCGCCAACGCATTGCGTTGGGCGTGGCGCTGGGCGATCTGGCCGGCTTGCTCGATTTCGAAAATGTCGTGAAACTCCTGTCGGAGTTTGCGGATTTTGCGCTGAACCGGGCGATTTGCGCGGCGCTTGGCGAGCGCTATCCGGATGCCGAACCGCGCGGTTTCGCGGCGCTGGCGCTCGGCAAGCATGGCAGCCGCGAACTGAATTATTCGTCGGATATCGATCCGATCCTTATTTTCGATCCTGAGACGATGCCCCATCGTCTGCGCGAGGAACCGGTCGAAGCAGCGACGCGGGTCGCGAAGCGGGTCGTCGAATTGCTCCAGCATCGCGACGGCGATGGTTATGTTTTTCGCGTCGACTTGCGGCTCAGGCCATCCCCGGAAGTCACTCCGCCCGCGCTGCCGATCGAGGCGGCGATCAGCTATTATGAATCGAGCGCGCTGCCGTGGGAACGAGCCGCGTTCATTCGCGCTCGCGCCTGTGCAGGCGATGTCCAATTGGGCCAGCGTTTTCTCGGCGCGATCCGGCCTTTCGTGTGGCGACGAGCGCTGGATTATGGCGCTCTTCACGAAATTCGTTCGATTTCGCGTCGGATTCGCGATCATCACGCCCAGGGCCAGAAATTCGGACCCGGTTATGACCTCAAGCGGGGTCGTGGGGGGATTCGCGAGGTCGAGTTTTTCGCACAGATCCATCAGCTTATTCATGGCGGCCGTGAACCCGCACTGCGCGCACCAGCGACGCTGGATGCGCTGGCCGCGCTTGGAAATGCGGGGCGGATCATTGCGAACGATGCGCATATGCTGTCGCAAGCTTATCGGCTCTATCGAACGATCGAGCATCGGCTGCAGATGGTTAACGACCAGCAAACGCATAAGCTTCCGCGCGAGACTTCGGCGCTCGACAATGTCGCGCGGCTTCACGGCTTGGGCGACGGCGGGGAGCTGATCGACCTCCTCGCACCGCACGTCGCTGCGGTCGGGAATTGCTACGATTCACTCGATGGAGATGCCGACGACGGGGTTTTGATCGATGGAGAACTGCTAGAGACGCAGCTTGCCGCCGCCGGGTTTTCGGATCCTTCGGCAGCGCGGCTGCGGATCGAAGGATGGCGCGAGGCGAAGGCCCGTACGTTGCGCAGCAGGGCAGCCCAGGAAGCGCTGGAAGCAATGCTCCCTTCGCTAATCGTGCAGTTCGGCAAGGCGCCAGATCCCAACGCGGCACTTGCCCGCTTCGATGCCCTGGTCAATCGCCTCCCGACCGCCGTTAACTTGTTCCGGTTAATCGAGGCTCGGCCCGCGCTTGGTCGACAGTTGGGAGACATATTGAGCCATGCGCCAACCCTGGCGGATGCTGTCGCGAGACGTGCCAATCTGCTCGATGGCCTGATCGACGCCACGGCTCTCGAACTACCGCCGGCAGTATCGGAATTGATGACCGCCTTCGCAGAATCCGAGGTGGGCGACGACTATCAGATGCTTCTCGAACGCGTTCGCCATCGCGTCGGCGAGCGCCGGTTCGCGCTTGGTGTCCAGATTATCGAAGGGGCCTCCGATCCAATCGCGGTGTCGCAAGGCTATGCCCGGGTCGCAGAGGCTGCCTTGCACGTGCTGACCCGTGCTACCATCGCCGAATTCGAAGCAAGCTATGGGCGCGTGCCAGGCGGTGAACTCGTCATCCTTGCCCTTGGACGGCTGGGCGGACGAGCGCTTACCCATGCCTCCGATCTCGATCTCGTCTTCATGTTTACGGGCGATTTCAAGGCCGAATCCGATGGCCGCAAGCCAATCGGCGCGACTGTCTATTTCAACCGTCTCGCCCAGCGCGTCGTCGCGGCGCTGAGCGTGCCGACGTTTTCCGGCCCGTTATACGAGGTCGATACGAGATTGCGTCCGTCCGGCACGCAGGGGCCACTTGCCGTCACTGTCGACAGTTTTGCTCAATATCAGCGGGAGGGTGCCTGGACCTGGGAGCATATGGCGCTTACGCGCGCCCGCCCGATCTATGGCTCTGACGCCGCATGCGAAGCCGTGCAGAAAATCATCACCGAAACGCTGGAACGCCCGCGTGACATCGAAACGCTTCTCGCGGACGCTGTGAAGATGCGTGCCGACATAGCAAAGCACAAGCCGCCGGCGGGGCCCTACGACGTCAAGCTTGCCGAAGGTGGCCTGATCGATTGCGAATTTGCAATTCATGTCCTCCAGCTGACGCATCATGTGGGTCTCGATACCCGGCTGGATGTAGCTGCGGAGGCGCTTGCGGACGCCGGGCTGCTCAGTGCGGCGATCGGCGACGCGCAAAATCTGCTGACACGAATGCTTGTCACGCAGCGTCTGGTGTCGCCGGATGCCAGCGAGCCGCCGGATTCCAGCAAGCCGCTCGTAGCGCGGGCCTGTGGACAGGCCGATTGGCCGGCGTTGGTGGCCGCGCTGGAAGCGGCACGTGAGATCGTTTCGATAGAATGGCGCCGCGTTGCCAAGCTGGGCTAACGTCCGCCCAACAGGAGATGAACATGCTCGAAGAAGGTGATCCGGTTCCGGACGTGATGGTTCAGTCGATGGACGGCAGCATGGTTCGCCTTGCCGAGGCCGTTCGCTGCCCGATGGTGGTTTATTTCTATCCAAAGGACGACACGCCGGGCTGCACCAGCGAGGCGAAGGATTTCACTGCCCTTGCTGCGGATTTCGCGACGGCGGGAGTCTCGATCGTCGGCATTTCGAAGGACACGCCCAAGCGGCATCAGAATTTCAGCGCCAAATACGCCATCGCTTACCCCCTCGTCACAGATCCAGACGGCAGCGTTTGCGAGGCCTTCGGGACCTGGGTCGAAAAATCGCTATATGGTCGGCAATATATGGGTATCGATCGTTCGACATTCCTGTTCGATGCCGAGGGATGCGCCGCGCAGATCTGGCGCAAGGTGAAGGTAAAGGGTCATGCCGAAGCCGTCCTGGCAGCTACCCGTTCACTGAAATAATTGCCGCGAATCAAACCGGCTGCGTGTTGGCGCAAACTGTAAAACGCTATTTTCGATGCGTGGTTAAGGCTCGGTTCAACGACTCAGCGCGCGAGCGGGCCGGTCTGACGAAAGAATTTTCCCAATCTATTGCGGTCTCGTGAGGGGTACCACAGAAGGATGGCTGTCGCGGGGTGGGGCTTATTTCCAAAGCGACTTAACAGTTAACGATCTTCGGTGCGTTGCTTCCGAAGCATAAAAATATACGGTCGCCAGGAATTATTGCATGCTGATTAATGCTCTGCCGAATAGCGTTGGATCGCTTGTTACTGCCCTGTTCCTATCCTCAATGGCCATTGCGTCACCAGCGCTTGCGGTAAGCCGCGGCGATCTCCCGGTAGAAGGCGCAACGACAAGCGCCGCTCCCGCAGGCGATCAGGAATTCCGGGCGATTTTCAATAGCTGGAAGCGGCTCGACCAGATCGGCCAGGGTGTTGTTGCCATTCCATCGGCCAAGCCGGTCGCTGAGTATAGCTACACCAGCGGCTTCGGCGTGCGCACTGATCCCTTCCGTCACAGCGCTGCGATGCATGCCGGCATGGATCTCGCAGCCCCGATCGGCACCCCGGTCTATGCTACCGCAGATGGCGTCGTTTCATTCACCGGCTGGATGGGCGGTTACGGCAATCTCGTCGAAATCGCGCACGGCAAGGCGATCGAAACCCGCTACGGGCATCTTTCGCGGATCATCGTGAAGCCCAACACTCCAGTGAAGCGTGGCCAGTTGATCGCCCTGATGGGTTCGACCGGACGTTCCACCGGCAGCCATCTCCATTATGAAATCCGCATCGATGGCCGCGCGGTCAACCCGGCGCCGTTCATCCAGGCTACCGACTATGTGATCGCGATGCAGCAGGTCGGTGATACGCAAGTTGCCTTGGGTGGCCCGGAAAACTGATTTTCCCGGCTAACCCCGGTTAAAAACGGGTAGCATCGCGTGCGACGTTGCGGCGAGAGGGCATCGCGCCTATCTTGGCAGGCATGACCGAAACAACCATCGATATCACCGAATCCGCTGCGCTACGCGTGGCCGCGATTGCCAAGCGCCAGGGCAAGCCAGCCATATTGCGCCTTTCGGTGGATGGAGGCGGCTGCGCAGGCTTCCAATATATATTCGGCCTCGCCGATTCCGTCGAAGGCGATGACACGATCGCCGAACGCGGCGGAGTCCAGTTGGTCGTCGATGCCACCAGCCTCGATCTTGTTCGCGGCGCGCGAGTGGATTTCGTTGAATCGCTCGGTGGAGCGGCATTCAAGGTCGAAAACCCCAATGCCGCCTCGGGCTGCGGTTGCGGGTCGAGCTTCTCGGTCTGACCAGCACCCATTCCGTGAAAATCGCAACGTACAACGTCAACGGCATCAAGGCCCGCTTGCCACGCCTGATTGAGTGGCTGGAAGAGACCGCGCCGGATGTCGCCTGTCTCCAGGAACTCAAATCCTCGGACGAGACTTTTCCCGAAGCGGATATTCGCGCTGCTGGCTATGGGGCGGTCTGGCATGGCCAGAAGGGCTTCAACGGGGTCGCCATCCTCGCACGTGGCAATGATCCCATAGAGCGTCGCCGTGGGCTTCCCGGCGATCCGGACGACACGCATAGCCGCTATATCGAGGCCGAAGTGGATGGCGTCGTCATCGGCTCGATCTATCTGCCCAACGGCAATCCGCAGCCGGGGCCCAAATTCGATTACAAACTGGCATGGATGGAGCGGCTGATCGAACATGCGGCGTCGCTTTGGAACAGCGAGCTGCCGGTCGTGCTGACGGGGGATTATAACGTAATCCCCACCGATCATCGCGATGATGTCTTCTCGGCCCGGGCGATGGCCAACGACGCCCTGTCGCAGCCTGAAAGCCGCGCTGCATTTCGGCGATTGCTCAATGCCGGCTGGACCGACGCGATTCGCACGCTTCAGCCGACTGGGCCGGCCTACACATTCTGGGATTATCAGGCCGGCGCATGGCAACGCGACGCCGGCTTCCGCATCGATCATTTCCTGCTCTCACCCGTCGCCGCCGACCGGCTCGATAATGCAGGCATCGATCGCGACTATCGCGCACGCGAGAAGGCGAGTGATCACGTTCCCGTGTGGATCACGCTGCGCTAGGCTTCGTCCCACGCTCACGCCCGCAGCGATGGCGGGAGGCGCCTTCTGACTCCCATCCCTGAAAGGGAGGGGCAGGGGGTGGGTAGGCCGTGGCGGGGGCTCGATGCCCCCGACATGGCTATGCTTGCGGCTGGCTTGGACAAGAGTCCCTGGGCGCGCTGACGCGCGCACCCACCCCCATCCCCTCCCTTGCAGGGAGGGGAGAGTCTGGAAATACACAAAGGAAAAGGGCGGCCCCGAAGGACCGCCCTCTTGTCCACCGATATCCTGCCTTGCGGCAAGCCCTGGGTTTGCTCCGGACCAGAAATCCGGAACGATCAGGGCCGGAGGATCAGCGCGAATAGAATTCGACGACCAGGTTCGGCTCCATCTTTACCGGATAGGGCACCTCGTCGAGCGACGGCACGCGGATGTAGGTCACCTTCGCGGCGCCGTCCTGTGCGACATAATCGGGAATATCGCGTTCTGCGAGGCCCTGGGCTTCCATCACAAGCGCCATTTCCTGCGCCTTGGAGCCGAGGCTGATCTCGTCGCCCGGCTTCACCAGGCGCGACGCGATGTTGCACTTCACGCCGTTGACGCGGATGTGGCCATGGCTGACCAGCTGGCGAGCGGAGAAGATCGTCGAGGTGAACTTGGCGCGGTAGACGACCGCATCGAGGCGACGCTCGAGCAGGCCGATCAGGTTCTGCGACGTATCGCCCTTCATCGCGGCTGCCTGGGTATAGGCCTTCTTGAACTGCTTCTCGGTCACGTCGCCATAATAGCCCTTGAGCTTCTGCTTGGCGCGCAGCTGGATGCCGTAATCGGAAACCTTGCCCTTGCGGCGCTGGCCGTGCTGGCCGGGGCCATATTCGCGACGATTGACGGGGCTCTTGGGACGACCCCAGATATTTTCGCCCATCCGGCGATCAAGCTTGTACTTCGCGCTGTTACGCTTCGACATGATTAGTCCTTCATCAATTGCTACAACGTCAGCCACCCTCGGGAGAGGGCAGCGTCGATCCCGGTATGCCGCTCGGTTGGAACCTTTCGGTTCGCCGGGCCACCGCTTCACCGGGGTGCGGGGCCAATTGCGAAGCGGCGCCTATGGCCGCGCAAAGCCGGATAGTCAAGCTTCCCGCGCCTGCTATAGGGACATGATGAGCCTGATTCCCGCCGAAGACTGCACCGACATGTCCGAAGTCCGCATCGCGATCGACGCGCTCGACGTCCAGATCGTGAAGCTCCTCGCCAAGCGCATGCGCTACATCGAGGCGGCGGCACGCATCAAACCGGATCGCGACATGGTCCGTGACGAGGCGCGCAAGGCCGAGGTCATTGCAAACGCCCGCGCCGCAGCGGCAGAGGCCGGATTTCCCGATGCACTGGCAGCCGCGCTATTCGAGACGCTGGTCGAGGGCTCGATCGCGCATGAGTTCAAGGCGTTCGACGAGCGCTGAACTCAACGCGGATGCGGTTTCTCGAATGCGGTTAGTACGCCCCGAAGCGTTCGCACTTCCTGTGCGCTCCAGGCTGGCTTGGTGAGCAACGTCCGCAGCATTCGCTTGGTCACCAGCGTGCGATCGGGCGGGAAGAAATAGCCTGCCTTGTCGAGCATCGTTTCGAGATGGGAGACGAGACCGTCGAGTTCGAACTGGGGGGCAGGAGGTTCGATCTCGGTCACCGGGGGCTGGGCAAGATTCTCGCTCTTCGACCATTCATAGGCCACCAGGATCACCGCTTGCGCGAGGTTCAAGCTCCCGAACTCGGGATTGATCGGCACCGTGATGATGGTCCGCGCAAGCGCGACATCATCCGATTCCAGGCCCGAGCGCTCTGGCCCGAACAGGATTGCCGAACGGCCCGGTTCCCGATGGATCGCCAGCGCTGCTTGCTCCGGCGTCAACACCGGCTTGGTCACGCCGCGCCTGCGCACCGTGGTGGCATAGACATTCGTGCAGTCTGCGGTGGCGTCGGCGACGCTGTCGAACAATTGGGCCCGCTCAAGCACGAAATCGGCACCACTTGCGGCTGCGCTGGCATCGGGATTGGGCCAGCCATCGCGCGGTGCGACGATGCGCATCTCGGTAAGGCCGAAATTGAGCATCGCGCGCGCCGTCTTGCCGATATTCTGGCCGAGCTGGGGGCGGACGAGGATGATGATGGGGCCGCTTCGAGACGGGCCCTCGGCTTCGCTCGGTCCCTCCTCAGGATGAGCGGGAGTTGCATTCGACGGATCATCCTGAGGAGCGGGATCTACACATAACCGCTCATCCTGAGGAGCGGCTGAGCTTGTCGAAGCCGCGTCTCGAAGGACGCCACGCTTCGCCAACGAGCGCACCGAATCCCAATCACCACCGATCAGTTCTTCCTTCTTCGTCCTGCTCCAGCCCTTGAGTTGCCGCTCGACCGCGAAAGCTTCATCCCGCGTCTGGAAATTTTCCGACCAGACCAGCTCAAGCGGACGACGGTCATGCGTATATCCGGGGATCTCGCCCGATTGATGCTGGGCAATGCGCAATTCGAGATTGTCGCTATGCCCGACGTAATAACTCCCGTCCGCGCACCGCAGTAAGTAGGTCCAGAAGCTCACGCCTCGCCCACATCCTTCACCGCGCCTGCGAATTCCTCGAAATCACGCGCTTCGGTGAAGTCCTTGTAGACGCTTGCGAAGCGGATGTAGGCGACGCTGTCGAGCGCCTTGAGGCCGTCCATTACCATCTGGCCCACAGATTCTGCCGGAATCTCGCTCTCGCCCGAGGTCTCGATCTGACGCTGGATCGCTGAGACCAGCCGGTCGATTCGGTCCTGGTCGATCGGGCGCTTGCGGCAGGCGATCGCGATCGAGCGTTCGAGCTTGGAGCGATCGAACGCCTGGCGGACGCCGCCTTTCTTGAGGATGTAGAGATCGCGCAGCTGGATGCGCTCGAACGTCGTGAAACGTGCGCCGCATCCTTCGCATTGCCGCCGACGACGGATCGCCGCCCCATCCTCGGTGGGACGGCTATCTTTTACCTGGCTGTCTTCATGGCCGCAAAACGGGCAGCGCAACGATTACAGCCCCGGATAGATCGGGAAACGTGCGCAAAGCGCTGCGACCCGCGTGCGAACGTCCGCTTCGACAGCCTGGTCGCCGGTCTCGCCCTTGGTTCGCAATCCTTCGAGTACGTCGGCGATCATGTCGGCAATGTCGCGGAATTCGGCAACGCCGAAGCCACGCGTCGTGCCGGCAGGTGATCCGACGCGAATGCCGCTGGTCTTCATCGGCGGCAGCGGATCGAACGGGATGCCGTTCTTGTTGCAAGTGATGTGCGAGCGTTCGAGCGCCTCGTCGGCATCCTTGCCGGTGACGCCGAGCGGGCGAAGGTCGACGAGCGCGAGATGCGTATCGGTGCCACCTGCGACCAGGTCGGCTCCGCGCTCCTTAAGGCGACCCGCTAGAACCTTCGCATTCTCGACCACGGCTTTTGCGTAGAGCTTGAAATCAGGCTGCAAGGCCTCGCCGAATGCAACCGCCTTGGCGGCGATGACATGCATCAGCGGTCCGCCCTGGAGGCCTGGGAACACTGCCGAGTTGATCTTCTTCGCGATTGCTTCGTCATTGGTCATGATCATGCCGCCGCGCGGGCCGCGCAGGGTCTTGTGCGTGGTCGTGGTGACGACATGGGCATGGCCGAACGGAGTGGGGTGTACGCCACCCGCGACGAGGCCGGCGAAATGGGCCATGTCGACCATGAACATCGCGCCGACTTCGTCAGCGATCGCGCGAAACCGGGCGAAATCGATGTGGCGCGGATAGGCGGAGCCACCCGTGATGATCAGGGTTGGCTTGTGCTCCCTGGCCAGCCGTTCGACCTGGTCATAATCGATCAGGTGATCGTCCGGACGAACGCCATATTGCACGGCATTGAACCATTTGCCCGACATTGACGCCTTGGCGCCGTGGGTCAGATGCCCGCCGGCATCGAGCGACAGGCCCATCACGGTATCGCCCGGCTTGGTGAGAGCGAGCATCACCGCGCCATTCGCCTGCGCACCCGAATGCGGCTGGACATTGGCGAAACCACAATCGAACAGCTGCTTGGCACGCTCGATGGCGAGTGCTTCGACCTCGTCGGACGGCGCGCAGCCCTGGTAATAGCGCTTGCCCGGGTAGCCCTCGGCATATTTGTTGGTGAACACCGAGCCTTGCGCTTCGAGCACGGCGCGGGAAACGATGTTCTCGGACGCGATCAGCTCGATCTGGTTCTGCTCGCGATGGAGTTCGTGGCGAACGCCGGCGAAGACCGCCGGATCACTCTCGGCGAGGCCACGCGTGAAGAAGCCGTCGGGCTGGACGTCGCTCAGCGTTGCGGTTTGGGTGCTCATGCGGGCTCCTTCAGGCCGAAAGTTCGGAGATTTGTGGGTTTGAAAGTTTTGCGACGCGGCGCGCGTGGCGATCACCGCCGAATTCGGTGGCGAGGAAGACGCTGACGCATTCCTTTGCCATATCCGGTCCGATCAGGCGCGCGCCCATCGCAATTACGTTCGCGTCATTATGCTCGCGCGACAGGCGCGCCGAAAGCGGCTCCGAAACGAGCGCGCAGCGCGCCGCCGGGTTGCGATTGACCGCGATCGAAATGCCAATTCCCGAGCCGCAAAGCGCGATCCCGCGATCGGCGACGCCTGACGCGATTGCCTGGGCGAGCTTGTAGCCGAAGTCGGGATAATCGACCGAATCAGCGGTTTCGGGGCCAAGATCGATCGGCTCATGGCCAAGATCGCGGACATGGTCGGCAAGGGCCGCCTTGAGCGCGATAGCCGCGTGATCGGATGCCAAAGCGATGCGCATCGCGAAATTCTTTCCAGTGCTTTGAGTCGGATGCCCGGCTATCTAGTTTGCCGCGCGCCGAAAGGCTACCGCAGAATGTGTTTCAGGCGATCATGGCGCGCAAAGTCGAGATTCGATCCGCCTCATGGGCAGGCTTGTCGGTCCGGATTCGCGCGATCCGGGGAAAGCGCATCGCCAGCCCGGATTTATACCGCTTGGATTCATGGATCGAATCGAACGCGATTTCGAGCACAAGCGTCTTCTCGACCTCGCGGACGGGACCAAAGCGATTGATCGTGCTGTTGCGCACGAAGCGGTCGAGCGATTTCAATTCCTCGTCCGTGAACCCGAAATAGGCCTTGCCGACGGGCAGCAGTTCGCCCTCTTCGTTCCAGCATCCGAAAGTGTAATCCGAATAATAGGATGAGCGTTTCCCATGGCCGCGCTGGGCGTACATCATAACGCAGTCGGCGGTGAGCGGATCGCGCTTCCATTTGTACCAAAGCCCCGTGCGGCGACCCGCGACATAGGGGCTGTCGCGTCGCTTGAGCATGATGCCCTCGATCGCGGCATCGCGCGCGCCCATCCGGAGGTCGGCGAGTGCCTCGAAGCTTTCCGCTTCTATCAGCGCCGAAAGATCGAAACGCTCGGGATCGAGTGGCGTCACAAAGGCTTCCAGTCGCACCCGGCGATTGGACCATGGGAGCGATCGCAGATCCTCGGACCCGTCAAAGAGAATGTCGTAGAGGCGGACGAAAGCGGGGTAGTCAGTCAGCATCTTCGCCGAGACGATCTTGCGGCCAAGGCGTTGCTGGAGCGCATTGAACGATGCTGCCTCGCCACCCTGGACGTCGCCTCGCACAAGCAGTTCGCCATCCAGCACCCCGCGCGCACGGAATGCGGTAGCTACGTCGGGAAAGCTTCCAGTGATATCGTCGCCGGCACGGCTGTAGAGCCGTGTCTCGCGTTCGGTTCCGACGATCTGGACCCGGATGCCGTCCCATTTCCATTCGGCGGCATAATCAGCCAGGTCAACAACCACGTCCTCTAGCGGATGGGCAAGCATGAAGGGCCGGAAAACCGGCAACTCACCCGCCTCCGGCTGACGGCTTCTCCCCTCGGCCCAGTCGAACAGCGGTTGGAACGGCGGGGGCACGGCGTGCCATACTTCCTCCACCGCCTCGACATCGAGGCCGAACGCCTGTGCGAGCGCTACCTTGGCCAATCGCGCGGAAATGCCGATCCGAAGGCCCCCGGTGGCAAGCTTGAGCAAAGCGAACCGCCCGGCGGCATCGAGATGGTCAAGCATCTCGGCGAGGGCAGCAGGAGCCTCGGAGCGGCCAAGCGTGGAGAGGCGGTCCACTACCGCTGAAAGATTGAGCGTGGCATCGTCGATTTCACTGCCGGTCGGCCAGATCAGCGCGACCGTTTCCGCCAAATCGCCGACATAGTCATAGCTCATCGCGAACAGCGCAGGATCGACGCGCTCCTCGACAATCGCTCGAATTACCGCAGGTTTTACCGCGCGCAGGTCCAGCGTGCCGGTGAGTGCCGCCAGCGCCCAGCCACGATCGGGATCAGGTGTCTCGCGCAGATAGGCTGCGATCAGGTCGAGCTTGGCGTTACGCGATCGCGTGTAGATCAGCCGGTCGAGCAAGTTGGAGAAGGCGCGCATCAGCCGGCCTTTCCGACTTCAAGCCGCGCCGCGTCAGCGCAGGCCCATCGCCCGATATGCGCCTTCGAGCGTTGCCGCACCCATGGCGCGGGCGCGTTCCGCTCCATCTGCCAGTATTCGATCGAGTTCGCCCGGATCACGGCGAAATTCCTCGAGCCGAGCCGTGATCGGTCGCATCGCCTCGATGATGCATTCCGCAAGTGCCGGCTTGAACGTACCAAAGCCCTGGCCTGCAAACCGCCCAAGCACCTGCGCTGGTGTTTCATCGGCCATCGCAGCGAAAATGCCGACGAGGTTGCGCGCTTCCGGGCGTCCCTCCAGTTCCTCGACCGAGGCGGGCAGGGGCTCGGAATCGGACTTCGCCTTGCGGATTTTTTGCAGGATGGTGTCGGCATCATCGGTGAGATGAACGCGGCTGGCCTCCGACGGGTCCGACTTCGACATCTTGGCGGTGCCGTCACGCAGCGACATGACTCGCGCGGCGGGGCCACCGATCATCGGCTCGGGTGCCGTGAACAGTTCGACCGCATAATCGGTATTGAACTTGGCGGCGATATCGCGCGCGAGCTCGAGATGCTGCTTCTGGTCCTCGCCGACGGGAACGTGCGTGGCGTTGTAAAGCAGCACGTCCGCAGCCTGGAGCACCGGATAGCTATAGAGCCCGACGCTTGCGCCTTCGCGGTTCTTGCCGGATTTCTCCTTGAACTGTGTCATCCGGTTGAGCCAGCCGATACGGGCGGTGCAGTTCAGCAGCCATGCCAGTTCCGCATGGCCGGGCACCATCGCCTGCCGGAACAGGATTGATCGGACCGGATCGACGCCTGCGGCCAGGAGTGCCGCCGCCATCTCGCGGATATTCGCGGCAAGCACTGCCGGTTCGTTATAGACGGTGATCGCGTGGAGATCGGCCAGGAAGAAGACGCACTCGCTCTTTTCCTGGAGCCTGACCCAGTTGCGGATCGCGCCCAGATAGTTGCCGAGGTGCAGGTTTCCGGTGGGCTGGATGCCCGATACGACGCGCATGTTCATGGCCGGGTCTCTCGCGGAGGAGGAGCCGTTCGTCAAGCTATGCGGTGCCGCGCTTTCGCATCAGCGCCTTGAGGTCGGCGATTCGAAAGGCCCCGGTCAGGAAGCAGGCAACGCCATAAATCGCCATTCCGCTGCCAACGAGCACGGCCAGTGCAGCGAAGCGTATCATGATTGGGCCAGTCATCCATGGCGCGACGAGTGGGCCCAGCCCGAAGAGCGTTGCGCCCATGAGCAAAGTCGCGATGGCAAGGCGCGGCACCCGGCGTCGCAGCTTTTGATCCGCTTCGAAATGACCACGCCGGCAAAGCTCCCGATAAAGGAGCCAGACATTGAGGCACGACGCCAGCGCCGTCGCCAGCGGCGGGCCGACATGACCGATCCAGGGGATCAGGATCAGGTTGCCGATAAGGTTCACGCCGATCGAGAGCATCGCGTAGCGAACCGGCGTCCTGGTATCCTCGCGGGCGTAGAATCCTGGCGTCAACACCTTGATCAGCACGTAGGATGGCAGCCCAAGCGAAAAGGCTGCGAGCGCCCAGGCGCAACGCACCGTATCGACTGAGGTGAACGCGCCATGCTGGAAGAGGCCGCGCACGATCGGCTCGCCAGCGATGATGAACGCGATCGTTGCCGGCAAGGTCAGGAAAAGGGCGAGTTCGATTCCGCGATTTTGCGTTTCCATCGCCTCGTCGAGCTTGCCGCTGTTGAGCAGGCGGGAAATCGTCGGCAGCAACACCGTGCCAAGCCCGATCCCGATCAGCCCGAGCGGGAGCTGGTTCAGGCGATCGGCGTAGTAAATATAGGATATCGCGCCCGGATCGAGCAGCCGACCCGCGAGCGCGGTGGAAATCAGCAGGTTGATCTGGACCGCGCCAGCGCCGGCTGCGGCTGGGAGAATGAGCTTGAGAAGGTTGCGCATGTCTACGTCGAAGTGGGGCCAGCGCAGGCGCAGGCTGATCCCGGCCTGGCGGCAGGCGATCATCAGCCAGCCGAGTTGGAGCGCGCCTCCGACAGTCACCGTCATCGCCTGGACTCGCGCGGTCTCATACTGGTCGGCGCCGTGGAAGAACCACAATCCGACGATCATCGCGATATTGAGCAGGATCGGCGCCGCGGCATTGACCCAGAAGCGATCGATCGAATTGAGGATGCCCCCCAGAAGGGAGACCAGCGAGATCAGCATAAGGTAAGGGAGCGTGATCCGCGACAGGCCGACCGCGAAGGTGAATTGCGCTGGCGTCGGATGATGAAATCCGCCCGACAGCAGCCAGGTGACCGGCCAGGCGGCGATCAACAACGCCGCTGTGAACAGGACCAGCACTGGAAACAGCACCGAAAGCGCTCGCTCGGCGAAATACAGGCCCGCATCCATGCTGCCGCCTTCGGCGACCTTGCGGTTGAACATCGGGATAAAGGCTGCCGAAAAAGCGCCTTCCGCGAAAAATGCGCGAAACATGTTGGGCAGGCGGAAGGCGACAAGGAACGCATCGGACGCAAATCCGGCGCCGACGTAAGTCGCCTGCAGCGAATCCCTGACCAGCGCCAATATCCGGCTGATCAGGGTCAGGCCGCCGATTGTGATGCTGTTGCGGACGAGGCTCATAGGGCGGCGATTGCAGAAATCGTGGCGCGGCCGCGGTTTCGCGGCACACGCTCACAATCCATCACAAGATTCCCCGCCCCATTGCGGCGAGGATTGGCCTGCTGGTTCAAGCCTGTCCGACCGGCTCGCCGGCAGCCGCAGCCGCTTGCTCTGCCTGGGCAATATAGAGCGCGCCGAAATCGATCGGCTCGAGCATCAGCGGCGGGAAATTTCCATCACGCACCGTATCCGCCACCACGCGGCGGGCGAACGGGAACAGCAGGCGCGGCGCTTCGGCAAGAAGCAGCGGCTGGATCTGGTCGGCGGGCACGTTGCGGATGCCGATGAGCCCGGCATAAAGCAGCTCGACCTGGAACGCGGTCTTGTCGGCCACGGTCGCCTTGACGTTGATCTGCAATGCGACTTCGAACACGTCGTCGCCGACGCCTTGCGAGCCGATATTGAACTGGACGTCGATCTGCGGCTGGTCCTGCCACTGGTAGACCATCGGCGCGTTCGGATTCTCGAACGACAGGTCTTTCACATATTGCGCGATCAGCCCGACCTGGGGTCCGTTATCGGCGCCATTCGACAGCGGAGCCTCGGGCATCTGGTTGGCGTGGTCTTCGGCCATGCGGGCGATCCTTTATAGCAGTCTGGGTCCTTTACGGCCCGTTGATGCCCGCGCGCCTAGCAGGGGGGCGGGCGAAGGGCAATGCCGCCAGTTAAAGTGCAATGCGGCATTTGAACTCCAGCCCCGTCATGCTTATGTAGCGATCTGAAGGGATCGAATTTACTGTGCCTGAGATTATCATCCTAGCTATGGTGTTCCTGTTGGTCGCGTTGCGCTTGTGGAGCGTTCTCGGCCGCCGGACCGGCCATGAACAGCCCATCGGCAAGACGATAGAGCCCGGTGCTCGACCTTCAACCCCGCTGACGCCGGAAACCGATTCCGCGCCATATCCCGCATCGGTCGATGCGCAGATCGATTCGGATGCGATGCCGGGAATTCGGGCGATCACCGATGCCGATCGCAATTTCGATGCGACGCGGTTCCTTGAAGGGGCACGCTCAGCCTACCGCATGATCCTCGAAGCTTTCTGGCGCGGCGATGAGGCTGAGTTGGAACGTCTCGTCGATGGCGACGTGCGCGATGCCTTCTCGCAGGCGATTGCCGATCGCAAGGAGCAGGGCCATGTCCTGGACAATCGCCTTGTCACGATCGAGCGAGCGGTGATCGGCAATGCCCGGCTCAGCGGCCAGATGGCGAGCGTCACGGTGCGCTTCGATGCCGATATCGCAGCGGTCACCCGCGACGCCGCAGGCAATGTGGTAGCAGGTTCGCTTACCGATGCCGTGCCGACGCACGATGTCTGGACTTTCAGTCGCCATGTCGGCGCGTCCGATCCGAACTGGGTGCTGGTCGAAACCGACGAGGCTGCGTGATCCGCTTATCACTGTTCGCAGTCGGCCTGGGATTTGCACTCGCCGGCTGCGCTGTCATTCCCGAGCATGCGCCAGGAGCGCCGCCGCCCGTCGCGGCGGCGACGAGACCTGCGCCCGTGCCCGCACCTGTTCCGCAACCCCTGCCACCAGTCGCGCCAGCAGCGGCGGTAAATGCGCGTGCCCTGGGCGTCGTCGCCGGTCCGGCGCTATCGGAAATCGGGGTTGGCGCCGACAAGGCGCGCGATGCTCTGGCGGCTTTTCGCACCAGCTGCCCCGTGCTGGTGAAACGCGCCGATCAGTCAGGCCTGACGAATCCGCAGGACTGGGCTTCGGCCTGTTCGATGGCGACGAGTTGGCCCGACCAGAATGCGCTCGGCTTTTTCACCGCTTATTTCGAGACTGCCGTCATCGGTGACGGCAAGGCTTTCGCTACCGGCTATTACGAGCCTGAGATCAACGGCTCGCGGTTTCGCCAGCCGGGCTATGACGTGCCGGTTTATCGGCGCCCGCCCGATCTGATCGACGTCGAGCTCGGCGATTTCATCGAAAGCTTCAAGGGCAAGAAGATTCATGGGCGGGTCGACGGGAACCAGCTCATTCCCTACTTCGACCGCACCCAGATCGAGACCGGCGCCCTCGCCAACAAGGGTCTCGAAATCGCCTGGGCAGCAGACTCGATCGAATTCTTCTTCCTTCAGGTCCAGGGCTCCGGTCGCTTGCGGCTGCCCGACGGATCGGTGATGCGCATCGGATATGATGGCCAGAATGGTCACGATTATACCGGCATCGGCGCGATGCTTCGCGATCGTGGCCAATTGCCAGTCGGGCAGGGATCGATGCAGGGCATCATGGCCTATCTGCGCAGCCAGCCCGATGGCGGCCGATCGGTCATGGCTGAGAATCGAAGCTTCGTCTTCTTCCGCGAACTCACCAGCGGAGGCCCGATCGGCGCGCTTGGCGTGGCGGTCTCGCCACGACTGACGGTCGCCGCCGATCCGGCCTTCGTGCCCCTTGGCGCGCCGCTTGTCCTCAGCCTCGATCGGACCGAGGCAAACGGTCTCTGGGTTGCGCAGGATACCGGCGGTGCGATCAAGGGCAGCAATCGGTTCGATACCTTCTGGGGTGCCGGGGACGATGCCCGAACGACGGCAGGCGGCATGTCGGGACGCGGGCAAGCGTGGATATTGCTGCCGGTCGGAACGGTGGCGCGTCTGAACGGGGGCAGCAATGGCGGGCCGCAGCCTCAGCCCTGAAGAAAACACCATCTGGGAGAAGGTCACTGCGACCGTTCGCCAGATGGAGGGCAAGCAGGCCCTTCGGCCGCTCTCCCTGCCAACTTTGCGAGCGACCGCGCCGCGCCCCACCGAAGCACCCGCGCCAAGGCGGCAAGCACCGCCCGGCGAGCATCTCGATGGCGGCTGGGATCGCCGACTGCGCAAAGGCGTCGTCATGCCTGAACGCACCGTCGATCTTCACGGCCACAGCGTCACGAGTGCGCATGGCGTCCTCGATCACGCGATCGAACGCGCCGTGCTCGATCATGTTCGGGTCCTGCTCATCATCACCGGCAAGCCGCCGCGCGATCCGGCGCCGCATCAGCGTGGTCTGATCCGAGCGGCGATCGGCGACTGGCTGGCTAGCTCGCGCCACGCCGGGCATATCGCCGCCGTCCGCAACGCCCATCCGCGCCACGGCGGGGCCGGCGCGCTTTACGTGATCATGCGCCGAGCGCGGAGCGGATGATGCGAGCGTAGATCCGGCGCAGTGCGTGGAGATCAGGGATCGCTACGGCCTCGTCGAGCTTGTGCATCGTCGCGTTGCACAGTCCGAATTCCACCACCGGGCATAATCGCGAAAGAAAACGGGCATCCGAAGTGCCGCCGCTGGTGGATAGCTCGGGGGTGATCCCGGTTTCAGCGACGATCGCAGCCGAGACCATGTCCGATAGCGGGCCGGGTTCGGTGAGGAAGGATTCGCCCGAGATCTTTGCTGTGAGCGTCGCGTTTTCCGGAAGCAGCGCGCGCACACGTTCGACCAACTCGGTGCCACGATGCAGTTCATTGAACCGGATATTGAGCCGCGCGCTGGCCTTGGCCGGGATGACGTTGGTCGCGCCATTGCCGACGTTGATGTCGGTGATTTCAAGGTTGCTCGGCTGGAACCAGTCGGATCCCTCGTCGAGTTCCATCGCATCGATCGCGGCCAATGCGGCGATCAGTGGTGAAATCGGATTATCGGCGAGGTGGGGGTAGGCGACATGGCCCTGATGTCCCGCGACTTCTATCCACATATTCACCGAACCGCGCCGCCCGATCTTGACGGTATCACCGAGCCGGTTGACCGAGGTTGGCTCGCCGACGAGGCACAGGTCGGGCCGTATGCCGCGCTCCGCCATCCATTCCATCAGGGCAACGGTCCCGTAGGTCGCCGCGCCTTCCTCGTCGCCGGTGATGATCAGGCTGAGCGTTCCGCGATGCTCGCGTACATCGGCCGCCGCGCCGACGAAGGAAGCCAGCGCCCCCTTCATGTCGACCGCGCCTCGCCCGTAGAGCAGATCGCCGCGGATCTCCGGCTTGAACGGATCGCCCGCCCAGCCATCGCCCGGCGGCACGACATCGCTATGCCCGGCAAATGCGAAATGCGGTGCCCCCGAGCCACGCGTCGCGAACAGATTGCGAACGGGGCCGTCCGGGGCTTCCCCAGCGACGAAACTGTGGACCTCAAATCGGATCGCGCGGAGCGCATCCCCGAGCACGTCCAGCGCGCCTGCATCGTTGGGCGTGATGCTCGGGCAGGCGATCAGGCTTCCCAGAAGCGCGACGGGATCCGGGTCGGCGGGATTTATTGCGGAGGTCATCATCACGGCGTAGCTTCGTCACCCCGAAATGCCAAGCGGGAGCGCAACATGCCGAAGCTCGATCTGGACGCCATTCCCGAAACCAACCGTACCGGCTACCCGGCACCTTACGACCGAAACGTCGCTGGCCGGTGGCAAAAACCACTCACCGAACCCGGCGGCCTGACCGATTTCGGCGTTCGCCATGTTCGCCTCGAGCCCGGGGCGTGGTCATCGCAACGTCACTGGCATGAGGGCGAGGATGAGCTGGTCGTGATGATCAGCGGCGAGGCCGTGCTCGTCGAGGATGACGCTCGCACGCTCCTCGGACCGGGCGATTGCGCCGCGTTCCCGAAGAATGTGCCGAACGGGCATCACCTCATCAACGAGAGTTCGAAACCCTGCATCTTCGTTGCGATCGGCCGCAATTCGGGAATGGATTGCCATTATCCCGACGTGGATCTCCATGTTGACGGGCCAACGGATCGATATGTGCACAAGGATGGCAGGCCGTATTGAGAAGCGGCGGTTCACCCAGTCGGGCAACGAGCTCTGATGCATCGAACCGAAACTTGCTCATCCTGAGGAGCCAATGAGCTTGTCGAAGGCCCGTCTCGAAGGACGCTCCGGTGCGGTCCTTCGAGACGGGCCTTCGACAATTGCTCAGTCCCTCCTCAGGATGAGCCGATATAGTTTTTCTGTTTTGCCGCTGCCGGCCCCAGATGCCGAGCGGATATGCCGTTTAAATCGTCTCAGAGGCATGCTGTGGCGCGAAGAATGAAATTTAGCCACCTGTGTAGCCAAATTATGGAATCACGCTCTACGGGCCTTAAGGCGACCTTCAGCAATCAGTGCGCGTCGCCGGCTTTTTCAGCAAGCACGGCGAGGCCCTTTTCGTTGACCTCGGCGAAGCCGCCTTCGACCTGGATGCGCACCGGGGTGCCGCCAGCTGTCGGATAGACCGAGAGCTCGCCGTTGCGGATCACCGACATGAACGGCGCATGGCCTTCGAGCACGCCGAAATCACCCTCGGTGCCGGGAACGACGACCATGTGGACGTCTTCGGAGCGGATGAGCTGTTCGGGGGTCACGAGTTCGAAATGCAGTGCCATGTTTTCTTCCTTAGCCCCTCCCTAGCAGGGAGGGGTTGGGGTGGGTTGAACGGAGCGTGGCTCGCAACTGCGTTGCTCGCACCCACCCCCAACCCCTCCCTTGCAGGGAGGGGAGTCCAGTTACGCCGCGTCGGCGAGCTTCTTGGCCTTTTCGACGACTTCGTCGATGCCGCCGACCATGTAGAAGGCGCCTTCGGGAAGATGGTCATATTCGCCGTCGACGACTGCCTTGAACGACTTCACGGTGTCTTCGATCTGGACGAACTTGCCCGGGATGCCGGTGAAGACTTCAGCGACGTGGAAGGGCTGCGACAGGAAGCGCTGGATCTTGCGGGCGCGGCTGACGGTGATCTTGTCCTCTTCGGAAAGCTCATCCATGCCGAGAATCGCGATGATGTCCTGCAGCGACTTGTACTTCTGGAGCGTTTCCTGGACCGCACGGGCGGTCTCGTAATGCTCCTGGCCGACGACGCGGGGTTCGAGAACGCGGCTGGTCGAATCGAGCGGATCGACTGCCGGATAGATGCCGAGTTCCGAGATCGCGCGGTTGAGCACGGTCGTCGCGTCCAAGTGGGCGAACGACGCGGCAGGCGCTGGATCGGTAAGATCGTCGGCGGGGACGTAGATCGCCTGCACCGAGGTGATCGAGCCCTTGTTGGTCGAGGTGATGCGCTCCTGAAGCTGGCCCATGTCGGTGGCCAGCGTCGGCTGGTAGCCCACTGCCGAAGGAATACGGCCGAGGAGAGCAGACACTTCCGAGCCCGCCTGGGTGAAGCGGAAGATGTTGTCGACGAAGAACAGCACGTCCTGGCCTTCGACGTCGCGGAAATATTCGGCGATCGTCAGGCCGGAGAGCGCGACGCGGGCGCGGGCGCCCGGCGGCTCGTTCATCTGGCCGAACACGAGCGCGACCTTCGAACCTTCCGGGGTCGGGTTGCCGTCGGCGTCCTTGGCGATAACGCCGGCGTCGAGGAACTCGTGGTAGAGATCGTTACCCTCGCGGGTACGCTCGCCGACGCCTGCGAACACCGAGGTGCCGCCATGGCCCTTGGCGATGTTGTTGATCAGTTCCTGGATCAGCACGGTCTTGCCGACGCCAGCGCCGCCGAACAGGCCGAT
>CANJQJ010000007.1 GCA_947476425.1 Sphingomonadaceae bacterium | reverse complement strand
CGATATCATCGCCGTTGGTGGGGGTCGCTTGTGGCATTTTGTGCCTCGCTGTGGGGCTGGTCTAGACACCCAACTTCCTACATCAAGTCAGTGCTTTAAGCCACTCCCGCCAACCCTTCAGTAAGGCCTCGGTGAATAATCCGGGTTAAACTCGCCGAAGAAGCGGCCTATGGTTCTCTTGACGAATCATGAGCAACGAGATCAGCCAGCCCAATCGAAAGAGCCGCACCTTGCAGCGGATCCTGACGGCTGCCCGGACTGAATTCACCGACAAGGGGCTCGAAGCGGCGCGGATGGACAATATCGCGCGGAGTTCCGGCGTCACCAAGCAGCTGATAAATCATTATTTTCTGAACAAGAATGAACTATACCAGCTGGTGTTCGACGATGTCTCGCAATCGGTTCTCTCGATCTGCGACGAGACGCATTATGTCGACCTGGACCCGGTCGAGGCCATTCGCTTCCTCGTCAATAAGATCATCGACGTCCATGTCGAGAAGCCGGGCATTGCAATGCTGACGCTCGACCAGGGGCTCCATCGCGCCGCACACATCAATCCGCAGACCTGCTTCGTGCCGATCACCCGGGATTTCATCAACAATGTGCTTGAGCCGATCCTGCACGAAGGCGCGCGGCTTGGCGTGTTCCGGAGCGGAGTCGATGCGACGTTGTTCTATGCCACCGCCTATCATGTCGCGACGGGCTGCTTCCTGATCGGACCTGCGATGACCCGGACGGTGGGGATCGATTTCGACTCGCCGGAAGGCGTGGCGGCGTGGCGCGCGAACGCGCTCGATTTCATCATGGCGTCGCTTGGGGCGAGCGGAGGACGGAGTCCGACTCCGGTTCCGGGGCAGGTGAAGGAAAGTACGACCGGCGCGTTCTAGTCACATTGCGTTCGGGCTCGACGACTTGGGCTATTTTAACGTCACAGATAGCGTCGAGACTATGGTGTGGCCGCCAGGGTCGGTCTGGTTGGCCTGCGGTGCGTCTTGCAGGCGCCATGACATCCAGACACGGAGTACCGTTGGCGAGTCCGTTTTCAGGCTACGAAGCTTCGGTTTAAAACCGAACGGCTCCGCGCCGGTCGTTGCCCTTGTGAGGCGTCCTCCATCCGTTGCGGCTGCGGCCATGAGTCGCATTGGACGGGGAGGGTGTAGGGTGATTATCGTGCCGGGTCAATAATTTATCATTGTAAATAAATCGTTTATTATATTATAATGGTTTTTCGTGGTTTTGGCCGGCTCCGTCATCCCGGCGTCTCCTCATCCCTCTGTCTCGCCGTCTCGTCATCCCGGCGGACGCCGGGATCCACGTTGCGGTGGTCCTTCGATCACGAGACCTGTGGGTCCCATGGATCCCGACTTTCGTCGGGATGACGACGGGGGGAGGGCGTCGGGATGACGGAGCGGGGACGACGTCCTGCAGATCAGTCGACCGACCAGACCAGGGGCAGCTTGTCGACGTGGATGACGTTGCCGAGGAAGAAGGGCACGTCGAAGCCGGGTTCGATCTTGAACGTCGGCACCGCTGCGAGGAATTCCTGGACGGCGATCTGGAGTTCCCGACGCGCGAGGTGCTGGCCGAGGCAGCGGTGGATGCCGAAGCCGAGCGTGACATGGGAGGGCTTGCGATCGAGGCGGACCTCGTTGGGTGCTTCATAATATTCGGGATCGCGGCCGGCGAGCGGGGTCGACATCGCGATATAGTCGCCCGGCATGAAGGTCACGTCGCCGAGCGTGTAGGGATTTCGGCAGAGCCGCACGGTGGTCACGGCCGGATAGGCGCGCAGCAGTTCCTCGACGGCGATCACGACCTTCTTGGGATCGGCGCGAAGCTCCTCCTGGTCCTCGGGATGGGTGGCGAGATGGTGGAGGTGCAGCCCGATGTTAGCGGTCACCGTATCGAGGCCGCCGAGATAGAGGTTGAAGCAGTGGCCGAAGACTTCGCGGTCGGTCCATTTGCGGCCGTTCACCTCGAGCGTCAGCGCGACGCTGATCAGGTCCTCGCCCGGATTCTTCTTGCGCTCCTCGATCGCGCGCAGGAGATAATCGGCCACCGAGCGAACGCTCATCGCGCGATCGACGTTGGTTTCGCTGCGCAGCAGGACGTTTTCCCAGGCGAGGAACTGGTCCATCTCTTCCTTTGGGAAGCCCATCAGGTCGAGGAAGATCGTGACCGGGAACGGGATCGCGAAATCCTTGATGAATTCGCAGTGACCTTTATCTTTGAACTCGTCGATGAACAGCCGAGCGCGTTCGCGGACGCGGTGATCCAGCGCGGCCATGTTGCTGGCCGAATAGACCGGGTTCAATGCGGCGCGGAAGCCTTCGTGGCGGGGCGGATCAAGCTCGGTCGGGATGATGTCCCAATCCTCGCCGATCATGGCGGCGAACTGGGTGTTGCCCTGCTTGTAGAAATTCTCGGTGTCGTTGTAGATCGCGCGCATATCCTCGGCGCGGCGGACGACCCAGCCGGGAACCGGGCCCGGATTGACGTTGGACGTGTAGAAGACTGCGGGCCCCTGGTGAATTTCGGGAATGATCTTCTCGTAGGGATTCTCGCAGACCGACAGCCGGTCGAAGATGCGACAAGGCCGTACCAATTCCGGCGGAACATGGGCCGGAATGACGTTAGCGGTCTGGGTAGCCAATTCAGGTCTCCTCGTGATTCTGTTCTGTGCGCGCACGAGCGATGCGACGGTCGCCCGGTTTGCACCATAATCCGTCAGTCGAGGAGGTGTGGCAACCGCAATCCCACAGGATCGGCGGCATTTATTTAGTCACGGGTTCGGCTCACATCGCGGCCCTCGGCTTCAGCCGCGCTTGAACGGCACATAATCCGCAAGGACTTCGCCTTGCTGGGCCACTGCCTGCCGTTCGGATTCCAGATAATCGGCCACCGCATGGCGGAAGCCTTCGTTCGGGATGAAATGGGCTGAGAATGTCGGGGTCGGCTCATATCCGCGTGCGAGCTTGTGTTCGCCCTGCGCGCCCGCCTCGACCCGCGACAGGCCGCGCGCGATCGCGGCGTCGATCGCCTGGTAATAGCAGATCTCGAAATGCAGGAAGGGGACTTCCTCGATCGCGCCCCAATAGCGGCCGTAAAGCGCGTCGGTGCCGATCAGGTTGAGCGCGCCGGCGATACGACGCCCGTCGCGCACCGCGAAGATGAGCAAGACCTGTTCGGCCATATGTTCGCTGAGCAATGAGAAGAAGTGTCGCGTGAGATAGGGACGGCCCCATTTGCGGGCGCCGGTATCCTGGTAGAAGATCCAGAAATCGTCCCAATGCGCCTCGGTGATATCGGCGCCGCTGACATGCTCCACGGTAAGATCGGCAAGCGCCGCCTGCCGTTCCTTGCGGATCGCCTTGCGCTTGCGCGATGCGAGCGCGCCGAGGAAGTCGTCGAAGCAGGCATAGCCGCGATTGACCCAATGGAACTGATGATCGACGCGGATCAGCCAGCCCGCTTTCTCGAACAACGCGCAGTCGGTGTCGGTGAGGAATGTGGCGTGGGCCGAGGACATGCCATATTCGCGCACGACCGCTTCGGCGCCAGCGATCAGTGCTGGCTTGAGCGCTGGATCCGGGGTGAGCAGGCGGGGGCCGGTGGCCGGGGTGAAGGGCACCGCGATCTGGAGCTTGGGATAATAGCGCCCGCCAGCGCGCTGCCACGCATCGGCCCAGCCCTGATCGAACACATATTCGCCGTGGCTATGGCTCTTCGCATAGGCCGGCATCACCGCTGCCGGGCGACCGTCGGGGCCGTCGATCGCGATCGGCACTGGCTGCCATCCGGTGCGCGCGGTGGCGCTGTGCGATTGCTCCAGTGCGGCAAGGAATGCGTGGCGCAGGAATGGATTGCCGGTGCCGGCGCAGCGATCCCAGTCTTCAGCCCGGAACGCCGCGACACCATCGCCGATGCGCGCAATATGTTTCATCAACCCCGATCATAGCCGAGACGAGCGGACAGGCAAATTGCGCGCCCGGGCGTCATGCGATCAAGCCTGGGTTTCACAGATCGGGGCATCGGCATAGGCGGCGGCGGTCGCTTCGGCCGCGGCGCCGCGCACCGTCCACGTCAGCAGCGGAATTCCACGAGCCCGCTGGGCGGCCGCGAACCGCGACGGCAGGTCGCGCACATCATAGGCGAGCAAGTCGGGCTTGGCTCGCCACAGCGACCAATGCCGCTCGATCAGCGCCCGCACGCCGCTCTTGTCCGCCTCGCTGATGACGAGGCCGCGCGTTATGCGGGGCGCGTGTTCCGCGAACCAGTAGCCAACTTCGGGATTGAACGACATCACCGCCGCCGATCCGCGATAGCCTTCGAGCATGCGCCGTACCGCAAGACAGAGCCGCCCGACCCGCAGGTCGCGTGTCTTGAGCTCGATCAGGATCGGCACCTGGCCAGCGACCAGATCGATGACTTCATCGAGACGGGGAATGGTCTCGTCGGTCCCCAGGATCGTGAGCTCCTCCAGATCGGCGGCGTTGCGGGCTTCCAGCGGCCCGGATTGACCGGTGAGCCGCTCGAGCGTGTCGTCGTGGAAGACGAAGGGGATGCCGTCCGCGCTAAGCGAGACATCGCATTCGATCCCCATGTCGGCCGCAATCGCCGCAGCGAACGCGGCGCGCGTATTTTCGACCAGCCCATTCCCGTGCAGCCCGCGATGGGCGTAGCGCCACCCGGTCAGGAAACTGGTGCGGCTTGTCGGCGGTGGTGGCGCTATGATCTTGTCAAGCAGGGAGAATGTCAACGATGGCATCGATTTCTACCGCGGCGCCGAGTGGAAGAACAGGGACTCCAACAGCACTGCGGGCATGGCGCCCGCCCTCTCCGAACACATGGGCCATTAGTTCGGAAGCGCCATTGGCGACCTTGGGCTGGTCGATGAAACTGGGTGTCGAGTTTACGAATACGCCAAGCTTCACAATACGCGCTACTCTAGTGAAATCGCCGTTGAGTGCCTGGCCGATCTGGGCAAGCAACATCAGGCCGCAGCGTCGCGCTGCTTCGGTGCCGGCTGCCACGTCGAGGCTTTCGCCGAGGCGGCCGGTGATCAGCGACCCATCCTCGCGAAAGGGCAGTTGCCCGGATATGTGGAGAAGCCCGCCGGCAAGCACCCAGGGGACATAGGCCGCGACTGGTGCCGCGGGGGTGGGAAGCACCAGCCCGATCTCGCCAAGACGATCAACGATAGACATGCATTCTCCTTGGCCGGGGCTCAGCGTCCGCCGAACCGATCGAGTATCCAGTACGAAGCTTCGTTCCAGTCGTCGATACGAATATGCGCATCGGGCGCTGGAGGGAACAAGCGTGCGATATCGGGCTCGGCGATCATGTGGAGTCGCCAGACATCGGGCACATGCTTGGCAACCGAGCTGTGGTGGCCCGCGATATCGTCGACGAACACGACTGGCGAAGCCTGCCGCTCGGCAATGATCCGCGCCACGGCCGGGCCCTTGCCGCCCTGGTTGCAGACGACTTCGTGGCGAATGCCATGCGTCTCGAGCTGGGCCACGCGGTGCGGGTGGAACTGGTCGCCCAGGTTGGTCAGGATGACGATGTCGGCAACCTCGCCGATCCGGCCGAGCGCCTCGATCGCATGCGGCACAAGCGTCTGGCGATGCATCTCGGTTTCGAAGAACTGGTCGAGCAGCGGCCAGATCCGCTCCTTCTCGACGACCGAGCCATCGTGCCGATAGCGCATCGCCTGCGAGAAATCCTCCGGCTGCGGAACGAAATCGATGTCGTGATCGCTTGCCAGCCATGCACCGAAGTGACGCATCATGTGAAGGAGGACCTCGTCGCAATCCGAGATCAGCAGGGGGCGAGTCATGTTGCTTGTCCTTCGAGCGCCATTCGCGCCTTGACCAGATCCATCGGGTCGATCTCGAGCTGCCGGGCGCAGGCGACGAGATCGGGTTCATGCCCTTCGAGGAAACGCAGGACCTCGGCAAGCACCGAAGGATCTTCGGCCATGGCGCGAAGATCGGCAGCCGCGATTCCGGTCAGCGCGAGCAGGCGATTGGCGCGGCTATCGTCCGCCAGCGTCCAGCCCAGCGCCGATAATCCAACCACGACGGCATCCATATTGCCCATTTTTATATTTTCTTGCTTCGCCATGCGAGCCCGACCAGCTATCCTAGGATATATGAGGAAAACCCTGTGACCAAAACTATCCTCGTTGTCGAAGATAACGAGCTTAATCTCAAGCTTTTCTGCGACCTGCTCCGCGCGCACGGTTTTGTGGCGGTTCCGGTCGATGACGGACGCGTGGCGATCGAGCGGGCGACCGAGATCATGCCCGACCTTATTATCATGGATATCCAGCTGCCGCATATCAGCGGGCTGGAATTGATCGAGCTGCTCAAGGCGGATGAAGCGCTAAGGGCGATCCCGATCATGGCCGTGACCGCCTACGCAGCAAAAGGCGACGAGGAACGAATCCGCGTCGCCGGTGCCGAGGGCTATATTTCGAAGCCCATCTCGGTAGCCCGCTTCGTCGAAGCGGTCGAAGCGCTTATTTGATCTTGGCTTCCTTGAACTCGACATGCTTGCGCACGACGGGATCATATTTGCGGAAGCTCATCTTTTCCGTCTGCGTGCGCGGATTCTTCTTCGTGACGTAGAAGAAACCGGTGTCAGCCGAGCTGACGAGCTTGATCTTGACGGTGGTCGGCTTTGCCATGACCCGCAATCCTTCGAATTCTGAATAGACGATACGAAAAAAATAAGCGGCGTCGCCGCCGCTCGAATGTGGGTCGGGCATTGGCGTCTCGCGTGGCTTTTGTCAAGGCCAAGGCGACGTCGGGAACGGCGAGGGCTTAACGACATCGTAGCAATTCACCCAGATAAAGGTTCCGAGAGGAACGCTCATGGCAAACACCTGGAACGACCAGATTGCATATGATCCGATACGGGCCGAGATGCGCTCGCGGATCGAGGAATTATGGCGTGAATTCCGCAAGATGAAGATTCCGGACATTGTTCGCCGTGCCGAAATGCTCCGCTCGCTCGGCGACAAGCACGGCTTCGAGCCGGTGCGCCAGATTGCCGGCAGCCTTGCCGAGGCAATCGAGCGCGATGGTCGCGGCGCGATCATCCCGGCCTATCTCCAGACGCTCCTCGAGGCGGTATATTGCGATTCGCAGGAGCCTGACGCGGGCGAACGCTTCCTTGCCTCCGTCCAGGTGAGGCTCGCGGGCTAGCCGCTGACAAATGGACTCCTTGCTGCCCCCCCTGCTGGCCGCATTCCTCGCAGAATGGGGCGATCGAACCCAATTGCTGGCGATGATGCTGGCGCTGCGCTTTCGCGGCGATCGACGGATCTTGATCGGCATCGGGCTGGCGGCGCTGGTCAACGGCCTGCTTGCGACGGTCGCGGGTCATTTCCTCGTCGGCTATATCAATTTTCGCGCGATGACGTTGATGATGGCGGTTGCGCTGGTCTTTGCCGGTCTCGGCGGATTCATGCCGCAAAAGCCGCCCAAGCTCGGCAAGGAAGGCGGGGCCAACGTCATTCTTGGGAGTTTTCTCGGCTTCTGGGCGCTCGAGTTCGGCGACAAGACTCAGTTCGTGACGATGACGCTTGCCGCCCGCGCCGATTCGCTGGTGCTCGCTGCGATCGGGATGGCGGCCGGGGTGGTGCTCGCCAATGTCGCGCCCGTGCTGCTGGCGGACAAGATGCCGGCGAAGCTGCCGATTCGATCGATAAGGCTTGGTGCAGCCTCGCTGCTGATGATCGCGGGCGTGCTGGCGGGGGTGAGTGCGTTGCAAATCGTCTGACCTTGCGTGGAGCAGGCGAAGGCTATTATAGCCAGTCCATGGTTCCCCTTTCGTTCGCGGGCGAGATATTTCAGGCACTGGCGCCGGGTGCGCTGTTCTGGCCGCGCCGCCGGGCGCTTATCGTCGCTGACCTGCATTTCGAAAAGGCGAGCTGGTTCGCCGGGCTGGGCCAGTTCCTGCCGCCCTATGACAGCCTCGCGACGCTCGCCGACCTTGAAGCGCTTGCCGTAGTGACGGATGCGCGGGAATTATGGTGCCTGGGCGACAGCTTTCATGATGACGCTGGCGCGCGACGATTGTCAGGCGAAGCAGCGGCGCTGCTCGCGCGAATGACGGCGGGGCTCGACTGGTACTGGATCAGCGGCAATCACGATGCGGGCCAGGACATGGCGCTTGGCGGAACGCTGCTGGTTGAAGCGGTGATCGATGGGCTGGTGTTGCGGCATGAGGCCGATCCAAGCGATCCGAGGCCCGAACTGTCCGGACATTTCCATCCCAAGTTCAGTGTCACCGTACGTGGCCGCCGGGTCGCGCGGCGCTGCTTCGTGGCTGGGGCGAACAAGCTCATCCTGCCCGCTTTCGGTGCGCTGACTGGCGGGCTCGACGCGCGCCATGCGGCGATCAGCCGACTTGCGGGCCCCGGCGCGGAAGCGCTGGTTCCACTTGCGGATCGGCTGCTGCGTTTTGCAATTGCGGAGCGTCCTTCGAGACGCAATTTCGACAAGCTCAATGGCTCCTCAGGATGAGCGGGGGGTGGGACGGGCTCAGTCCGTCCTCAGGTTGAGCGGGGGGTGGGACGGGCTCAGTCCGTCCTCAGGTTGAGCGGGGGGCATTCGTCCCTCTCTACCGTCCCTGCGTGCGCCAGCGCTGGATGATGCGGCTGAGCATCTCGGTTTCGCCGCCTTCGCGGCGCCACAGCTCGGAGAATACGGGATCATGCGACGCGGGGCGCTTGTCGGGATGGAGATCGTCGAAACACACGCGGATCGGGATTGCGACGCCTTCGCCGCAGATGATTGCCTCGCGGTTGCGGAGTGCCGGGATCGAATCGAGGAAAGCGCGCGCGCCTTCGGGCATGGCGGATTTGACGAAGCCCTGATCGCGATCATTGTTGAGGCGCATCGCGATGATCGTGCCGCACTGGGATAGCACGCCTTCGGCGAGATCGGACGGTCGCTGCGTGATCAGGCCAAGCGAGACGCCGTATTTACGGCCTTCCTTGGCGATGCGTTCGAGGACGGTGCGAACCGCGCTGCCGCTGGCGATGCTGTCGCTGGGGACATAGCGGTGGGCTTCCTCGCAGACGAACAATACCGGGCGCTGTTCTTCGCCGCGCGCCCAGATCGCATAGTCGAAAACCATGCGCGACAGCATCGACACCACGACCGAAACGATATCGGATGGAACGCCCGAGACGTCGATGATCGAGATCGGCTTGCCGTTGCCTGGCAGTCGGAAGATCTTGGCAAGGAAATCGGCCATCGTGTCGCCGACCAGCATGCCGGAAAACATGAACGTGTAGCGCGGATCAGCGCGGATTTCGTCGATCTTGGTCTTGAGGCGCATATAGGGCGCGCTCGTGCCGGCCTTGTCGAGCTTGCCCATCTCGTTCTGCAGGATCGCGGTGAGATCGGTGAGCAGATAGGGCACCGGGCTGTCGACCGTAAGCCTGAGGCCTTCGGCGGCGCGATTGCGCGAGCGCGCGGTGAGGAGGCATTTGGCGAGGATGTCGCAATCGACCTGCCGTTCGTCCCCGCCGCTGGTGACGAGGACTTCGCAATGCTCCTCGAAGTTCATCAGCCAGTAGGGCATTGCGAGATTGCCGACATCGAAGATCGCGCCGGTCTCGGTGAACGCATCAGCATATTCGCCGTGCGGATCGATCATGACGATATGGCCGTTGGGCGCGAGTTCGCAGATGCGGTGCAGGATCAGCGCGGTCGCCGTCGATTTGCCGGTGCCGGTCGATCCGAGCAGGGCGAAATGCTTGCCGAGCAGCGCATCGACATAGAGCGCGGCGCGAATATCGGTGGTTGGATAGACGGTGCCAATCTCGACATGCGCGCGATCGGCGGTCGCGAACATCTGCTTGAGATCCTCGGTATCGACTGGATTAATTCGCGTGCCGGGTACGGGATAGCGCGTAACGCCACGGCGAAACTGGAGGAAGCGATCGGGGTGCTCGGACGACATGCCTTCACCGAGAAAATCGACATCGGCAACGATCAGGTCGCCATCGGCTTCCGCCAGCCGCATCGAGCGTACCACGGCGACCAGCCAGTGATCGCCAACGCGCATCTTGATATGGCTGCCGATATTGCCCGCCATCGCAAGCGTGGGATCGGGATTGCCCTGGAGCATGCCGAGGATCGGCCCGTCGAGCGTGACCTGGGATCCGCCGCCGGAAACCTGGAGGACGCGTCCAATCTCAATGGCGGCATCTTGCGCGCCGGCTTCGAGCGCACGGATGAATGCCTGCCTTCCGGTCATGTCGTTCATCGGCTCCCCTGCCTGTCCCGTGGGATGAAACAGAGGTAGATTTACGGGAGACAAGTTAAGAAACACCAACGGATTGGAGCCTCAGAACAGGCATCGGGATTGAATTTCAGCGGCGCCGGAACAGTGCGTGGGCACCCCAACCAAAGACAAGTGATATCGCGATCGCGCATAGACCGTACAGAAACCCGTGGTTTCGCGCGGATGCCGCGACGAAGCGTTCGAAGCCCGACTTGTCGATCTCGACATCGCGGACCGCACCCGCGAGTACGCGGCCATCCTGGATCAGGAATGTTTCGGCAGTATAACGGCCGACCGGCACGCGCGCCGGGATCATGATTCGGGCGCGATAGAGTACCCCGTCGGCGATCTCGACGCGGTTCTGGTTCTCGACGTAAAGCCCGCCACGCCGCTTGAGATCGACGAGCCCAGCCTCGAAGCGCCTCTGGTCCTCAGCCGCCTCGAGGCTCGATGGCGAGAGCTGGAGATGATCGACCCCGAGTTCGTAGATCGCCGAGGTTCGTCCATCGATGATGTCGCGAAGCGGGCGAGAGGCAGCGACGGCATAGAAGGAAGGCATCGAGCGGAAGCGAGCGCTGTCCGCGTTGAGCCAGATGCCCGCGATCTTGCGCTTCTCGCGCAGGATGATGGATTCGTTCGGGCCGCGCAGCACCACGACGATATCGGCGCGGCGATCCGGGAGCCGTCCGCCGGGATAGAGGATGGCGCCGAACAACAGGAGCTCGGCACCGGTGAAGCTATAGATGATATCGATCTGCCGCTGCGATACGTCCGGAACGAGCCGTGGCGGCGTCGCCGCGACGAGGAGCGGGGCCAGCATCAGGAGGATCGTACGGTGCATCAGAGCTCCTGCACCGTGAAGATCTCGTCCGGCCGCCAGGTGAGGCCGAGCGCCATGCGAAATGCGACGGTCAGCACGATGAAGGCGAGGATCAGGCGCAGATATTCGGGCTTCACCTTCTGGGCGAAGCGCGCGCCGAACTGGGCACCGCTGACGCTGCCGATCAGGAGGAGCGAGGCCAGTACGATATCGACCGAATGGGTGGTGAGCGCATGCATCATCGTGGTTGCAGCGGCGACGAAGAGGATCTGGAACAATGAGGTGCCGACCACGACCCGGGTCGACATGCCGAGCACATAGATCATTGCTGGAACGAGGATGAAGCCGCCGCCAACCCCCATAAGTGCGGTCAGGATGCCGGTCAGGAAACCGAGCGCGAGCGGGGCGAGGGGAGAAATGTAGAGTCCCGACCCGTAGAAGCGCCAGCGCAGCGGCAGTGCAGCAATCAACGGAAGATGCCGCCTGGCGCTGGCCTGGACTGGCTGGCCGCGCCGTAGTGCGACGATGGCGATGACCGCCTCGCGTGCCATCGCCATGCCGATGCCGCCAAGCAGCACCACGTAGAGCAGGCCGACCACCATATCGATCTGGCCGCTGGTCTGGAGTGCGCGGAAGATGAAGCCGCCAGTGATGGTTCCCATCGCACCACCAGCGACGAGCACTGCGCCCATCTGGATGTCCACGCCGTTGCGATTGTGGTGCGCGAGCACGCCGGAGACGCTGGCACCCATGATCTGCGGGGCGGACGATGCGACGGCGACAGCAGGCGGGATGCCGTAGAAGATCAGCAGCGGAGTCGTAAGGAAGCCGCCGCCGACGCCGAACATGCCCGAAAGCAGCCCAACCAGGCCGCCCAGTCCCACGATCACGAATATGTTCACCGAAAGACCGGCAATGGGCAGATAGAGGTTCATGGCGGATCAATGGCTAGCCGATCATTCGCGTCCTGCGAACCGCTGATTTCAGAAATCGCTCCCGATGGTGAGCGCCACCCCGTTGACTGGCGCCGCATTGCCAGCGATCCGGAAGCGGGCTTCGAGCGATATCGGTATGTCCTGCTTGCCGAGGCGAAGCGGCAGCGACAGCCGTGGGCCAACGTCAAGCCGCGCTAGTTCGGACTGGGCAGCGCCCCAGATGCCTGCGCCAAGGCTGATACTGCGCGGCCCGCCTAGCGGGCGGCTGAGCCTGAGCGCTCCATCGGCGAAGGCTTCGCGTTGCCGCACCTCGACGATGCCGGCCTGGCCATAGCCATCGAGGATGAGCCCGGCCGGAAGACCGGGTTTCCAGAAGCCGCCCGCTGCATAAGCGGACCAGACATTGCGACCCTCGCGACCAAGCGCGATCCGGCGCTCGATCCCGATCCAGACCGGCTTGCCGGGGAGGGGATGCCATTCGGCGCCGAGCGCTGCCTCGGCGCCTGCCGGATGCGCGAGGGGCGTGTAGAGGCGGGCGGAAAGCGCGGTGCGGATGGCTGGACCCTGGTTGAGACGCCAGCGCAGGCGGAGCCCGGCTTGTGACCCGCCCAGCTGGCCGGCAGGCGCGAGTGCCCGGGCGTCGCCGGGGCGGGCGAATAGCCATGCGGAGCCGGACAGGCGGGAAGACCGGGCCGTTGCGGGACGTGCCGGTTCGATCGTTTCGGGCGACGGCTCGGGAAGAGCGAGTGCGATTTCTGCCCCGGGCGATGGCGATTGCCATTGGGCCTCGGCTTCAGCGGCGGGCGCAGGCGGGGGCGGCGGGGCGGAGTCCAGCATGATCGAGACCGTCCTGCCTGCCCAGGCATGGCTTTGGGCTGGCCGGGGATCGCGTGGATCCTGGCGAAACGCATCGAGCGGCTGGGCGCTTGCGCTGCCGACCGGCATGAACCGGTCGGCATATAGCCAGCAGCAGCGCCCACCGATCCAGCCGGCCAGCATGATTGTAATGCAGCGCAGTGGCGCGCCCGGGCGGATCATTCGAGCGGCATGACATCGGGAAAATGATGCTCGGTCTTGTCCCACCGCAAGGGGCCGCCACGCAGCAGCCGGGCATATTCGAAGAGCGCACGTCGCGCGGCGAGCATGGCGATCGTGTTCGATACCGCCATGCGGGGGATCGAGAAGAACGCCTCCAGCGTGCCGTAATAATGGCGGACCGAGAGGAACCGCATTGCGAACCGCCATGTCAGCAGGCCGCCATTGATGGTGAGCAGCATCGCCTGCCACGCGGGAAGCGGGGTGCGATGGCTGCCGGTGATCCAGTGGCCAGCCGTCGAAATCCCCCAGAGGAGCAGCGAGAGATAGGAGGCGACCAGTATCACTGCGGCGAAGGGCGCGCGGCGATCGCGCAGGCGCATCCAGATTTCGGCCCAATGGCCTCGCCAGCCGAGCCTGTCCCATCCGGCAAGCGCGATGCCGATCATCCAGCGCGCCTTCTGCCGGACGGATGGACCGATCCGGTTGGGGAAATGCGCGCGAACGGCGACCAGCTTGCCGCCCGGCGTGGTCGGCAGCAGGACGAAGATGCCGCCATGGCCGAGTTCCGCGAGGCGGATGCCGATTTCATAATCCTCGGTCAGGCAATTTTCGTCGAACGGCTTGCCGTGGCCGATTATGGCGAGCCGCTCCATCGCGGCGCGACTGATCGCGCAGCCGACCCCCGCCGAAGGAATGCTGGCGCCGAGCAATTCGCGGGCAGCGAGCTGGCGATGATGCGCCTCGGCAAATTCGTCGCAATAATGGCCGGCGATCCAGCGGGATCGCGGATCGGGTAGCGGCAGGACTGGCAACTGCACCATGTCGACCCGCTCGATCAGCGTATCGAACACGCGTAGTTCGGCAGGGTGGATAATATCCTCGGCATCGTGGATCACGATCGCCTTGAAGGGCACGCCTTCGACCCGCTCGTCCGAGACGAGCGCCTGCCAGATGCGATTGAGGCATTCCCCCTTGGTGGTGGGGCCGGCGACGCCACCGCACACTGGGCGAATCCGTCGATCGGTGCGGGCGACCGCCTCGACTGCGGCAGCAGTTGCGAGATCATTGGCGTAGATCCCTACATAGATGCGGAAGGCGGGGTGATCGATGCGGCCCAACGCCCTTTGCAGCATCGCGCCGATGACCGCATGCTCCTGCCAGGCGGGAATCAGGATTGCGATCCGACCGGGCGCTTGTGGTGCCGCAAGCGTCGCAACCGTCGCCCGGGGCCGAATTCCGAAGACGACATGGCGCTGCCACCAGTCATGCGCGATCCAGATCAGATCGATCGCGACATCGTCCAGCCCGCCGATCAGCAACCCCAGCGAAGCGAAGAGCAGCAGTTCGCGAAATACTATGTCGATCAAGTCGAGCATAGGCCACCCCCCACCGGGCCGTATAAGGATAGTATCTGATTAATAATATGCTGAAAATGTTGACTTTAATCGTTACATTGTCGTTTTCATCCAATTCGGACCGGTTCCGGATCGATTTGGGAATGGCGCGATAATGGCTTGGAGCGGGATGAAATGAGGTTGATCCCGCCCCCTTCCGCTCATCCTGAGGAGGGTCTGAGCCTGTCGAAGTCCCGTCTCGAAGGACCGCACCGCTGCTGTCCTTCGAGACGCCATTTCGACTTCGCTCAATGGCTCCTCAGGATGAGCGGGGGTGGGCAAGCAGCCAGCCGGAGGGGCTCCCAAGGATGAGCGGGGGTATCCAACTGACGTCATCCCGCTTTAGAAGCGGCGCGTGATGATGCATCGACATCTGCGCCGGACTCGTTCGGCCATGCGCCAATTCCTCGATAACGAGGCATCGGGCGGCATCGTGCTGATGTTCGGCGCTGCGCTGGCGCTCGTCATGGCCAACAGCGCGCTGGCCGATGCCTATTTCGGATTGCTCGGCACGAAACTGTTCGGCTGGACGCTGCATCATTTCATCAACGACGCGCTGATGAGCCTGTTTTTCCTGCTGGTCGGCCTCGATATCAAGCGCGAATTCCTCGACGGCCATATGGCGCGCTGGTCGGATCGAGCGCTTCCGCTGATCGCGGCGGCGGGTGGAATGGCCGTGCCGGCGCTGGTCTATCTGGCCGTGGCGGGAAGCCATCCGGGGCTCGCGCGCGGCTGGGCGATCCCGGCCGCGACCGACATCGCCTTCGCGATCGGCGTACTTGCACTGCTCGGGCGCCGCGTGCCGGGATCGCTGCGGATCTTCCTGACGACGGTAGCGATCGCCGATGATCTCGGCGCGGTGGTGATTATCGCACTCGCCTACACCGCCGCGATCAGCGGGCCCGCATTGCTGGGCGCGGCGATGATCATGGTAGCGATGTTCCTGCTCAATCGCGGCGGCGTGATGCTGCTATGGCCCTATCTGGTGCTCGCGGTCGCGCTTTGGGCGGCGGTGCTGCTGTCCGGCGTGCATCCGACAGTGGCTGGCGTGCTCGCCGCGACGGCAATTCCGCTCCGGCCGTCGCCAGCAGCGCCCGATGCCGAGGATTCGCCGCTTCACCGGCTGGAACATGGTCTGTCCCCGTGGGTGGCGTTCGGCATCGTGCCGCTGTTCGGCTTCGCCAACGCGGGGATCGACCTGCGTGCGATCGGCCTCGACACGCTGACCGCGCCATTGCCGCTTGGCATCGCGCTTGGGCTGCTGCTCGGCAAGCAGATCGGCGTGTTCGCAAGCATCCGAATCGCGATCGCGCTGAAGCTCGGCGTTCGACCATCGGGCGCCAGCTGGTCGCAAGTCTATGGCGTGGCGCTGCTGTGCGGGATCGGCTTCACGATGAGCCTGTTCATCGGCGGCCTGGCCTTTGTCGATCCGCTGCATGGCAATGCCGTTAGGATCGGCGTGCTCGGTGGATCGCTGCTGTCGGCGCTGGCCGGCTACGCCTGGCTGCGATTCGCGGCGAGGGGGCGGAACTTGCCTTCTGACTCCCCTCCCTGACAAGGGAGGGGCTGGGGGTGGGTACGCGCGTCTGCGCGCCCGAAGACCTCTTCGCGACCGCACCGCAAAGCCGGCCCCGCCGGGGGCTTCGAGCCCCCGCCACGGCCTACCCACCCCTAACCCCTCCCTTGTCAGGGAGGGGAAAAAGGAGCCTGTCCGCGATCCCGATGCCCGGCTTCGTCATCCCGACGAAAGTCGGGATCCATGGGACCCACGGGTCTCGCGATCGGAGGACCACCGTATCGTGGATCCCGGCGTCCGCCGGGATGACGATTAGGCGCCGCGATGACGATTCATATGATCTGAAACGGAGTCTAAGGGGCCGGAGACTCCGCCGCGAAGAAGTCCTGCGCCGAAATGTGCAGCACGCTTGCCAAGCGTTCCAGGACGTCGAGCGTGGGATTGCCCTCGCCTCGTTCGAGGCGGCCCAGATGCCGCATCGAAATGCTTGCTTCTGCAGCGAGATCCTCCTGCGTCATATCGCGCGCATCACGCCATCGCTTGAGGTTGCTACCTACAGTTTCTGCCCATCGCATAAGGAGATGGGTTGGTTATCGCGGGCGGATCGTCTAGGACATATATGTCCTATTCTAGAGGAGATGTCATGCGCCGCGATGGAACCTGCCTGCTCACCGGCATAATGCGTCCGACCGCCTATGGATTCTATCTCGACATCGATCGCGAGGATATCTTCATCCTGGATATCGCCCACCATGTTGCAGACCCGCTTGTCGGGCGCCGGGGGACGCTGCGGGGGCATGTCTATGGCGTCACGCGCTTTGACGTGATCGAGGTTGTCGATCCGGCCAATTGAAAAGGGCGGCCGTTGCGGGCCGCCCTTTCGTATGTGCGTGGATCGGAGCGATCAGATCTTGCTGGTCAGTTCAGGGACGATCTTGAAGAGATCGCCGACGAGGCCGAGGTCGGCGACCTGGAAGATCGGGGCTTCCTCGTCCTTGTTGATCGCGATGATCGTCTTGCTGTCCTTCATCCCGGCGAGATGCTGGATCGCGCCGGAGATGCCGATCGCGATATAGACTTCCGGGGCGACGATCTTGCCGGTCTGGCCGACCTGATAGTCGTTGGGGACATAGCCGGCATCGACAGCGGCGCGCGAGGCGCCGACCGCGGCGCCGAGCTTGTCGGCGAGCGGTTCGATGATGGAATGGAAGTTCTCGCTGTTCTGGAGCGCGCGGCCGCCGGAAACGATGATCTTCGCCGAGGTGAGCTCAGGACGCTCCGACTTCGAGATCTCGGCGCCGACGAAACTCGACAGGCCGGAATCGGCGGGGCCGGAAACGGCTTCGATCGTGCCCGAGCCGCCTTCGCGGGCGGCCTTCTCGAACGAAGTGCCGCGTACCGTGATCACCTTCTTCGAGTCGGTCGACTGGACGGTCGCGATCGCGTTGCCAGCATAGGTCGGGCGGGTGAAGGTGTCTTCGCTTTCGACCGAGAGGATCTCGGAGATCTGCATCACGTCGAGCAAGGCTGCGACGCGCGGCGCGATGTTCTTGCCGTTAGCGGTGGCCGGCGCGAGGAACGCATCGTGATGACCCATCAGGTCAACGACGAGCGGCGCGACGTTTTCGGGAAGCGCGTTGGCATAGGCAGCGCCATCGGCGACGTGGACCTTGCCGACGCCGGCGATCTGCGCGGCAGCGGCGGCGACGCCATCGACGCCCTGGCCAACGACGAGCAGATGCACCTCGCCGAGCTTCGAAGCGGCGGTTACGACGGCCAGCGTCGAATCCTTGACCGCGCCACTGTCATGTTCGACCCAGACGAGCGTCTTCATGCCACAACTCCCATTGCCTTGAGCTTGGCTACAAGCTCGTCAACATCCGCAACCTTGATGCCCGCCGAGCGCTTGGCTGGTTCGATCACCTTAAGCGTCTTGAGACGCGGGGTGATGTCGACGCCGAGATCGGCCGGGGTCTTCTGCGCGAGCGGCTTGGACTTCGCCTTCATGATGTTGGGCAGCGAAGCGTAGCGCGGCTCGTTGAGGCGAAGATCGGTGGTGATGATCGCCGGGGTCTTGAGCGCGACGGTCTCGAGGCCGCCATCGACTTCGCGAGTCACGGTGACGGTGTCGCCCGCAACCTCGACCTTCGACGCGAAAGTGCCCTGCGGGCGGCCGGTGAGGGCTGCGAGCATCTGGCCGGTCTGGTTGCTGTCGTCGTCGATCGCCTGCTTGCCGAGGATGACGAGGCCGGGGGCCTCCTCTTCGACCAGCTTGGCGAGGATCTTGGCGACCGCAAGTGGCTCGACATCACCTTCGGCGAGGACGTGGATCGCGCGATCTGCACCCATCGCAAGCGCGGTGCGCAGCGTTTCCTGGCACTTCTGCTCGCCGATCGAGACTGCGATGACTTCGGTCGCGACGCCCTTTTCGCGGAGGCGGAGGGCCTCTTCGACTGCAATTTCGTCGAACGGGTTCATCGACATCTTGACGTTGGCGAGATCGACTCCGCTCCCGTCCATCTTGACCCGGGGCTTGACGTTATAATCGATGACCCGCTTCACGGGCACGAGGATCTTCATCTGGTGGTCCCTCCTCTACTTTTGCCGTCACCGCCACCCTTCGCCTGCCTGCGACGGCAGGCGTTGGGGAGACGAGTCCCCGCCGTTCGCGGGGATGACGTTCTGCTTATTGCCCTACGTTAAGCGGCCTGCTTGACCTGCGCCACGATCTTCTTCGCGGCATCGCCAAGATCATCGGCAGCAACGATCGGCAGCCCCGAATTCGCGAGGATGTCCTTGCCCTGCGCGACGTTGGTGCCTTCGAGGCGAACGACGAGCGGAACCGAGAGATTCACTTCCTTCGCCGCAGCGACAATGCCTTCCGCGATGACATCGCAGCGCATGATGCCGCCGAAGATGTTGACGAGGATGCCCTTCACAGCCGGATCGCTGAGGATCAGCTTGAATGCCTCGGTCACCTTCTCCTTGGTGGCGCCGCCGCCGACGTCGAGGAAGTTGGCCGGGAATTCGCCATTGAGCTTGATGATGTCCATCGTCGCCATCGCGAGACCCGCGCCATTGACCATGCAGCCGATGTTGCCGTCGAGCTTGATGTAGGCGAGGTCGTACTTCGAGGCTTCGACTTCAGCCGGATCTTCCTCGCTCTCGTCGCGAAGCGCGAAGATGTCGGGATGCCGGAAGAGCGCGTTCGAATCGAAGCTCACCTTGGCGTCGAGGACGAGGATCTTGCCATCGGTGGTCTCGATCAGCGGGTTGACCTCGAGCATCGCCATGTCGGTCGCCATGAAGGCTTCGTAGAGCTGGCCGGCGAGCTTGGCGGCCTGCTTGTTCTGATCGCCCTTGAGCTTCAGCGCGAAGGCGACGGCGCGGCCGTGGTGCGGCATGAAGCCTTCGACAGGATCGATGATGATCGTGTGAATCTTCTCGGGGGTCGAATGCGCGACCTCCTCGATGTCCATGCCGCCTTCGGTGGAGACGATCATCGCGATGCGGCCGGTCTTGCGATCGACGAGCATCGAGAAATAATATTCCTTCGCGATGTCGGCGCCATCGGTGATGTACAGGCGGTTGACCTGCTTGCCTGCATCGCCGGTCTGGATGGTGACAAGCGTGTTGCCGAGCATGTCAGTCGCGTTGGCACGGACTTCATCGAGCGTCTTCGAAAGACGTACGCCGCCCTTCGCATCGGCGGCAAGTTCCTTGAACTTGCCCTTGCCACGGCCGCCGGCGTGGATCTGCGCCTTGACGACGTAAAGTGGCCCAGGAAGCTTGCCCGCTGCGGCGACGGCTTCGTCGACACTGAGAGCTGCATAGCCGGCCGGAATGGCCACGCCGAACTTGGCCAGGAGTTCCTTGGCCTGATATTCGTGAATGTTCATCGGAGACGCCCGTCCTTGTCGATTCCCTTAACGTTGGCGAGGCCTAAAGCATATCGCGGCGCACAAGGAAAGCCCGGAGAAGGACTAGCGGGATGGCTTCATACCGCGATTGCGCAGCCGAGCCCCGCCTTGGTGACGACCTTGAGGATCTCGGGATCGCCGAGCGCGCGGATGCGGTGGAGGAACTCGCCGATCGACATCATGCGGATATCGGCTTCGCGGAGCTTCGACAGCGACGAGAGTTTGCGGAGCTGCGCGATCGTGAGGCGATCGACCATGCGCTCCGCCATGCAGGCCGCTATCTCCTTGTCGAGCCCGGCATCGGTGAGCGCGACGCGAATCCGCGCTTCGGGCGTTACCGGGGCGCAGGAAGCGAGGAGGGTGCTGAGCAGGAGAGCAGAAAGCGGCACGCGCATCGTTCGTTTGATCCTTGTCATATCGTCATTCCGCACTGTCGCTACTCCAGCGCAGCTACTGGATCCCGGCTTTCGTCGGGGTGCTGAAACTATAAGCATCGGCGAGGTGACGCGGCAATGAACGAAGGGCTATAGAAGCATGATGCACCATCTTGCCGGACCCTTGCTGTTCCTCGCCACCGTCGCGCTGATGGAGGGATTCGCCTATGGCGCGCATCGCTGGCTGATGCACGGCCCCGGCTGGTTCCTCCACGAAAGCCATCATCGGCCGCGTACCGGAATGTTTGAGGCGAATGATCTCTACGCTGCGATCTTCGCGGTGCCATCGATCGCGCTGTTCTGGTGGGGCATCGGGCTTGGCCACGGGGCATCCTACGCCTGGATCGGCGGCGGGATTGCGGCTTATGGGGCGATCTATTTCATTTTCCACGATGTTATCGTCCACAAGCGTGTCTCGCACCATTATGTGGCGCGATCGGCCTATATGAAGCGGCTCGTCCAGGGTCACCGGCTGCATCATGCCGTCGAGTCGAAAGAGGGGACGGTGAGCTTCGGATTCCTCTATGCGCCGCCCGCAGCGAAATTGAAGGCGCGATTGAAGGCGGAACAGTAGGCCCCGGCGCCTAAATCGTCATCCCGGCGCCAGCCCTTCGTCATCCCGGCGGACGCCGGGATCCACGTTGCGGTGGTTTCTCGATAGCCAGACCTGTGGGTCCCATGGATCCCGACTTTCGTCGGGATGACGGGTGATCACAACCGGTAGCGTAGCCCAAGCCAGAAGCTCTGCGGCGTTGCGCGTTCGATGATGTTTGCGCTGCTGATCGTGGCTTCGACGCGGGTGTCGGTGATGTTTTCGGCGCGGGCGACGAGGCTGAGGCCCTGCCAGACCGGCCAGGCGAGGCTCGCATCGAGCGTGACCGCGTCGGCGAGCGAGCGGCTGTTCTGATCGTCCTCGAACTGGCGGGCGACATAGCGTACGACCAGCGCGGCGGTCCGTTCGCCCTTGCTCCAGCCGAGATGCGCGCTGGCCTGGTGTTTCGGCGTCTGCGCCGGGCGCAAGCCGTTAAGTGGCGCGGCGGCGCCTGAGGCGTGGACCCGGGCGTCGACATAGGCATAGTCGAGCCCGAACGACCACGGCCCCTGCACATAATTGGCTTCGAGTTCGACGCCTTGCGAGCGAACAGCATCGACATTCTGGCGCTTGCGCTGCGTGCCGGCCGGGCCGGAAGAGAGTGTCACGTTGGTGATCGCGTTGTCGAGCTGGTTCAAGAAGGCCGTGGCGGCGACGGTCAGGCCGGGGAGGGGGCGCCAGTCGAAGCCAGCATCGATGCCCTTGAGACGTTCGGGGCTGAGCAGCGGATTGGCGGCGGTGGCGTCATTGCCGACGCGAAAGGGACGGTAGAGTTCGTTGAGAGTCGGCAGGCGCCAGCCGAGATAGGCGGCGCTGCGAAGCTTGATCGTGTCGGTGAGTTGCCATGCGATGCCTGCGCGGCCGGAAGTTTCGGTGCCGGAGCGATCGGCGAAACTGGCGGTGCCGGGAAGCGTGGCGCCGGCCAGCGTATGCTGGTGGAGGAAACCATTCTCGATCCACCAGCGATCAATGCGGCCACCGCCGGTAAGGGTAAGCGTATCGGTCGGCTGGAGCGTCAAATCCGCGAACGCGCCCGCCGTACGCGTCCGTCCGCCGGCCTCGCGTCCGTTGGCGGGCACACCGTTGGTGAACAGATAATGCTCCCTGGTCTGCCCTTCATTCTGGTGGAGATCGCCGCCCAGGCGGAGTTCGGCATGTTCGCCGAGCGGCGGGCTCAGCTCGAAGCGAGCGCCGAGGCCGGTGGCCGGAACGGAATATTGATCGAGCGTGAGTGTCGAGGTTGTGCGTGCTGCGTTCACGCTGGCGAACTGGCTGGCGAAATCGCGCGACTGGATCCAGGTCGATGCCTCCCAGTTCCACGCGCCGCGCCCGACGAGGCGCAGGCTGGCATCGGCGCCCTTGCTTTGGTTGGCGGTGAAGGCGGTGCCGCGCGTGCGATCGTCGGTGAAGAGCAGGCCATTTGCCTGGAGCTCGACCCCTTCGCCGACCGGGAAGACGGCGCGACCAGCGAGACTCGCTTGCTCATAGGGTGCTGCGACATCTGCCGGGCCGCGCTGGCTGGCGATTATCGGCACGAAGCCGTCGCCCCGCGCATAATGGGCCGAGAGCATGACGTGGCCCGATCCGATCTGCCCGGCTGCCAGCGCGCGCGCGTCGACCGAATCATGGCTGCCATAGAGCGCTTCGGCTTCCACCACCGGATCAGCGCTCGCGACGAGGCTCTGGAGCGCGATCGTGCCGGCAAGCGCGCCCGGGCCAGCGCTGCCGCTGCCACCGCCGCGCGTGATCTCGACGCTGGAAAGCCGGGCAAGATCGATTGCTGACCAGTTTATCCAGCCGCCGAAGGGGTCGGCCAGCGGCACCCCGTCGAGCAGCACCAGCGCGCGCGACGATGCGTTGCCGCCGAGACCGCGCAGGCTCGCGCCCTGGCTGGTTGGGTGCGCGGAGCGCGCATCCGAGCGACGGAACTGCTGGAAGCCGGCGGCATCGCGCAGAGCGTCTTCGAGCCGGCCGCTGGCTGATTGCAGCAGCGTATCGCGGTCGATGGTGATGCGATCATAAGCGGCATCGCCCTTCGCGGGATCGAGCCCCTGTCCGGTGACGATGATATCGCCATCGGCATGCGCGATCGCGGGAATAAGTGCGAGGATGAGGAGGAGGGGTTTCATCGGGATCCAGTACGGCCGGATAATTCCTCCCGTTTCCGGGAGGATGATCGTTCAGATGCCCGCGTACCATTCATAATCGCTCTTGTCTTCCCAATAGCCGCCGCGGCCGCCGGCAAGGCCGTCGAGGCGATCGACAAGCTCGATTCGCTCCAGATATTTGGCGTGTTTGTAGCCGAGCATGCGCTCGACACGGAGGCGAAGCGGGGCGCCGTTGGGGATCGGCAGCAGCGCATCGTTGAGCGCCCAGGCGAGGATCGTCTGGGGATGAAGCGCATCGATGAGGTCGATCGATTCATAATAAGGCGTGGCGCCGAAGCCATCGGCACAGAGGAACACCGCGTAGCGGGCAGCCGGACGGACACCTGCATGATCGAGCAACAGCTTGAGCGGGACGCCGGTCCACTTGCCGATCGCGCTCCAGCCCTCGACGCAATCGTGGCGGGTGATCTGGCTACGATGCGGCATCGATCGGATCGCAGCCATCGACATCGACAGCGGGCGGGCGACGAGGCCGTCTATCACGAGTCGCCAGTCGGCAAAGCCGTTCGCGGCATGCGCTGCATAGGCCTCGCCGGCGGGCAGGCGAGTGCCGTTGGCGCGGAAGATCGGCGATCGCTGCTCGGGCCGAAATTCGGGTGCGAGCGCGGCGCGATCGCTGATCAGCCGCTGGGCGCGAAAGCTGAGCTTTTCGCCCAGGCGCAGCGTCCTTCGGAAAGCTGGACTGCTGTCGAGCTTGTCGCAGCCAGCGACGAGCAGGCCACCGCTCGCTGCGATGAGAGTGCGGCGGGTGATCATGATTCGCGGTCCAGCGGCACGCGATACCGGCCAGTGATCATCGATCGTATCTCGTTGAAGGGACCGGCGAGCAGAACCATCAGCAGATGCACCAGGATGAAGGCGAGGATCAGCATCGCCGCGATGAAATGGATCGAACGCGCAGAGGCCCGGCCGCCGAAAAGCTGGAGAAGCCAGGGCCATGCCGCATCCATTGCGGGTGACATGGTGAGACCGGTCAGGATGATGATCGGCAGCAGGCCGAACAATACGCCGACATAAGCGATTTTCTGGAGGATATTATAGCGCAGTGCTGCGGTCCCGGTCGGAAAACGGAGCCGGGCATGCGACTTGATGTCGTGCCAGATGTGCCGGGGCGCCAGTTCGTCGGGCTTCGGCAACAGGTCGCGCCGGATGTGGCCGTTGACCAGGCTCGCCGTCCAGTAGCCGATTATGCCGAGTGCGAGGATCCAGGCGAAGCTCAGGTGCCAGCGCCGCGCGCTCGAGAGGCTATAACCCGACGGGATCGTCGCCCAGCCCGGGAAGGCCCAATGCTGGATGTCGCCATCCTTGCTGGTCCAGTAGCCGAGCACGCCGGTGGTCGGGATAGCGACGTTACCGATGCTCAGGTAGCCGGTGTCCGCGGTCGATCCGATCTCGAGCCAGGGTGTGTCGAAATTCGCGCCATATTGCCCCCAATATAGTCGGGGATGGGCGTTGAAGATCATCAACCCGCTCATCAGCATGACGAAGACGGTGACCGCGTTGATCCAGTGCCAGAGGCGCGTGACCAGCCGATGACGATAGACCAGGAATCCCGCGCTCGCGGTCGGTGGTGGCTGCATCGCGGGGTCTCCCGGTGGGCACGACCCAAGCTTTAGATCAGGATGATTTCAGGTTGAAGCGATTTTGTCGCACTATGCTCTACTTCGCTGCCTTCCTGCGGCTCGCCTGCCAGCCCTTGAGCAGGAGCAGCGGCATGCGCAGCTTCACCGCCCACGGGAATAGCTTGAAGGCGCTCCACAGATCCTCGGGGGCGACGTAGATCGTCGCCGCCATCGCCCCCATCATCTTGCCTTTGAGGACGAGGCGATCGCCATCGGCGGTGATGGACTTCACGTCCATCATCTCGACCCCGTCCTTGCTGAACAGCTTCATCCGCACACCTTTTCGAAATCGAGGCCGAGATCTTCCATGATCACCTGCGTCGCGTTGCGGCCTGGGCCGCCGGTGACGCCGCCGCCCGGATGGGTCGATCCCGCGGTCATGTAGAGCTTGGGGACGGGCATCTTGTACTGGCCCCAGCCCGGCACGGGGCGATTGCCGCCGAGCTGCCAGCTGAAGAAGCCGAGATGCTGGATGTCGCCGTTGACCAGCGCGGTGTTGTAGCGCGTGATGTCCAGCGGGGTGCGGAAGTGCATGCCGATAATATTGTCGTCGGTCAGGTTGGTGACCTGCTGGCGCAGATCGTCGATCAGCTTGTCCGCCATCTCGGCGCCGATCTCGTCCCACTTCTCGCGCCCGCCATCCTTCAGGTCGAGCGGCAGGAAGGCGTAGATGTGGACGGTGCCCTTGCCCTCTGGAACGCGAGTCGGATCGGCGCGGAACTGCTGGACCCAGCAGCTATAGTCGCGGATCGGAATGCCGCATTGCAGATCGAGGAAGCCCTTGCGGAATTCATCGACGTCGGAGTGCGAGCGCTCGACCCAGAAGAAGTCATCAATGCCCTGGCCGATCTTGAACTTGAGCGGCTCATTGAGCGAGATATTGACCGTCATCGGCTGGAAATCGGCATATTTCAGCGTGTCGATGCGATGCTGGAAGCCGCTCGGAAGATCGAACCCAGGCACCATGTCAGGGAAGATCTGTGCAACGTGCAGGCCAGCGACCACCGCCTTCGTGCCGCGAATGCTGCTGCCGTCGGTGAAGACCAGGCCCTTGGCCTCGCCATTCTCAAGCAGGATCTGCTTGACCTCGCTGTTGAGCCGAATCGTGCCGCCATGATGCTCGAAGCAGCGCACCAGTGATTCCGCGAGCGCGCCGGAGCCGCCGACGCAGATGCCGGTGCCGAAGCGGTACATGTAGGGAAGGATGACGTAGAAGCCGAAGCCGGTGCCGTTGTCGAACGGATTGAGCATTGCTTCCGAGGCGTAACGCGCGAGCGCGATGCGGATCTTCGGATGCTCGATCCATTCGCAGATCAGGTCCCATGCGCTGATCTGCTGGAGGCGCATCATCTCCTGCCCCTCCGGGGAGCCTTCGAGCATCATCGCCTGCACCGAAGCGGATGGCGGCACCGAGTACATGCCCATCACAAGCATATCCATCGTCTGGTCGACCATGGTGCAGAAGTTGCGGAAGTTCACCGCGTCCTTGGGCGAGATCTTGGCCATCGAGGCACATGTGCGATCGAGATCGCTGAAGAACTCGAGAATCGAGCCATCGTCGAAGAATAACGCGGTCATCTTCTCGGGATTGGCATATGCTAGGCCGAACTTCGACATGAGTTCGAGCTCGTCATTGCGAATGAGCGGATTGCCCATCAGCATCGAATGCGACACCGAACAGACATCCTGCTTGAAGCCGGCGCCAGTGATTTCGTCGGTCGCGACGCTGCCGCCCGCCTTTTCCTTGCGTTCAGCAATGCAGACCTTGAGTCCGGCCTTGGCGAGGTAGCAGCCAACGATCAGCGAATTGTGGCCCGCGCCGGCGATTACAACATCATAGCTATCAGACATCCAGATTCTCCCATCCCGGCGGCGCTATCGCCTTGCCGACTCATATCGCACAGCTTGCGATAAGGCGCTTAAACGTGAAAGCAAAGATAAAAGCGACAAACTGTATAATTAAAACGCCGGGTAGCGCTCGCGCTCGAAGCGGTTTCGGGTTAGTTTTTGATTTCTTACAAGTATCGAAAGTCAATTATGTCGACCACGCCCAATCCATCTGTTCCTGACGGCTACCCCAGGCGTCGTCGCGCCGGGCGCCCATCGACAAGCGAGGCACAAAATCTTGAGCAGGATATCCTTGCGGCTGCGTTGCAGGAGTTTCGTACCAATGGTTGTGCCGGGGCTTCGATCGAGCGCATCGCCGAAGTTGCCAAGGTGACTCGCAGTGCCATTTACCGGCGTTACATCGACAAGCAGAACCTGTTCCTGAGCGTGGTCGAGCGGCAGATCGCAATCCTGGCCGAACAAGCGCGTGCGGTGGTGCGGCCATCCGACGATGCGCTGACTGCGCTTCGCCGGACCGCACAGGCGCATTGCCATTTCGTGCTCACGCCGCTTGCGCTCGATCTGCAGCGGATTGTGATCTGGGAGGCGACTTCGGCGCGGACCGGCGTCCCGCCACTGCCGACCGATCTCAGCGATCCGCTCGATCGGCTGGTCGAGGCGGCGCAGGCGGCCGGCCAACTCAAGCCCGGGCCAGCGCCGTTGTGGCGCGACGCGCTGCTCCGCCTCGTCGCTGAAGGCCCGCGCTGGCAAGCGCTCGCGAGCGGGCAGATCTGGACCGAGGAGATGATGCGCGACGATTTCGAGCGGATGTGGCCAATGTTCCTTGCGCTGGCGGGAACAGGGGATTCGGACTGAATTCTGGGGGGAAAACTCTAGAAGTTGTACACCAGCGTTGCCCGGCTTGTCGTGTCGACCGGGGCCTGGCTGACGAGTTGGGCCTTCTCATACTGCACGTCCCATGACAGGCGCGCCTTGAGCTTGCGGAACAGGCTGGTCTCGAATGCGGTCGACGAGAGTGCGCTGGTCTCGCTGCCCTCTGCATAGACCGAGGCATCCTGAAGGATATTGAGCGTCGGCGACAGCTTCCAGCGAAATGCGAGCGAAGCACGCCCGGCGGCCTGGTCGCTCGAACCCGCTCCGACATAGTCGATGTGGCGAATTGCCGGACCCCCGGTGAGACTGAGCTTGGCGGATGGTGTCGCGAGCAGCGTGTAACCGATGCCAGCGCTCAGCGTGTAGCGCCCCTGATAGCCGAGCAGGCTGTCATGTTCGAACTGGCCGAGGCCATAGGTGAACAGCCCATCGCTGAATTTATATCCGGGCTGCCAACTGACGTTGAGGCGATCCGCAGTGGTCTTGCCAGCGGATTGCTGGAAATCGATCCGGCCTGAAAGACTATGCTGCCACTTGAAACCCTCGCGTTCGAATCGCGCGGCGCCATACAGCGCCAGCAGGTCGGTGCTGCCAGTCGACCAGGATCCACCGAGCTCGATCTCGCCCTTCCAGTTCTGGAACATCGACGCGGTAGCGAGCTGATCGGTCCGGGCGCGGGCCGCAGAAGCGCGCTTTTCCTCGATGCGCGTTGCATATTCGGCGGCAAGGTCGTCTATCTGCGGGCCCGCCTTTGGCCATGCTGCGCGTGCGGCCTTGATGATCGCATTCAGCCCGGCCTCGTCACCAGCCGCCCACGCAGCGGCAGCAAGATCCCGAACGGATGCCGGCAACTCGGCAGAAGGTGGCACGGCTTCGGTAGAAATCGCCAGCAAGACTGGCAAGACGAGCATCATGGGTTTCTCCGTTCGCGCCCGGCGCAACGATCACATATATTATCCCATTGTTTTACAGGAGGCTAGTCCCGTGCGATAGTCCGAGTATCTGGGGCGCCAGCTGAGCAGGCGCTTGGCCTTGCCATTCGAGACACGACGGTTTTCCGCGTAGAAAGCGCGCGCCAGCGGCGAAAGCTGTGCGGCTTCGAGGCTCAGCAGCGGTGGGACCGGCATGCCAAGCAGGCGTGCCGCGTGGCTGATGACGTCGTTCTGCGGTGCGGGATGATCGTCGGCGAGATTGTAGATCCCCGCAGGCCCGCCATCGATGCTGGCCATCACCCCGGAGGCAATATCGTCGACATGGATCCGGCTGAACACCTGGCCGGGCAGGTCGATCCGGTGTGCCTTGCCCTCGGTAAGCCTGTCGAGGGCGGAGCGGCCAGGGCCATAGATGCCCGGCAGGCGGAAGACGCGCGTTTCAGGGTGGATCGCGTTCCAGGCGAGGTCGGCCGCATTGCGAGCGGGTCGGCGGCCACCAACCGGCGTTCCCTCGTCGATCCACGCGCCGCCGCTGTCGCCATAAACCCCGGTGGAGGAGAGATAACCGATCCAGCTGGCCGGTGCAGCAGCGATTTCGGCGGCGTATCGCGCGAGGACTGGATCATGATCCGCCTCGGGCGGCACCGAAGACAATATGTGCGTGGCGCCAGCGATGAGACCGGCCACGGCAGCCGAGTCGTCGAGTAACGATCGGCCGATGAAAGTGATTCGCGCGCCACGCGCATCCCACAGCGCGGCAATGCGTTTGGCGGTATAGCCCGGGCCGAAGATCAGGAGTTGGAGCATGAGTCTTCCCTACCGTCATTCCTGCAATCGCGGAAACCGGACTTTTTGCAGAAGACCGGCAACAGGCTGGAGTGCGAAGGTAAAACGCGGGGGCAAAAACGACCGTGCGGTCGGGGCTTTCATCCGCAATCCGGGCACTATAGAGCGAAAGCATGTCTGACGCCCGCACCGCTCCCGCATCGCCCGCCGTCCATCGCCGGGAAAATTATAACCCTCCCGAATGGCTGGTGCCCGAGGTCGTCCTCGACTTTTTGCTCGATCCAGTCGCGACACGGGTGCGAGCGCGGCTCACTGTTGTCAGGGCAGGACGGCATAGCCATCCCCTGCGCCTTGAAGGTGACGGCCTGGTGCCGCTCGACGTGCGCATCGATGGCGCGGCCGAGGCGGATAGCTGGCGGATCGACGGTAGCGCCCTGCTTATCGACCTGCTGGGCGATCGCCACATCGTCGAAACCGAGGTCGAACTCATTCCCGAGCAGAACTCTCAACTGATGGGGCTTTATGCGAGCGGCGGCATATTGTGCACGCAGTGCGAGCCCGAAGGCTTTCGGCGGATCACATTCTTCCCTGACCGGCCGGATATCCTGTCGAGCTACACGGTGCGGATGGAGGCGGACAAGCATCGTTTTCCCGTGCTGCTCTCCAACGGCGACAAGGTCGGCGGCGGGGATTTGCCGACGCTGCACGGTGTGCGGCGGCATTGGGCGGAATGGCACGATCCCTATCCAAAGCCGAGCTATCTTTTCGCGCTCGTCGCAGCCGATCTCGCCGCCAATCGCGAGAGTTTCGCGACGCGCTCCGGCAAGCAGGTGGAACTGGCGATCTGGGTGAAGGCTGAGGATCTGCCGCGTACCGAGCATGCGATGGCAGCGCTGAAGCTGTCGATGCAGTGGGATGAGAGCGCCTATGGCCGGGAATATGACCTCGCTACGTTCAACATCGTCGCGGTTGCCGATTTCAATTTCGGCGCGATGGAGAACAAGAGCCTCAATATCTTCAATTCTCGCTACATCCTCGCCGATCCCGATACGGCGACCGACCTTGATTATGATGCGGTGGCCGGCGTCGTCGCGCATGAATATTTCCACAACTGGTCGGGCAATCGCGTCACCTGCCGCGACTGGTTCCAGCTGTCGCTGAAGGAAGGCTTTACGGTTTTCCGCGACCAGCAGTTTTCGGCGGACCAGGGCAGCCAGGCGGTCAACCGGATCGAAAATGTGCGGACGCTGCGCGCCGCGCAATTCCCGGAGGATTCGGGGCCGCTCGCGCATCCGGTGCGCCCGGAATCCTATATCGAGATCTCGAATTTCTACACCGCGACGGTCTATAACAAGGGCGCCGAAGTGATCCGGATGCTCCACACCATGCTGGGGCCGCAGAAATTCCGGGCTGGCTGCGATCTCTATTTCGAACGACATGACGGCGAGGCGGTCACCTGCGAGGATTTCGTCGCCGCGCTCGAGGAAACGAGCGGCGTGGATCTCGGCCAGTTCCGGCTATGGTACAGCCAGGCGGGTACCCCGCGCGTGCGGGCACGGCTTGAACACCAGCCCGCCGGTGGGCGCGCCTTGCTGACGCTTGAGCAGACCGTGCCGGTAACGCCGGGGCAGCCGGTCAAGCAGCCGATGCTGATCCCGCTGCGCATCGCATTGTTCGGCGAACTCACCGGCGAGCGGCTTGGCGACGAGCAACTCGTGCTGCTCGCCGAGCCATTGCACGAGATCATGTTCGAAGGAATCACCGAGCGTCCGATCCTGTCGATCAACCGCGGCTTTTCCGCTCCGGTCGTGGTCGATGCGGATCGCAGCTGCGACGACCTTGCCTTCCTGTCCGCGCGCGACGACGATCCGCTGGCGCGCTACGAGGCGATGCAGCAGTTGATGCTCGACACGCTGGTCAATGCGGTATCGAGGGGTGAGGCGGATCACGAGCCAGTGATCGAGGCGGTGCGCCTGACCCTTGGCGATCAGTCGCTCGATGCGGCATTCGTTGCCGAAGCGCTGCTGTTGCCGAGCGAAGCGTTCATCGGCGACCAGATGCAGATCGTCGATCCCGAGAGGATAGCGATCGCACGCGAAGCGTTGCGGTCCGCTATTGGCACTGAGCTCGAGGATCTCTGGCGCGCGTCATATTCACGATCGATCGGCGGGCGCTACGAATATGCTCCAGGCGCCAAGGGCGCTCGGCGGCTGCGATCGGTGTCGCTTGGCTTCATCGCTGCATCAGGCTCGCCGGATGCTGCGCAGCTCGCTTTCCGCCAGTTCGAGCAGGCCGATAACATGACCGACCGGCAGGGCGCGCTCGGCACGTTGGCGAATGGCATCGCCCCGGAGCGCGAAAAGGCGCTCGCCGCATTCTACGGGCGCTATCGCGACAATGCACTTGTTCTCGATAAATGGTTCACCACCCAGGCGCTCTCGACGCGCGCCGGTACGGTCGATGCCGTCGAGAAACTTGCCGGACATCCGGATTTCACGCTCGCAAATCCCAATCGGGTGCGATCGCTCGTTGGCGCATTCACGCTCAACCAGCGCGCTTTCCATGATTTGAGCGGGCGGGGCTATCGCTTCCTCGCGGAGAAGGTCCTCGAACTCGACAAGTTGAATCCGCAGACAGCTGCAAAGCTGGTGCCGCCGCTTGGGCGCTGGCGTCGATTCGACGAAGTGCGGGCCGAAATGATGCGAGCGGAGTTGCGGCATATTGTCGAGACGCCGGGCCTGTCGCGCGACGTTTTCGAGCAGGTTTCGAAAAGCCTGGTCTGATTTCGGCGTTTATCCGGACGCTTGCGCGAGTTCCCGAACGCCAGACGTGAAAAAGGGGCGTGCCCTTTCGGGTGCGCCCCTTGATCTATTTGCTTTCGCGCCCCGCGAGGGGGCCCGAAACCGTCGCTTACTTAGCGGCGTTAACTGCGTTTGCAGCAGCGTCGGTAGCATTGGCAGCAGCGTCAACCGCATTGGCTGCAGCGTCGGTAGCATTGGCAGCAGCAGCGTCAGCAGCGTTGACGTCGGCAGCGGCATTGGCTTCGACTGCGTTTACAGCGTTTGCAGCTTCCGGCTCGCTCTTCGAGCAGGCAACCAGGCTCAGCGATGCGGCGGCAACGAGCGAAAGAATAGCAATCTTCTTCATGGGCGTACCCTCCTTAAAATCTGGGAAAATGAATGAACGAACGGTGACTTACCGATGCAAGACGTGTTTCCCCCCGAAACATGCAGCGCCTCCATATCGTTTTGCGGCGCGGGATGCAATGTCTCTTGTTTCGGTAGTCATTGAGGTGCCGGCGGAGTAGTTTCCTGTTCTGCGCCAACGGCTTCAGGCGCGGAATCGGCCGACATATCGTCAACGGCGCCTGCGGTAGGATCATTTTCCGTATCGCGAATTTGTGCTGCACGCCGCTGAAGATAGGCTGATCGCGCTGCCGCATAGGGATCGAGGCTGGTCTTCAGGAAGCTCTCGGTGCCGCTGTCGATCAGGTTCGAACGGATGATTATGACCTGCGCGCCGTAGATGCCGTACAATTCGGTAGTGGTCAGCCCGATGCTTCGCTTGGTGATCTGGTAGGGATCCGCGAACAACGCAACGGCCTGGCCGACGCCGTCCCGCAGCGTAGAAGGTCCAAGGATCGGCAGCACGAGATAAGGCCCGCCATTGGCACCCCATACCGCGAGGGTCTGGCCGAAATCCTCGCCGGCGCTTGCGACCCCAAGGTTGGTCGCGTGATCCGCCAGGCCGCCTACGCCGATCGTGCTGTTGATCAGGAAACGCTCGAGATTGCGGGCCGCCCGCTTGGGCTTTCCCTGCAACAAGTTGTTGACGAACGAAAACGGCTCGGAGAGATTCGAAAGGGCGCTTGAAATTCCGCGACGTGCGGGAACCGGGGTCACCGTGCGGTATACCATCGTGGTCGGCCTGAGCGCCGCCTTGTCGACTGCCTGGTTGAATTGCCAGACGCCACGATTGAACTTTTCAAGCGGGTCGCGTTCCGCCAGTCGGTTTTCACCGGGCGTACTGCAACCGGCGAGCAACATAAGGGCCAGGCAGGCGGATTTCGCGCGCATCGATTACTGCACTCCATGAAGATGCTGCTGCCTGCCATGCAAGGCAGCGCGGACACAAGCCGATTGACATGATATAAAGATTTCTTTATATGCGACCCGATCATGAAACTGGCGCTCTCGATCTTCCGCGCACTTGCCGATCCGACGCGACTTCGCATCCTGGGCTTGCTCCGGGCGATGGAGTTGTCGGTCGGTGAACTGGCGCAAGTGCTCGGCCAAAGCCAGCCGCGTGTGTCGCGCCACGTCAAGATCCTGGCCGATGCCGGTCTTGCGCGACGCCGCAAGGAAGGGAGCTGGGTATTCCTCGGTCTCGGGATGGAGGCGCGCACGCTGCCAGTGCTCGAAGCGATCGATACATGGACCGAGGAGAGCGGCGGCGATCACTGGACCGTTGCCGATATCGCTCGTCTCGCCGCGGTGCGCGCGGATCGCCAGATGGCGGCGGAAGCCTATTTCGATGCGCATGCCGCTGATTGGGATGCAATACGCTCGCTTCACGTGCCGGAAAGCGCAGTAGAAGCTGCGATTGTCGAGGCGCTGGACAATGAGCCGGTCGGGCTGCTCGTCGATCTCGGGACCGGGACCGGGCGGATGCTCGAATTGCTGGCATCGAGGGCGACACGTTCGATCGGAATCGACCGCAGCCCTGAAATGTTGCGCCTTGCGCGTTCCAAGTTGGCGGCGGCCGGCCTCGAGCGGGTCGAGCTTCGCCAGGGCGATCTCTACGCGCTGCCGCTGGCGAGCCGGGGCGCCGATACAGTCATTCTCCATCAGGTGCTCCACTATGCCCAGCAACCCGCCGCGGCGATCAGCGAGGCCGCGCGCCTGCTGGCTCCCGGAGGGCGGCTGCTGATCGTCGATTTTGCCCCGCATGAGCGCGAGGAGTTGCGCACGCGGGACGCGCACGCCCGGCTGGGATTTGCGGATGAACAGATTCAGGGCTGGTTTGCCGCCGCCGGATTGGAAGCGGCGAAGAACCAGCAACTCAAAGGGGGTGAATTGACAGTCAAGCTCTGGCTCGGCCATCGCCCCGGGCAATCTGGCCAACAGGAGGCTGCAGCATGACGTCCGATCTGAACCCAGTCGAGGAAGCGCGCCGCGCGAATGATGCGCCGCTGTTCGCCGATCTGGCGGGCGACGCGGCGGTTTCGTTCGAATTCTTCCCGCCCAAGACGGCGAAGATGGAAGAGAACCTGTGGTCGGCGATCGAGTCATTGGCGCCGCTTGCTCCGCGGTTCGTGTCAGTCACCTATGGTGCCGGCGGCTCGACCCGCGAGCGGACCCATGCGACCGTTGAACGTATCGTACGGGAAACGACGATGCCGGCGGCCGCTCACCTCACCTGCGTCGATGCCACGCGCGATGAAATCGACGCCATCGCTCGCGAATATTGGGCGGCAGGGGTTCGGCATATCGTCGCGCTGCGCGGCGATCCGCCAGTGCTGGGCGCGAAGTTCGAGCCGCATCCGCAAGGCTATGCCAATGCCGCTGCGCTTGTCGCCGGGCTCCACAAGATCGCGCCGTTTGAGATATCGATCGCGGCCTATCCAGAATGCCATCCCGATTCGGCGAGCCCGCAGGCTGATCTCGACAATCTTAAGGCGAAGCTCGATGCGGGGGCGTCGCGTGCGATCACGCAGTTCTTCTTCGCACCCGAAACCTTTTTCCGTTTCCGCGACAAGGTGGCCGCGGCTGGCATCGATGCTGAGATCGTTCCGGGAATCCTGCCGGTCTCGAACGTCGCGCAGACGCGCAAGTTCGCGGCTGCGTGCGGGGCTGCGATCCCGGCCTGGATGGACCGGCTGTTCGAAGGCCTCGACGACATGCCCGGCGCGCGCCAGCTCGTCGCGGCAACGATCGCGGCCGAGATGTGCCGCCGGCTCTACGCGGGCGGCGTGCGCCATTTCCACTTCTACACGCTCAATCGCGCCGAACTCGCTTATGCGATCTGCCACCTGCTGGGGCATCGCGCGAAGGACGATCGACGGATCAAGGGTATCGCATCATGACATTGAAATCCTCCACGGCCGCCGCGCTGTTTCGCATCGAGGCGGCCAAGCGCATCCTGCTTACCGATGGCGCGTTCGGGACGATGATCCAGAGCTACAAGCTCGAGGAGGCGGATTATCGTGGCACGCTCGATCTCAGCCATGATCAGAAGGGCAATAACGACATGCTCGCGATCACGCGGCCTGACGTCATCGAGGCGATAACGCGTGCCTATCTCGATGCGGGGTCCGACATCGTCTCGACAAACACCTTCAACGCCAACACGATCAGCCAGGGCGATTATGGCGCTGAGCATCTCGTTCGCGAGATCAACCTTGCGTCGGCACATATCGCGCGGAAGTGCGCTGACGAATATCAGGACAGGGATGGACGTCCTCGCTTCGTGGCTGGCGCGATCGGACCGACCAACAAGACGCTGTCGCTGTCGCCCGACGTTAATGATCCGGGCTATCGCGCTGTCGAATTCGATACGATGCGCGACGTTTATGCGGACCAGATCGGCGCGCTCATGGAGGGCGGTTGCGATTTCATCCTGATCGAGACTGTGTTCGACACGCTAAACGCGAAGGCAGCGATCATGGCGGTGTTCGATGAGGCCGATCGGCGCGGGATCGAGATCCCGATCATGTTGTCGATGACGATCACCGATATGTCGGGGCGCAACTTGTCCGGGCACAGCGTAGAGGCTTTCTGGTACAGTGTGCGCCATTCGCATCCGCTGACGATCGGGCTCAACTGCGCCTTCGGGGCGGATCAGCTTCGCCCCTATGTGCAGACGATCTCGCGGATCGCCGATGCGCTGGTGATGATCTACCCGAATGCAGGATTGCCGAACGATCTCGGCGCTTATGACGAACAGCCCGACGAGACCGGCAACAAGATCGAGGATTGGGCGGACGAGCGGCTGATCAACGTCGTCGGCGGCTGCTGCGGCACGACCCCGGCACATATCGCGGCTATGGCAGCGGCGGTTGCGGGCAAACCCCCTCGGGCGATCCCGCACCCGCTGGTGGCAACGCGGCTTTCGGGACTCGATCCGATGACGATTGCTGCATAGTCCGTCATCCCAGCGAAAGCTGGGATCTTCTTGCCTTGGGCGAGACGTTAGAAGTGAGATCCCAGCTTTCGCTGGGATGACGATGAAATTGAGAAGTCCATGACCACCACCACTGCCACCTTCGTCAATATCGGCGAGCGGACCAACGTTACGGGTTCTGCAGCGTTCAAGAAGCTGATTATGGCGGGCGATTATGCGCGCGCGGTCGAGGTCGCGCGCCAGCAGGTCGAGAATGGTGCGCAGGTAATCGACGTCAACATGGACGAGGGGCTGCTCGATTCCGAACATGCGATGGTCACCTATCTCAAGCTGATCGCTGCCGAGCCCGATATCGCGCGCGTGCCGGTGATGGTTGACAGCTCGAAATGGACGGTGATCGAGGCGGGCCTGAAATGCGTTTCCGGCAAGCCGATCGTCAATTCGATCAGCATGAAGGAAGGCGAGGCCGAATTCCTCAAATATGCCCGCAAGGTGATGCACTATGGCGCCGCGGTCGTGGTGATGGCATTCGACGAGGTCGGCCAGGCGGATACGAAGGAGCGCAAGGTCGAGATTTGCGAGCGTGCCTACAAGCTGCTCACCGGAATCGGCTTCCCGCCCGAGGACATCATCTTCGATCCCAACATCTTCGCGGTCGCGACCGGGATCGACGAGCATCGCCGCTACGCGATCGACTTCATCGAAGCCTGCAAGGAGATCAAGGTGCGCTGCCCGCACGTCCATATTTCGGGCGGGGTCTCCAACCTGTCGTTCAGCTTTCGCGGCAACGAGCCAGTGCGCCGCGCGATGCATTCGGTCTTCCTCTATCACGCGATCCAGGCCGGCATGGACATGGGCATCGTCAATGCGGGGCAGCTCGACGTCTATGACGCGATCGATCCAGCGCTGCGCGAAGCCTGCGAGGATGTGATCTGGGATCGGCGCGAGGACGCCACCGACAATTTGATCGCGATTGCCGAAAAATTCCGGGGCACCGATGCCGTCGCCGAGAAGGCTGCCGAGGAATGGCGCGGCTGGCCGGTGGCGCAGCGGCTAGCACATGCGCTGGTCAAGGGTATCGACGCCTTCGTGGTCGATGATACCGAGGAAGCCCGCCAGGCCTTCGCTCGCCCGATCGAGGTGATCGAGGGGCCGTTGATGGACGGTATGAACGTGGTCGGGGACTTGTTCGGTTCGGGCAAGATGTTCCTGCCGCAGGTGGTGAAATCCGCGCGCGTGATGAAGAAGGCGGTCGCGCATTTGCTGCCCTATATCGAGGCCGAGAAGATCGTCGGCTCGCGCGCCAAGGGCCGGATCATCATGGCGACCGTCAAGGGCGACGTCCATGATATCGGCAAGAACATCGTCGGCGTCGTGCTCCAGTGCAACGGCTATGAAGTGATCGATCTCGGCGTGATGGTGCCCTGGATGACGATCCTCCAGGCCGCGGTCGACAATGATGTCGACATGATCGGGCTCTCCGGGCTGATCACGCCCTCGCTCGACGAGATGGTGACCGTCGCGGCCGAGATGCAGCGCGCGAAGATGACGATGCCGCTGCTCATCGGCGGCGCTACCACCTCCAAGGTCCATACTGCGCTTCGAATCGTACCGGCCTATCAGGGTCCGATCGTGCATGTCCTCGATGCAAGCCGCGCCGTTGGTGTCGCCTCGACGCTGATGTCCGATACGCAGCGCGACGATTTCGTCGCGAAGACGGCGGTCGAGTATGAAGCGATCCGGGTCGCGCGCGAAGGCAGGGGCCAGAGCGAGCTCGTCCCGATCGCGACCGCTCGCGCGAACAGCTTCAAGGCGGATCCAGCATTGCAGCCACCCGCGCCGCGCAAGCCCGGCGTCCACGCCTTCCCGGATTGGCCGCTGGAGGATCTGCGGCAGTTCATCGACTGGACGCCCTTCTTCCGCGCCTGGGAGCTCGCCGGAAACTATCCGGCGATCCTGACCGATCCGGTTGTCGGCGAAAGCGCCAGCGGCCTGTTTGCCGACGCGCAGGAGATGCTCAACCTGATCATCGCCGAGAAATGGCTGACCGCGAAGGGCGTGGCCGCGCTGTGGCCGTGCCGCCGCGAGGGCGACGACATCGTGCTTGACGACGGTACGCGCCTCCCGTTCCTGCGCCAGCAGATCGCCAAGCGCGAAGGGCGGGCCAATATGTGCCTTGCCGACTTTATCAGCCCCGATGGCGACTGGATCGGTGGCTTCGCGGTTACCGCGGGGCACGGCATCGAGCCGCATCTGGCGCGCTTCAAGGCCGAGCATGACGATTATCGCGACATCCTGCTCAAGGCGCTTGCCGACCGGCTCGCCGAGGCGCTGGCCGAACGCCTGCATCACCATGTCCGCACCGAGCTATGGGGCTATGCGGAGGGCGAGCAGCTCACCAACGAAGCGCTGATCAAGGAAGAATATCGCGGCATCCGGCCCGCGCCAGGTTATCCCGCCTGCCCCGATCACAGTCTCAAGCCAATCCTGTTCGACCTGCTCGACGCCACAGCGAATACCGGCATCACGCTCACGGAGAGCTTCGCGATGATGCCAACGGCGGCGGTCTCCGGCTTCTATTTCGGGCATCCCGAAAGCCAGTATTTCGGCGTGGCGCGAGTCGGGCGCGATCAGCTCGAGGAATATGCGGTGCGGCGGGGTGTAGACCTCGAGACCGCGGAGCGCTGGCTGCGTCCCAACCTGGACTAGGTCACTGCTACCCGGCTCAGGCTGCGGCCTTCTTGCCATAGTCAGGCCCGACCATCGACATCAGCTGTCGCAACGCGATTTCGCGGGCCGAGTCACGCGCGAGGCCGAGCTCTTCAGCCATCGGGCCGCCGAGCAGGGTATCGCCGAGTGCGGTCAGGGTGAGCGCAAGCGTGATCTGCGGCACCATCGTGTGACCAGGGTCCTCAAGGCCATCCACCATCGTGTGGATCGCCTTGAGGATCGGCGCGAGCGCTTCGACATTGCCGGTCAGCGCCATCCAGGAGCAGAGCGGGCCGGCGCCTTCCTTGGCAAATGCGTCGAAGGCAAGATCGACGATCGCTCGCGGATCAGCCTCGCCGCGCCGGACGCTCAACACGGCCTCGCCGATCTTCTGCGTTACATGCTGGCCGATGCAACTGGCCAGCGCGGTTTGCAGACCGCGCGCCGACCCGAAATGATGAAGGACATTAGCATGCGTTCGTCCGATTCGGGCGGCGACGGCCTTGAGCGTGACAGCTTGGGGGCCCTGCTCGATGAGGATTTCCCGAGCTGCGGCAAGCGCCACCTCACGGCTCTCTTTTTGTGGCAATCGCGTGCGAAGGACAGAAATCATTTCAAGGTCCCCGTTTCCCTGAACACGACCGCCACCCGATGATTGCCAGGCTGGCCGATCGCTGAACTGCCTTTCATTATAGCTCGCAATTTCCCGGTTTGCCAAAGACCTAATTCGAAAAAATCAGGCGGCAAGCCGGGCTTGCCACGCGTTCGTGCCTTCTTTGAAGGGGCGACGGAAGCGAAGCGCGGGAAGCAAAGCATCACGTGCGGTGCAGTGCAGCAAGGTCTGACCAGCGGGAACGAAGCCAAGTTTTGCCAACACGTGATGCGCTGCGACGTTCGATGTGAACGATGCAGCGACGATTTCCTCGAGCCCAAGCGCATGCCGGGCGATATCCAGCATTGCGCGGCAGGCTTCGGTCGCGAATCCGAGACCCCAGCATGCCCGGGTGATCCAGAAGCCCAACTCGACTTCGCCGTCATTGGTGCGCGCGAATCCGGTGCTGCCGATCAACTGGGGCGCGCCCAGCGTCCGACGCAGGATCACGAGATTCGGCAACACGGGATCACGCTGGCTTGTCAGGTACCGCGCGGCATCCTCGACCTTGTAGGGCCAGGGCATCCGGACGAGGCTTTTGGCGATGGCGGCATCATCGATCGCCCGGGCAAGGGCCGGGGCATCCTCGATCCAGCCGGGACGCAGCAACAGACGCGAAGTACGCGTAAACATCAAAACTCTCCCTCACCGTCGCTGTGCCATTTTTAGGTTACAGCGGTACGACAACTAACGAGGGAGACACGAAAAAGGGAGCCGGTCGAAACCCGCTCCCCTTGCATCCGGCTTGGCGGATGTTCGGGTCGCCCTCAAGGCGACCCATATTCAGGTTCGCCCGATTATTCGGCCGCGAGGGCCTGTACGTCGACGCTTACATATTTCCGGCCAAGCTTGCCTTCATGGAAGGCGACGCGACCTTCGGTGAGCGCGAACAGCGTGTGGTCCTTGCCCATGCCGACATTACGTCCCGGATAAATCCGGGTGCCACGCTGGCGGACGAGGATGTTGCCACCAATCACTTCCTGGCCACCGAACTTCTTGACGCCGAGGCGGCGGCCTGCCGAATCGCGACCATTGCGCGAAGAGCCGCCTGCTTTCTTATGTGCCATTTTCTAAACTCCCTTCGCTGCGATCAGGCTTGCGCTGCGGCGTCTGCCGCCGGCGCTGCCTTATGATCGCCAATCGCGGTGATGCGGAGAATCGTCAGGCGCTGACGATGGCCGTTCTTGCGGCGATAATTGTGACGGCGACGCTTCTTGAAAACGATCACCTTCTCGCTCTTCGCCTGGGCGATGATTTCCGCCGAAACGATGAGGCCTTCGACCGACTGCAGCTCGCTGCCTTCGCCCGCGAGCAGGACATCGCCCAGCGACACGGTTTCACCCGCCTCGCCTGGCAGCTTCTCGACGGCGATCTTATCTCCGGCGGCAACGCGATACTGCTTGCCGCCCGTGCGCACGATTGCGAACATTGGCCTCATCACTTCTTCAAAAGATGTTTCGCGCAAAGCAAAAGGCTCACGGCCCTTACCCCGCGCGGGAAGTGGGCTGCTACAAGGCGGGCCCGATTCTGTCAACCACTACGCTTGCGGATTCCCGCGCGTTCCATCGCGGGGATGACAAAGCGGATGGTCGCACCTATATGCCTCCCTGCCGGCTTGCCGGCTATGGTGATAAATGATGTCGTGTAATAGACTCAACGGACCCGGGGGCAGTACCCGGCGGCTCCACCACAAAGCCTTGTGAAAGCAGGGCCTTCTGACGGGGCCGAAGCAGGATCGACGTGTGTTAAAAGACGATATTTTTGCCCGGCCTGAATGCGCCGCAAAACCGTTCAAAACCTACAAGTGCCAACGATAATGAGGCGCTCGCGATTGCTGCGTAACTGAACGCCCTCACGGGAACTAGGTTACAAGGCTTAAGCGCGGTCCGGGCCGCACCGGGCAACAGAAGCGGATTCCAGCGGTACGGGGGGCACCGGGCAACAGAAGCCCCCCACTCTTCCCATATGAGCTATCTTAGCGTCGCGCCATTTGCGCTGTAATTTCGCGACTGACCTGGTCGTGGATTCCGCCGCCGACGTCAAAGGCCCAAGGCACTACTGTCGCCAGCAGCGCCAGGATGCCGATCATGGATCCAATAACGATGGACGTCGCACCCCATATTGCCGTGCGGATGCTGGTGTGGCTGCTGGCGAGGTTGGACTTAGCGACCTATTGCTCAGCCTCGATGTGATCGAGTCTCTGGTTCATTACGTCGAATTGGGCGAGCACTTGCGCAAATTTGGTTTCGGTGCCGCCCATAAGTTGAGCGAACTGGGTATCCGATCGACCGATAAGCTTGGCAAACTTCGAATCGGTCCGCGCGTCGCTGGCCGCGATTTTCGCGTCAATTAGCTCTTGTGACGTCGTCATGCCAACTCCTTGCGCATTCTATAACGCAATAACAATGACTTGTCGACCCGATGGGAATCGCCCGCGCTGTGAGCTCGAGCTCGGAGCGTCAGGCTGCCGCTTTGTGCAAGGCGCCCGCTTCCTTGAGCTTTCGATACAGCGCTGCGGGCGACAGTTCCAATCCGTTGGGCCATGCGAGGGCGCCCGCCTCGATGAAAGCTCGTGAGAAATAGGCGGGATCCGCGAGCGGCGCGGTTAAATCTGTGTTGCGGGCGATCAAGTCGACCGCAGACCAGCGAGCGGTGGCAGCATCGCTAAAGGTTAGATCGAGCGCTGATTTGCCAGCCGGGTGAATTGCTATGAGCTTAATCATCGAGGTCGGCACCTTGGATCAACTCCATCGGCAAAAGCGCTTCGCCGCGTCGCCAGTTTGCCATGAGTTCGGCTTCATGGTCCAGTGCCCACTGACGAACGATGCGCGTAGCCTTGATTGGGAGATTGCCAACAATGATCTCGCCGGTCGCAATCGCTATAAAGGCTTCGAAGCCCTGATAGGCAGCGTGGAAATGCGGCGGTGGATGGTCGTCATGATACATCCGTATAACGATACCGAAGAACAGAGATATGACAGGTATGGGTATCTCCATCTGGTGAGTTGGCCTCGATATCCTGCATAGATGCGTGAGATGCCCTGATCCGTATTGCTTTTCTCAAACAAAAAGGGCCCCTTTCGGGGCCCTTTCCATTTTTTCCGATGATCCGGAGATCAGTCGTCGTCGCGCTTCAGGAAAGCGGGTGCGAACTCGGGCTCGGGGCCTTCGTCCTTGGCGCCTTCGGCACGCTCGCGGCGGGGGCCGCGGTCTCCGCCGTCGCGGCGCGGGCCGCGCTCGCCACCGCCACCGCCGCCTTCACGGCGGGGACCACGGTCACCGCCATCACGGCGCGGGCCGCGATCACGGTCGCCGCCACGTGGACGATCGCCGCCTTCGCGCGCTTCACGCGGGGGACGGGTGTCTGGAAGTTCCTCGCCGGTCTCCTGGTCGACGACGCGCATCGACAGGCGAACCTTGCCGCGCGGATCGATCTCGAGGACCTTGACCTTGACCTCCTGGCCTTCGGTTACGACGTCCTTCGGAGATGCGACGCGCTCGTTCTTCATTTCGGAAACGTGGACGAGACCGTCCTTGCCACCCATGAAGTTCACGAAAGCGCCGAAATCGACGAGGTTGACGACCTTGCCGGTGTAGACCTTGCCCACTTCAGGCTCGGCGACGATGCCATAGATCCAGTTGCGTGCGGCCTCGATCTTCTCGGGGTCGGACGAGCTGATCTTGACGGTGCCGTCGTCGTCGATATCGACTTTGGCGCCGGTGGTCGCCACGATCTCGCGGATGACCTTGCCGCCGGTGCCGATGATGTCGCGGATCTTGTCCTTGGGAACCGACATCGTCTCGATCCGCGGCGCATGCGCCGAGAGCTCGGTACGGGTATGGTCGAGCGCCTTGGCCATTTCGCCAAGGATGTGCGCGCGGCCTTCCTTCGCCTGCATCAGTGCGGTCGTGAAGATCTCCTCGGTGATGCCGGCGATCTTGATGTCCATCTGCATCGTGGTGATGCCTTCGGACGTGCCCGCAACCTTGAAGTCCATGTCGCCGAGATGATCCTCGTCGCCGAGGATGTCGGAGATGACCGCAAACTTCTTGCCCTCGAGGATGAGGCCCATCGCGATACCCGACACCGGACGCTTGAGCGGAACGCCAGCGTCCATCATCGAGAGCGAACCGCCGCAGACCGTTGCCATCGACGAGGAGCCGTTGGACTCGGTAATGTCGGAGAGTACGCGGATCGTGTACGGGAACTCCTCCATTGAGGGCAGGATCGGGTGCAGCGCGCGCCAGGCGAGCTTGCCATGACCGACTTCACGACGACCGGGAGCGCCGAAGCGGCCGACTTCACCGACCGAGTAGGGCGGGAAGTTGTAGTGGAGCAGGAAACGCTCGTAGCTGAGGCCATTGAGGCCATCGACCATCTGTTCGGCTTCCTTGGTGCCAAGCGTCGTCGAGCAAATCGACTGGGTCTCGCCACGCGTGAAGAGCGCGGAACCATGGGCGCGCGGCAGGAAGTGGACCATCGCCTCGATCGGGCGGATCTGCTTCGTGTTGCGTCCGTCGATGCGCTGGCCGTCCTTGAGGATGGCGCCGCGAACGATCTCGGCTTCGAGCTTCTTGACGAGCTTCATTGCCGCCATCTGGTCCTGCGGGGCTTCGGAAGCGAAGGCTTCCTTGGCCTTGGCGCGAGCCGAGTTGAGCGCGTTCGAGCGGGCCGACTTGTCGGTCAGCTTGTAGGCAGCGGTGATGTCCTTGCCGATGAGCTTCTCGAGCTTCTTCTTGGCGGCAGTGAGATCGGCCTGCGGGGCCATTTCCCAAGGATCCTTGGCAGCCTTCTCGGCGAGCTTGATGATCGCTCCGATGACCTTCTGGCAACCACGATGCGCGAACATCACGGCGCCGAGCATGACCTCTTCGGAAAGCTCCTTGGCTTCCGATTCCACCATCATCACTGCGTTGCCGGTGCCGGCGACGACGAGATCGAGATCGCCTGCCTTGATCTGGTCGTTGTTCGGATTGAGGATATATTCGCCATCGACATAGCCGACGCGGGCCGCCGCGATCGGGCCCATGAAGGGCACGCCGGAGAGCGTCAGGGCGGCGGAAGCGGCGACCATCGCGAGGATGTCGGGCTCGTTCTCGCCGTCATAGCTCAGGACCTGGCAGATGACGTTGATTTCGTTGTAGAAACCCTCTGGGAAGAGCGGGCGGATCGGACGGTCGATCAGGCGGCTGACCAGCGTTTCCTTTTCTGTCGCGCCGCGCTCGCGCTTGAAGAAGCCGCCCGGAATGCGTCCGGCGGCCGAATATTTTTCCTGGTAGTGGACGGTGAGCGGGAAGAAATCCTGCCCTTCCTTGACCGACTTGGCGGCGGTGACCGCGCAGAGCACGACGGTTTCGCCGAGCGTCGCCATTACGGCGCCGTCAGCCTGGCGGGCAACCTGCCCCGTTTCCAGAACGAGCGTCTGTTCGCCCCACTGGATTTCTTCACGATGAATTTTGAACATTGGATTTCCTTGTCTCCGATCGCCCTATGCGATCGGGGCCTCTCGAGTTTGCGGACCCGATTGGTCCGCCTTTTGACGGGATTCTGATTCCCCCGCCTGTCCTGCCACACGCCGGATTGCGCCTGGCCGGAATCAGAAACGGCCTCCGTTCGGAGGCCGTCCTTATTCTTACTTGCGAAGGCCGAGCTTCGCGATCAGTTCGCTGTAGCGTCCCGAGTCCTCGCGCTTGAGATAATCAAGCAGGCTGCGGCGCTTGTTGACCATCATGAGCAGGCCGCGGCGGGAGTGGTTGTCCTTGGCGTGGCCCTTGAAATGCTCGGTCAGGTTGATGATGCGTTCGGTAAGGATAGCGACCTGGACTTCGGGCGAACCCGTGTCATTCTCGGCGCGGGCATGTTCCTTGATCAGCGCTTCCTTGCGCTCTGCAGTAATCGACATCGTCTTCCTTTCGTTTCTACGGGTTGAAGCCGCGAACCACCCGGAGTTCCGGGCCATCGAGTTCGACCAGCGCGACGGGAGAATTCCCTTCCATCGCAAGGCTGAGCCCGGGTGCGGCAGCGATCCCGATCAGTTTTCGCCCCTGGCGGAGCGCCCTTGCCTGATCGGGGGAGACGTATAGAGCCGGGATGTCGTCCAGCCCTGCCGTCAGCGGCAAGAGAAGTTGTTCAAGGGCGGGCTCCTTAGCCATTTCCGAGAGCTTGTCCAGTGAAATCGCTGATTCCAGCGTGAACGGACCGGCCTTGGTCCGCCGGAGCATGGTGACATGGCCGACCGTGCCAACCGCCAGCGCGATATCCCGCGCCAGGCTACGGATATAGGTGCCCTTTGAGACGCGCGCCGTGAGCGTGACGGATTGCAACTGCCCGTCATCGCCGTCCCGGTGGACCGTCAGTTCATGGATCGTGACGTTGCGCGTCGCGAGCACGACCTCCTCGCCGGCACGCGCGAGATCATAGGCGCGCTTGCCGTCGATCTTGAGCGCGGAATAGGCTGGCGGCATCTGCTCGATCGGGCCAGTGAACCGCGGCAGCACCATCTCCACCGCGGCGAGGCTGGGGCGTACGTCGCTTGTCGCGATCGCCACGCCTTCGCCATCGAGCGTGTCGGTCTGCACCCCGAAGCCGATCGTGAAATCATAGATCTTGTCGGCATCCAGCATTCGACCCGAGAGCTTGGTCGCCTCGCCGATCGCCACCGGCAGCACGCCGGATGCCAGCGGATCCAGCGTTCCGCCATGGCCGACCTTGTATTTCCCGTAGCCGCCGACGCGCAGCGCGCGCTTGACCGCCGAGACGACCTGGGTCGAGCCCGGGCCGATGGGTTTGTCGATGATGATCCAGCCATGCATCGGCGCCGCTTAGCGGGCCGCGGGCTCCCTGTCAGCCTCGGAGTCCGAACTCGCACCGCGACCGCGCTTGTGGCGCTTCATTTCCTTGGGCGGTGGGGCGCTGTTCACGAAAGTGCGGATCGGGCAACGCTCGCCGTGCACCACGACCGTGCCGAAATTGTCCAGCGTATCCGAGCCGCGCGTTTCGAAACCGATTGTCTCCGAAAATGGCAATCGGCTGCACGGACCAAACAGCGTCGCATGGTACCAGCGGTGGAAGTCATCCTCGATATAAAGCGCCTCATTGCCGTCGGCGGTCCAGTTATAGACACCGCCATGGTTGAGGAACGGGATCGAAGCCTGCTCTCCGGCGCGTGCCGGAGGGCGTTCGGTCGCGGCGCAGCCCGATGCAAGGAGTGCGCCCGCGAGGAGTGGAAGGATCAGCCTTTTCATAATGGCCGAACGCTATCGCGAACCGCCTGAACGAAAGCTGAGCGCTCCCCGCTATTCCCGCTGCAAATCCTGCGCGACCTTGGGATCGCGGAGCAGCGCATCGATGTGGCTGCCCTGGTCGAAGCTCTCATCCGGAAGGAATTTCAGCTTCGCCGCATATTTGGTGTTCACCCGCCGCGCGACTTCGCTCTGGAGATAGGCGGTGTTGGTGCGCAGCGCCTTGATGACGGCAGCTTCGTCGGCGCCGAGCAGCGGTTTCACGAATGCAGTGGCGTGGCGCAGGTCCGGAGACATGCGAACTTCCGTGATCGATACCATGTGGCTGGTGAGCGTCTCATCACGCACCTCGCCACGCATCAGCACCTCCGAAAGCGCATGGCGTACCTGCTCGCCGACGCGAAGCAGGCGAACCGTCTTGCCCTCGGGGGTTTCGTTTTTGCGCATGGCTACCTCTCAAAGGTACCCCGGCAAAGGCCGGGGTCCAGTATCAGCGTTGCTACCGGGCCCCGGCAATTTGCCGGGGCGCATGGTCAAAGCGTCCGTTCGCGCTCTTCCACTTCGAACGTCTCGACGATGTCGCCCGGCTTGATGTCGGTCGTCGAATCCAGCGTGATGCCGCATTCGAGGCCTGCCCGGACTTCGGGGACGTCGTCCTTGAAGCGACGGAGCGAAGAGATCTGGCCGTTGTAGATGATGACATCGTCGCGCATGACGCGAGCGCGCAGCTTCTGGCGGATATAGCCTTCGAGCACGAGCAGTCCGGCAGCCTTGCCATGCTTGCCCGCCGAGAAGACCTCGCGGATTTCGGCGCGGCCGACGACCGTCTCGAAAAACTCGGGCCCGAGCTGACCGATCAGCGCGGCGCGGATATCGTCGAGCAGATCATAGATCACGTCGTAATATTTCAGCGCAACGCCTTCACGAGCCGCGATTTCTCGCGCCTTGGCATTGGGACGGACATTGAAGCCGATGATCGGCGCACGGCTGGCGGAAGCCAGCGTCACGTCGCTCTCGGTGATGCCGCCAACGCCCGAATGCAGGATGCGAACGCGGATATCGTCGGTCGAGATCTTGTTGAGCGAGCTGACGATCGCCTCGACCGAGCCTTGGGCATCGGCCTTGACCACCACCGGATATTCCTGTGCCTTCTTCTCCTTGAGCGCGGAGAACATCGTCTCCAGGCTGGCCGGGGCTGAAGTCGTGCGCTTCTTCAGGATCACCGAGGCGCGATACGCCGCGACTTCGCGGGCACGGGCTTCGTTCTCGACGACGGAGAGCTGGTCGCCCGCTGCCGGAACGCCCGAAAGACCGAGCACTTCGACCGGTACTGAGGGGCCGGCTTCCTTGACCTGGCGGCCCTTGTCATCGACCATCGCGCGAACCTTGCCGCTTTCGGCGCCGACCACGAAGATGTCGCCGACGCGAAGCGTGCCGCGGCTGACGAGGATCGTGGCGACCGGACCACGGCCCTTGTCGAGCGTGGCTTCGATCACTGAACCTTCGGCAGGCCGATCCGGATTGGCCTTGAGGTCGAGAATTTCGGCCTGGAGCTGGATCTTGTCGATCAGGTCGTCGAGCCCGGTTTTCTTGAGCGCGGAGACTTCGACATCCTGCACGTCGCCGCCCATATATTCGACCTGGACGTCGTACTGGAGCAGTTCCTCGCGGACCTTCTTGGGATTGCCGCCGGGCTTGTCGCACTTGTTGATCGCGATGATCATCGGCACGCCGGCCGCCTTGGTGTGCGAGATTGCCTCGATGGTCTGCGGACGGATGCCGTCATCGGCGGCGACCACGATCACGACGATATCGGTGACGTTGGCGCCACGCGAACGCATGTCGCTGAACGCTTCATGGCCAGGCGTATCGAGGAACGTGATTTTCGATCCGTCCTTCATCGTCACCTGATAGGCGCCGATATGCTGCGTGATGCCACCGGCTTCGCCGCCGGCAACGTCGGTGCCGCGCAGCGCGTCGAGCAGCGAGGTCTTGCCGTGATCGACATGACCCATGATCGTGACCACCGGCGCACGTGGCGTCAGCGTCTCGTTGGCATCGACATCCTCGTCCGAAACCAGATCGATGTCGGCATCGGACACGCGCTTGATGTTGTGGCCGAATTCGGTGACGAGCAGCTCAGCGGTATCCTGGTCGATCGTCTGGTTGACGGTGACTGGACTGCCCATCTTGAAGAGCGCCTTGACCAGGTCCGCGCCGCGTTCGGCCATTCGGTTGGCAAGCTCCTGGACGGTGATTGCTTCCGGCACGACAACGTCGCGGATCTGCTTGGCCTGGACGCCGCCGCCCATGTGGGAACGCTTGTCCTTTTCACGCGCACGCTTGAGCGCGGCGAGCGAGCGGGCGCGGGCGCCATCGCCATCGTCGAGTGCCTTGGTGACGGTCAGCTTGCCGGACTGGCGGCGCTCATCGACGCCACGGCCACGTGAGGGACGTGCCGGCGGTTCGGGACGCTTGGGCGCCGCGACAGGCGTGAAGCGGCGCGGAGGAGGGGCTGCCCCGCGTGCGCCAGCCTCTGCTTCGGCTGCGACTGGAGTTGCTGCTTCCTCGGCCACTGGGGGTGCCGCTGCCGCTGCAGTCGCCATTTCCGGCTCGGCCTCGGCTGGTGTGGGAGCTTCCACCGGAGTGGGATAATCCTGCGGGTTCTGCCGGACGTCTTCGGCGCGGCGATTTTCCTCGGCGCGGCGACGCTCTTCGCGGCGACGAGCTTCCTCGAGCGCGTTCATGCGTGATTCGTCGGCCTCGCGCAGCAGCTTCGTTTGAAGCTCCTGGCGGGAGAGGAGGTCGTTGCCTACGTTGGGGCGTGGCGCAACCGGGCGAGGCTGCTGCGTGACAGGCTTCGCAGCGACCGGTGCAGGCGCTGGCGCGGGGGCAGGTGCGGGGGCTTCGACCTCGGGCGCATGATCGGCCTCACCTGGCTTGCCGAGCATGCGGCGACGCTTCACCTCGACGACCACGGTGTTCGAGCGGCCGTGGCTGAAGCTCTGCTTCACCTGGCCCGTCTCGACCGTGCGCTTGAGGCCCAGAGGCGCGCGCATTCCCAATTTCGGCTTGTCGTTATCGCTCATCTAGAAACCCGAACCCTTCACTCAAAAATCGTTATGCCGCTTGACCGTGCGAAGCTGCTTCGCAAGGCCCGGCATCGTCATTTCGTCCAATAAATCCGCGCCATCGCGACAACGAATCAAGAACGCGTGCGGAAGCCTCCGCCGCGATGATCGCGATATGTACTACATTTTCGCGCCCGAGCGCCATCGCCAATATGGAGCGGTCTGCCGGAATTACGAGTCCCCGCAGGCCGCTACCCTCGATATCATTGCCAACGCGCATCGCCTGATCGAGCTTGCGGCAGCCATCCTCGGCGGCGTCTGCTGCATGCAGCATCAGCGTGACATTGCCCTTGCGCGCGGCTTCGGCAATCTTGTCTGATCCAGTCAGCAGCTTGCCGGAGCGCGCTTCGAGACCGAGCCGATCGAGCGTCGCGCGGGCAAGCGCATCCTCGATCCGCTGCGGCAGGTCGTCGGGAATGATGATGTCGCCAGTCTTGAATGCGCGCGCCAACGCGCCCTTGAGCTTTCCCTTGGCGATCGCGACTTCAAGCGTTGCACGATCCACGCCGATCCATGCGCCGCGCCCGGGGGCACGCGCCTTGATATCGGGCGCAATGCTGCCGTCCGGGCCAAGTGCAAGCCGGATCAGGCCTGCGCGCGGTCCGTGCGTGCCGGTAAGGATGCACTTTCGCTCGGGAACATGGCTCGACATCGTATCCCGGGGCAGGCCGGGATCCATTTCCGATGTTGCTTCCGCACCCTGGTCTTCACCAGGATGCGTTCTGCCCTGTCTTGAACCTAGCGGCTCATTGGGGAGTTTCCGCATTCGCGTCCTCCCCGACAGTCGCTTCATCTTCGAACCAGTGAGCGCGGGCCGCCATGATGATTTCGTTGCCCTGCTCTTCGCTCAGGCCATATTCGGCGAGTACCCCACCCTTGTCTTCAGTGCGCTGGGTCGTGCTTTCCGCCCTGCGGCGCTGTTCGGGGCGCTTCTTCTGGATCAGTTCGTCGGTCGCCAGGTCGGCGAGATCGTCGAGCGTCTTGATCCCGGCCTTGCCCAGCGTGACGAGCATCGCCTCGTTGAGATATGGCAGCGCGGCCAGCGCGTCCTCGACGCCAAGGGCCTGGCGCTCTTCGCGCGCAACCACTTCGCGGCGATCGAGCGCTTCCTGCGCACGATTCTGGAGTTCTGCAGCCAGTTCCTCGTCGAAGCCCTCGATCGTCGAAAGCTCGCCGGGATCGACATAGGCCACTTCTTCGAGCGCGCCGAAACCTTCGGCGACGAGCAGCTGTGCCAGTGTCTCGTCGACGTCGAGCTCGTTCTGGAACATCTCCGAACGTTCGACGAATTCCTTCTGGCGCTTCTCGCTTGCATCCGCCTCGGTCAGGATGTCGATTGCCGAGCCAGTCAGCTGGGAGGCGAGGCGGACATTCTGGCCACGACGACCGATTGCGAGCGAAAGCTGGTCATCGGGAACGACGACTTCGATGCGGCTGTCTTCCTCGTCGATTACGACGCGGGCGACCTGCGCTGGCTGCAGCGCATTGACGACGAAGGTCGCGAGATCGGGCGACCAGGGAATGATGTCGATCTTCTCGCCCTGCATTTCCTGGACGACTGCCTGGACGCGGCTGCCCTTCATGCCGACGCATGCGCCGACTGGATCGATCGAGCCATCGTGGCTGATCACGCCGATCTTGGCGCGGCTGCCGGGATCGCGTGCAGCTGCCTTGATCTCGATGACGCCGTCGTAGATTTCGGGAACTTCCTGCGCGAAGAGCTTCTTCATGAAGTCCGGATGCGCGCGGCTCAGGAAGATCTGCGGGCCGCGGCTCTCGCGACGTACGTTGAGGATCAGCGAACGAATGCGATCCCCGACGCGAACGACTTCGCGCGGGATCTGCTGGTCGCGGCGGATCACGCCTTCTGCACGGCCGAGATCGACGACGACATGGCCGAACTCGACACGCTTTACGACGCCGGTGATGATCTCGCCGACGCGATCCTTGAATTCCTCATGCTGGCGCTCGCGCTCGGCGTCGCGGACCTTCTGGAAGATCACTTGCTTGGCGGCCTGCGCGGCGATGCGACCGAATTCGATCGGGGGCAGCGGATCGACAATATAGTCGCCGAGCTCCGCACCCTTCTGCAGCTTCTGGGCGTCTGCGACCGAGACCTGCTTGAAATAGTCGTCGACCAGGTCGACCACTTCGACGACGCGCCAGAGCCGCATGTCGCCGCTCTTGGGGTCGATCTTGGCGCGGATGTCGTTCTCGGCGCCGTAGCGGGCGCGGGCGGCGCGCTGGATTGCGTCTTCCATTGCCTCGATGACGATTTCGCGATCGATCAGCTTCTCGCGTGCAACCGCATCTGCGATGGCGAGGAGTTCGGCCTTGTTGGCGGAAATGGCGGTGGCCATGTTGTCGTTACCCTTCCGTTGAAATCTTGTCCGCGCCCTCGGCTGAGAGCGGCGCGGTAGCCTTGAGCAGTGCATCGGTCAGGATCAGCTTTGCGCTGGCGATCTTGGCCAGCGGCACGGCGATCTCACCCATGCGTTCTACATAAAAAGTGACCATTTCGCCATCGCGGGCGATGATTTGTCCGTCGAACTGCTTGCGTCCCTCGACCGGCTCGCTGAGCTTGATGCGCGCATCGAAGCCTGCCCAGTCGGTATAATCCTGTGGCCGGGTCAGCGGACGATCGATGCCGGGCGAGCTGACTTCAAGCCGATAGGCGAATTCGATCGGGTCGTTTGCATCGAGTATGTCGGAAATTCGCCGCGAAAGGGCCTCGCAGTCCGAGAGCGCGAGCTGGCGCGTGTCGGGCCGCTCGGCCATGATCTGCAGCGTTGGATCCGTCCTGCCGCCGAACAGCGCGACGCGCACGAGCGAAAGCCCCAGGGCCTTGGCCTCGGGCTCAATCAACTCCGCAATCGCAGCGATATCGGTCATAAATGCAAACACCTTCTGGCGTCGGAGCCTTCCGGCCCCGACCTCGGCAGAGTTACCAATGTCGAGAGAACGCGGTCGCTATAGTTGATATCGCTGGGGGGAGCAAGCATGCAACATTCCACCGCCAGCTTCGTTCGACGATGGAATGGAGAGCAACCCCATAGCCGTCGTTACCGGCGCTGAATCTGGCATCGGCGCGGCCTGCGCGGCCCGGCTGGCGCGCGCGGGTGCTGCCATTGCAATCACTTATCTGCGGGACGAGGAGGGCGCTGCTCGCACCGTGGCCGCAGTTGAGGCCGCTGGTTGCAGGGCTATTGCGGTGCAGACCGACGTTTCGGACGAGGCTGCGGTGGAGGCATTATTTGGCGCATGCGAAAAGACCTTCGGCACCGCGACATGGCTCGTCAACTCGGCGGGGCTCAACATGAGCGGCGTAAAGCTTGCTGACATGGCGCTGGCGCAGTTCGACCGGGTCGTGCGTGCCGATCTTTACGGTCCCTTCCTCACCTGCCGCCGCTTCGTGCGCGGTTTAGGGGATGCGATATGCGCAAAGATCGTAAATATCTCCTCGATCCACGAACATGCCCCCCGCGCCGGCGGAATCGATTATGATTCTGCCAAGGGCGGACTTTCCCAACTCACCACCACGCTCGCACTCGAACTCGCGCCCCGCCGGATCGCGGTCAACGGCGTCGCGCCCGGCATGATCCTGACCCCGATGAATGCGCATGCGCTGGCTGATCCGGCATTTCTTCATAGCCAGGAGGCGGCGATACCGTGGGGCAGGGCGGGTCGCCCCGAGGAAGTCGCCGAACTCGTCGCCTTCCTGCTTTCGCCCGCCGCAGACTATATCACCGGCACGACCGTCACGATCGATGGCGGTCTGTCGCTCAGCATCGCACAGGGAGCATGATGCCAGCCTATATCGTCTCCGAAGTTGCCGAACTGGTGCTGGATCTTCCGCCCAAGATGGCGAAAATGGACTGGATGAGCCCCTATATCTGGCGAAAGCGGGGAAGTTACTGCGCATTGGTGCGCGGTGTTCCGTGTCCGTTGGGGGCTGATGATCCAACGGGGATCATCTTTTGCGGAGAGTCACCGGACGGTATCCATCTCAAGCTTGATGCCAAGCCGGCGATCACCCCTGGTCCCGATTGCTTCGACGCCGGCGGGGTGGAGGACCCCACATTGGCGCGGGGTGATCACCAGGTGCTGGTCTTTTATACAGGCGTCGAGGAAACCCGGCGCCAAGGCTCGCTGCTCGTCGCGCGCGGGCGGGACCTGCTTCATCTTGAGAAGAGCCATGTCGCGCTGAAGGCACCCGAAGGGGCCGGAAATATCAAGGAAGCGACTCTCGCCGAGCTTCCGGGCGGCGATTGGCTGCTTTTCTACGAATATGCACAGCAAAATGCGTCGCGTATCGGCGTCGCGCGCGCGAAGAGCCTTGATGGCGAATGGGAAGTGCTCCCCGATCCGTTTACGGTGCGGGAGGACAGCTGGGACAATTGGCACCTATCGACCGGGCCGATCGTGCGATTCGGCGATCATGATCCTGTGATGTTCTACAATGGCGCGACGGTAGATGCGCGCTGGCGGATCGGCTGGATCAGCTTCGCCCCCGATTTCAGCAAGGTGACAGGGCGGGGCGTCGAACCGGTGCTGATGCCGCCTCCCCCGGAAGACCGCGCCGCCACCGATATCGCTTTCGCAGCATCCGCGCTCGTCGAGGATGGTGGCATATCATTGTGGTATTCGCTGGAGGACCGCAGGCTGATGCGCGCGCGGATCGCGGTCTACGACAGGCCAGTCTCTCGCTGATCCCGCCGGAAAATATACTCCTCGTCGTACCAGGTGCCCACCGGAAACCGATATTCGCCGACCTTCGAGAAACCGCGCTTCACGTACACTTCCTGCGCCTTGAGGTTGCCCGACCAGACCCCCAGCCAAACCGGACCGGGACGCGTCACCGCGAGATGGTCAAGCGCGTGGGTCAGTAGGAGGCTGCCGAGCCCCAGCCCCTGAGCTTCGCCGCGCACATAGAGCTGGTAGAGTTCGCCATGTTCCGGCCGTGCCTCGGGGTGGGGCAGGTGGCAGGGGCCAATCTTGGCGTAGCCGAGCAAGCGACCGTCGCGTTCCGCTATCCAGGTGGTGATCGCGGCATCCGCTAGTTCGATCGCGATCGATGCGGGGCTATATGCCTTCTCTTCGAAGATCGCGAGGTCGGCGGGGGGATAGGGTATGGCGAAGCCTGCGATGAAGGTTTCGCGGAAGGTTTCGAGTTTGAGCTGGGCGAGCGCATCGATGTCGTCGGGTCGGGCGAGGCGGATGTCGATCATCGGCTCATCTAGAGCGACTTGCCGAGCCGCGTCCAGACCGCAGCGGACAACTACTAATGGGAACATTGCGGATAGCATGGAGCCTCGCATTCTGGGATGTCGGCAGCATGGAAGTTCACTGGCTACATGTGAGCCGTTGCCTGGTCCCGCCTGCGGATGCGGAGGCCGCAATGGCCGATATCATCGCCGCCTCGCGACGGTGGAACAACGCCTCGTCGCTGACCGGGGCGCTGATCTTCACCGGCGAGTATTTTGCCCATTACATCGAGGGCGATGAAAAGGCGATCGATCAGCTGAAGCTAAAGATCAGGCGCGACCCGCGTCACACCGATATCGTCACGCTGAGCGAAGGACCGATCAGCCAGCGCCGCTTCGCCCGCTGGGCGATCGCATATGCAGGAGCATCGCAATATGTGGCGCAAGCCATAGCGCTACCGCTTCGCGAAATAGATCGTCCCGGAAAATCGGGCGTTAACAAGTTGCTGCGGCTTATGGATGAGTTCGTCTCGCAGGATTATTCGCACGCTTGAAGCAGTCTGCGATTTCCGCGGTCTCAGCGGCGCCGATACCTGAAATACCAGACCTCGTGGCCAAGGCGCCGGGCCTTCGCCTCGTATCGCGTCTCGGGCCAGTCGTCGGGCCTCACGAGGAAATCCTGCGGCGTGCTGGCGATCCATTCGAAATGCGGGCTCTGGTCCATCACCATCATCGCCCAGCGGCAATAGACCGGATGATCTGTTCCGAAGCGGAATTCACAGCCTGGCTTGAGCTTGGCCGCGATGAGATCAATTGGCCCACTGTTCATGAAGCGGCGCTTGGCGTGGCGCGCCTTTGGCCATGGATCGGGATGAAGCAGATAGGCGCGGTCCAGCGATGCATCCGGCAGACGCTCGAGCACCTCGAGCGCATCGCCCATGTGGATGCGGACATTGTCCAGTTCCAGTCGCTCGACATGGACAAGCGCGCCGACGACGCCGTTGAGAAAGGGCTCGCAGCCGATGAAGCCATGATCGGGCCGCATCGATGCGAGGCCGGCGAGATGCTCGCCACTGCCGAATCCGATTTCCAGTTCGAGGGGACGCCCCGATCCCACGGCGTCGCCGAACAGGGTTTCAGCGGTAATCGGACCGCTTTCGGGAATTGAAATCTGTGGGAGAAGTTCATCGACTAGGGCGGCCTGGCCTGAGCGCAAGGCGTGCCCCTGTCGCCTGCCATAGAGACGGCGGATGGTGGTTGGATCAGACATGGCGCGCCGCATATCAGGCGCGATCTCCACAGGCGAGGCACTCGCGCATGCTTTTTTCGGATTCCGCTCGTGAAAACGACTAGCGGGCAAACATTCCCGCATGTGTTTCGCGGAGAGAGGCCTTCTGGACCTTGCCCATTGCGTTGCGGGGAAGTGCATCGACGAATATGACACGCCGGGGTTGCTTGAAGCGTGCAAGCTTGTCCGCAATCGTGGCGAGGACGTTGTCTTCGTCTATATTGCTCCCCACGTTGCGCGTCGCGATGGCGACCACCGCCTCGCCGAGATCCGGATGGGGCACGCCGATCACCGCGCTTTCGCCGATGCCGGGCACGGCATCGATCGCGAGTTCGATCTCCTTGGGGTAGACGTTGAACCCGCCGGCGATGATCAGGTCCTTGGCGCGTCCGACGATGCTGACGCGGCCATCCTCGGCCATGATGGCAATATCGCCGGTGACGAAATAGCCGTCGTCGCGATGCTCCTCGGCGGTCTTGTCCGGATTGTGCCAATAGCCTTTGAAGAGGTTGGGTCCCTTCATTTCGAGTACGCCGGGAGTGCCGTGCGCGACTTCGCGTCCCTGCTCGTCGCTGACGCGGACTGAAACGCCGGGGAGTGCATAGCCGACGGTTCCCGCGACCCGTTCGCCCTCATAGGGGTTTGAGGTGATCATCCCCGCTTCGGTCATGCCGTAGCGTTCGAGGATCGACTTGCCGCTCTTCTCGGCGAACTCGGTGAACGTTGCCTCGAGCAGTGGCGCGGACCCGCTGATGAAGAGGCGCATCGGTGAGCATGCCTCGCGGGTAAGCCCGGGGTGTGCCGCGAGTCGGACATAGAAGGTCGGAACGCCCATCAGGATCGTCGCTCGTGCGAAATCGGCGAGCACGGCATCCGCATCGAAGCTTTTGTGGAAAAGCATCGTCGAGCCGTTGAGCAGGGCTCCGTGGATCGCCACGAACAGCCCATGGACATGGTAGATGGGCAGCGCATGGATCAGCACGTCGCCGTCCTGCCAGCGCCAGTGATCCTTAAGCACGAGCGCGTTCGATGCGAGGTTGCCGTGGCTGAGCATCGCGCCCTTGGAGCGGCCGGTCGTGCCTGAAGTGTAGAGGATTGCGGCGAGGTCGTCCGACCCACGCACGACAGTGGCAAAGGGTACTGGCATCAGGCCGTCGGCAAGCGTGCCGCATCCGTCTGCACCCAGCGTAAGCAGAACTGCCTTTCCCGATACCGGGCCGATCGCTTCGGCCTTGGCCGGATCGCACACCACGATCGCCGGCTCGGCATCACCGATGAAATAGTCGAGCTCGGCAGCGGTGTAGGCGGTGTTGAGAGGCACATAGACCAGCCCGGCCCGCAATGCGCCGAGATAGAGCAGGACATTTTCGACCGATTTTTCGATCTGCACGACGATCCGATCGCCGGGCGTGGCGCCCGCCAACGTCAGTGCGGCTGCATAGGTCGCGGTGGCAGCGTCGAGATCGCTGTAGCGCAGGCGGACGCTATCGCCCTCGGTGATGAATGGGCGATCGCCTGCGGCCTCGGCGGCAGAGGCGAATGGGGCGTAGATGTTGCTCATGTCACCTTGTACCCCGGCGCAGGCCGGGGTCCAGTCGCAACATTGAAACTAGACCCCGGTCTGCGCCGGGGTACGTGAAGCGCTTACAACGCAGCCTTCAGCGCATCAGCCAGATCGGTCTTCTCCCACGGGAAGAAGTCGCCTTCGGGCTTGCGGCCGAAATGGCCATAAGCCGCGGTCTTCTGGTAGATCGGCTTGTTGAGGCCGAGATGTGTCCGAATGCCGCGCGGCGTCAGGCCGCCGAGCGATTCCATCCGCGTGATCGCATCCTCGATCCGGGCGTCATCGACAGTGCCCGTGCCGTGCGTGTTGACATAGAGCGACAGCGGCTTCGACACGCCGATCGCGTAGGCGAGTTGGATGGTGCAACGCTTGGCGAGGCCCGCCGCGACGATATTCTTGGCGAGATATCGGGTGATATAAGCTGCCGAGCGATCGACCTTCGTCGGATCCTTGCCGGAAAAGGCGCCGCCGCCGTGTGGGGCTGCACCGCCGTAGGTGTCGACGATGATCTTGCGCCCGGTCAGCCCGGCGTCGCCGTCGGGGCCGCCAATCTCGAAACTGCCGGTCGGGTTGATGTGATATTCGGTTGCCTCGGAAAGCAGCTTTGCGGGCAGGATCTCGGCAATGACTTTCTTCACATAGGCCTTCAGTTCAGCTTCCCCGGCGCCTTCATCATAGCCCTTGGCGTGCTGGGTCGAGACGACGATCGCGGTGGCGGCAGCGGGCACGCCATTCTCGAAGCGGAGCGTAACCTGGCTCTTGGCATCGGGTTCGAGGAACGGTGCAGCGCCCGAATGACGGTCGGCGGCCATGCGTTCGAGGATCTTGTGGCTGTAATAGAGTGTAGCCGGCATCAGGTCGGGGGTCTCGTCACAAGCAAAACCGAACATGATGCCCTGGTCGCCTGCGCCTTCATCCTTGTTGCCGCTGGCATCCACGCCCTGCGCGATATGCGCCGATTGGCCGTGAAGATGGTTCTGGAACTTGAAGGTCTCCCAGTGGAAACCGTCCTGCTCATATCCGATCCGCTTCACCGTGGCTCGGACCGCTTGCTCGATCTCGTCAAGCGCGCCCGGCGCCCAAGCGCCATCCTCATAGACGCCTTTGCAGCGGATTTCGCCCGCCAGCACCACCAGCTGGGTAGTGGTCAGCGTTTCGCAAGCGATTCGCGCTTCCGGATCCTTCGACAGGAAGAGGTCCACGATCGCATCCGAAATCTGGTCGGCGACCTTGTCGGGATGGCCTTCGGAGACGCTTTCCGAGGTGAAGAGATAATTGCTGCGCATGACGATCCTTACTGCAGACGGCTCTCGCCGATAGCGGGATATAAAGCTTTCCTTATGTCGCCCTTAACGCGCGCCGCGCCGGACTGCAATCAGGATAAGGGCGAGCAGTGCCGCGAACAGGAAGGGCAGCACGTTGCCGAAGCGCGAAAAGAGCGTTGGTGGCAGGGCTCCCGGCAATTTCGCGTCGATTGCGCCGGGCTGATGCCACGCCAGCTGGTCGATGATGCGGCCATCCGCATCGACGACCGCTGAAATCCCGGTTGGAGTCGAACGGACGATGGGAAGACCTTCCTCGATCGCCCGCAACCGTGCCTGGGCCAGATGCTGTGGGGGACCCCATCCACCGAACCAGGCATCGTTCGAGGGGTTGAAGATGAAGTCCGGGCGGTTGTGCTTGTCCACCACCTGTCCGGAGAAAATCATCTCGTAGCAGATCTGGATGCCGATCTTTCCGAATCCCGGCACTATCAGCGTCCGTGGTCCGGGGCCTGCGAGAAAATCGAAATCGCCGGGTGCGAGGCGCGACAGCCCGAGTGCCGACAATATCGGACGCATCGGGAGATATTCGCCATAGGGTACAAGGTGCGCCTTATCGTAGCGGGCAAGCACGCGCGCCTGCGAATCGACAGCGAACAGGCTGTTGTGGGCAGCGACCAGCTTGCCCGCCTTGTCGTAGACGAGATCATTGCCCCCCGTCAGCAGCAGATCGTGCGGGCCGAGCAGCCCTGCCAGTCGCTCGCGCGCCCAGGGCTCTTCGTCGAGATAGTCGGGGATCGCGGCTTCGGGCCAGAGGATGAGGCGGGCATGTGCCGTGGGCTTGCCCGTCAATCCTGCGAGCCGCTTGTAGTTGCGCGCGGCAAGCGCCTCATCCCACTTCTCGTTTTGATTGATGTCGGGCTGGACGACATGAAGCCAGATCGAGTCGGGGCGGGGCGGTGGCGCCGGCGGTATCGCCCACGAAATTATCGCGCAGGTCGCCAGCGGCAATGCGAGCCAGGCCGCCTCGCGCCACTTGCGGACGCCGAGCCCGGCAATCGCCCCGGCGGTCAGGATCACAATAGCCGAAAGTCCGTATGTACCGATCCACCGCGCGGGCTTGCCGATGTCGACCAGCATCACGCCAAGCGGATTCCAGGCAAAGCCGGTGAACAATGTCGCGCGGAGCCATTCCGTGACGATCCAGGCTATAGCGAGCGCGAGGCACAGTGAAACCAGCGACGACCGTCGCCCCCATCGCCACGCCAGTCCAGTCGCCACCGCTGGATATATGGCGAAGAACAGCGAGACCAGGACCACCGCGATCCAGCCGAGCCAGTGGGGCATTGCGTCCTGGTAGTAGAAGGCGGTCGCGATCCAGTTGAGCCCGATGACGAAATGGCCCAGTCCGAACAGCCATCCAGTGGCAAGCGCGCGTCGCAGTGTCTTGGCGCGTTCGATCAGGGCAATCAGCCCGGCAAGGCAGATCAGGCTCAGCAACCACCAGTTGAGCGGTGCGAATCCCGCGGCGGAGGCCATCCCCAGTCCCAGGGCAACAGCCGGGGTCCAATTGCGTGACCGGTTTCGATCCCCGGCCTTCGCCAGGGTACGAGATTGCGTCACTTGGTTGTCACCCGCCAGATCCGGTTGCCGACATCGTCCGCGACGAGAAGCGCACCTTTGCTGTCGATGACGACGCCGACCGGTCGGCCTCGCGCTTGTTCGTCGGCATTAAGGAATCCCCTCAGCACATCGACCGGCATGCCCTTGGGGCGCCCTTTGGCGAACGGAACGAATATGACCTTGTACCCCGATAGCGGACGGCGATTCCATGAGCCGTGAAGGCCGATAAATGCGCCGTTTGCGAACGCGGGGCCGAGCTTGGCACCGGCGGCGAACGTCAGCCCGAGCGCGGCAACGTGGGGGCCCAGCGCATAATCAGGCCGATTGATATATTGCCGGATGTCCTGATCGGGCTCGGGCACACGAGGATCAACGTTTCCTCCCCAATAATACCAGGGCCAGCCGTAATTTCCGCCGAACTCGACGAGCGTCAGATAATCGGGGACGAGATCGGAGCCGAGTTCGTCCCGTTCATTGACGACGACCCACAAGTCCTTGTTTTCCGGTTCCCATGCCATGCCGACAGGATTGCGCAGGCCAGTGGCATAGACGCGGAAATCCTTGCTCTTGATATCGACCTCGAGCACCGCAGCACGGTTCGTCTCGGCTTCCAGCCCGCCTTCGGCGATGTTGCTGGCGGATCCCACTCCCACGTACAGCCTCGTCCCGTCCGCGTTGGGAACGAGGCTTCGCGTCCAGTGGCCACCGGCGGGCAAGGCGACGATCTTTTCGGGCTTGGCATCGATCCTGTTCTCGCCCGGTTTGAATGGAAAGCGCAGCAACGCATCGTTATCGGCGACGTAAAGCTGGTCGCCGACCAGCGCCATGCCGAACGGTGCGTTCAATCCAGCGACCAGCACCGAGCGGAAATCGGCAACGCCGTCGCCATTGGTATCGCGCAGCAGTGTGATATGATCGGCCGACACGCCGCCGGCACCCGCCCGTTGCATGAACTTGCGTTCGAACCAGCCGCGTATCCCGCCGCTTGCCTTGCTTCGTGGCCCATTGGATTCGGCAACAAGCACATCGCCATTTGGGAGAACCAGCATCCAGCGTGGATGATCGAGCCCTTGCGCGAACGCCTTTACCGTAAGCCCAGTGGCGGCGACCGGCGTAGCATTGCCGGTCCAGCCCACCGCCTTGGGAACTTTCACGACGGGCACGAATCGCCGATCCGGCCCAGCCAATGTCGGCCTTGATCCAGTGACGTCCGCGATCGAAAGCCTTGCGCCGCCGCCCGTCAGATAAAGATATCCGCCAACAAGTACGGACAGGATGAACAGGCCGAGGACGGCAAGTCGGATGGTACGATCGGGCATTGGTCCTACTTGTCCTCTTCGTGCGAAGTGACCGGCGGGTGCAGTCGCAGGCGCAGCACGCGCCGGGCATCGCCCTCGATTATCTCGAGCCGCCAGCCGCTGGCATGATCGACGATCTCGCCCGGCTGCGGGACATGGCCCGCGAGTACGGAGGCGAGGCCGCCAAGTGTATCGACATCTTCCTCGATCTCGGCGAGCCTTGGATCGATCGCTTCAGCGACGTCTTCGAGCTCCGCACGCGCATCGGCGTCCCAGCAGCCGCCGTCGATCGGATGAAACAGCGCCTGTGGCGCCTCGTCATGTTCGTCTTCAATCTCTCCGACGATTTCCTCGACGAGGTCCTCGATCGTCACCAGCCCCTCGGTGCCGGAATATTCGTCGAGCACAATCGCGAGGTGCGTCCGTGTCGCGCGCATCTCGGCAAGCAAATCGAGCACGCCCATCGATTCGGGTACGTAGCGCGGCTCGCGAATCAGTGGCGCGATCGTCGCGGGTGGTTCCGATTTGGCGGCAAGGATCGCGAATACGTCCTTGATATGGACCATGCCGACGACATGATCGAGATCCTCGCAATATACCGGAAGACGACTGTGACCGGCATCGGCAAATGCGGCCACCAGTTCCTCGAAGCTGATCGTCTCGGGAACGGCGATGATTTCGCCGCGCGGCACGCCGATGTCGCCGACGGTACGCTCCCCGAAGTGCAGCAGGTTGCGCAGCATCTGTCGTTCGACTGGCGTCAGGTCGCCATTGCCGGACGATCCCTGATTGTCATGACCTTCATGTTCTTCGATCACCTCCTCGATCTGGTCGCGGAGGCTTGGCTCTATGCCGTCGCCGAAAAGAAGATGGCGCAATCCGCGCCATAATCGTCCGCCGCCTGGAGCGTCGCTGGTACTGGAATCGTCTGGCATGATCCTGCTTTTAGGCCCCGTTGGTCAATCATCGTCGATCGCATAGGGGTCTGCGATGCCAAGCGTCGCAAGCGCTTCGCGCTCGATTGCTTCCATTGCCTCTGCCTGTGCGTCTTCGATATGGTCATAGCCTAGCAAATGTAGGGTGCCGTGGACAATCAGGTGGGTAGCATGATTGGTCATCGACGTCGCCTTGTCCGCCGCCTCGCGCCGGCACACGCCTTCGGCGAGGATGATGTCGCCGAGCAGCACCTCGCCGTCGTCGTCGCCGAGATCGAGCCCGTCGAGGAGGTCGACCTGCACCATCGGGAACGACAGGACGTTCGTCGGCCTGTCCTTGCCGCGATAGCTGGCATTGAGCGCATGGACCTCGCCATCATCCGCGAACTTCACCGATACCTCGACCGCAACCGGGCTCGTGATCAGGTCGCCATGCGGCGTCTTCAGCAACGCGGCATTGACCGCGCCGACCGCCAGCGCCTCCCAGTCGTCACCGGAAGGCCAATGCTCGGTAACGAGGACGGCGACATCGATCATCAGCGCGGCGCCTCGTCCGGCCCTTCATAGGCTTCGACGATACGGCCGACGATTGGATGGCGGACGACGTCGGCTGCGCCGAAGCGGATCGTGGCGATGCCTTCGATTCCCTCGAGTTTCGCTACGGCGTCGGCGAGGCCGGATTTGCCGATATCGGGCAAATCGATCTGCTTGGGATCCCCGCAAACCACCATCCGGCTATTCATGCCGAAGCGTGTGAGGAACATCTTCATCTGCGCAGGAGTGGTATTCTGCGCTTCGTCGAGAATGACGAAGGCATCGCCGAGTGTGCGTCCGCGCATGAAGGCGATCGGCGCGATCTCGATCTCGCCCGAGCCGATGCGGCGTTCCACCTGCTCGGTGGGAAGCATGTCGTAGAGCGCGTCGTAGAGCGGGCGGAGATAGGGATCGACCTTCTCCTTCATGTCGCCGGGCAGGAAGCCAAGCCGCTCACCTGCCTCGACAGCCGGGCGCGACAGGATCAGGCGATCGACGGTCCCGCCGATCAACTGCTGCACGGCTTGCGCCACTGCCAGGTAAGTCTTGCCGGTGCCTGCCGGCCCGAGCGCGAAGATGATGTCCGCAGTGGCCAGCGCATGCATGTAATGAATCTGGGTCTGCGAGCGCGGGACGATCGTTTTCTTGCGCGTGCGAATCATTGCCGTAGGCGGCTGGCTGACATCATTGCGGATGATGCCCTCGAGCGTTGGTTCGGCCGACATCGCGATCACCGCTTCAACTGCACCCGTGTCGATCTCCTGGCCTTGCACGAGTCGATTATAGAGCCCGGTCAACACATCGCGGGCGCGGCCGATGGCGTTCGCCTCGCCTTCGATGTTGAGCTTGTTGCCGCGTGCCGCAATATAGACTCCTAGCCGATTTTCTATTGCCACCAGGTTCTGGTCATATTCGCCGAAAAGGCGTCCGAGCAGTTGTGGCTTGTCGAAGGTCACCTCCAGGCGGGCGCGATCTCCGGGTTGGGCGGGGGCTGGCTTACGCGACATAAAGCCTTTCAAGTTGGGGGGCGGCAACACCGTTCAAGCTGTTGGGGCCCGATGAAACGATCGTGACATCCAGCAGCGTACCTACTGGCGCGTCGGTTTCAAGCACGATCGATTGCAGCCATGGCGATTTGCCGATGCGCTGCCCCGGTTTCTTGCCGTCACGCTCGATCAGCACCGAAATGGTGCGGCCGAATATCGTATCGTTGAAGGCGTGTTGCTGCCTGTTGAGCGCCCCCTGGAGGCGCTGCAGCCGTTCGTCCATCACTGCGGGCGGCACCTGGTCGTCCATTGTCGCGGCGGGGGTGCCCGGTCGCGGCGAATATTTGAACGAGAAGGCCTGTGCGTAGCCGATCCGCTCGACCAGCTTCAGCGTGTCCTCGAACTCCGCATCGGTTTCGCCCGGGAATCCCACGATGAAATCGCCGGAAATAGCGATGTCGGGCCGAGCGATTCGAACCTTGTCGATGATTCGTGCATAGCTTTCGCTGTCGTGGCTGCGGTTCATTGCCTTGAGGATTCGATCGCTCCCCGATTGGACGGGAAGGTGAAGGAATGGCATGAGCTTTTCGACGTCGCGATGTGCTTCGATCAGCCCGTCGGTCATGTCATTGGGGTGGCTCGTCATATAGCGGATCCGCGCAAGGCCCGGGAGCCGGTCGAGCGCGCGGATGAGCCCGTCGAGCCCTTGCATGCGCCCGGCTTCGTCCTCGCCGGTCCACGCGTTGACATTCTGCCCGAGCAGCGTGATCTCGCATGCGCCGGCATCGACAAGCGCCTTCGCCTCGTCGATCACCGCAGCCCAGGGTCGCGACACTTCAGCGCCTCGCGTGTAGGGCACGACGCAATAGGTGCAGAATTTGTCGCATCCTTCCTGGACGGTGAGGAAGGAACTCGGCCCCTGCCGCCGCCGCGCGGGCAGCAGGTCAAATTTCGATACGAGCGGCATGTCCGTATCGAGCGCGCGCTTGCCTCCGGCAGCCTCCGCCACGAGAGCGGGCAGCCGGTGATAGGCCTGCGGTCCGACGACTATATCAACCGCGGGGGCGCGTGCGCTGATCTCGCGGCCTTCGGCCTGCGCCACGCAGCCCGCTACGGCGATGAGTGGCTTGTCGGCCCCGGCGCGCTTCACGATCCGGCCGATGTCCGAATATACCTTCTCGGAAGCCCGTTCGCGGATGTGGCATGTGTTGAGCACGACGAGATCCGCTGATTCGCCCTCGGCGACAGCGGTCATGCCTTCGGCTTCCAGCAATTCGGTCATCCGCTGGCCGTCATAGACGTTCATCTGGCAGCCGAACGATTTAACGTGAACCGTTTTGGGAAGGCGCCTGGGAGCAGTGGGGCTCAAGCAGCGTTCCTTCAGTCTTTGCGGTTGAGCGGGACGCCGTAAAGTTCCAGCCGATGATCCACCAGCCGGAAGCCGAGACGCTCCGCAATCTGGCGTTGCATCACCTCGATCTCCGGATCCGCGAATTCGATGACGCGGCCGGTCTCGACGTCGATAAGATGATCGTGATGGACCTCCGGTGAAGTCTCGTAGCGCGCACGCCCATCGCCGAAATCATGGCGTTCGAGAATGCCAGCTTCCTCGAAAAGGCGGACGGTCCGGTACACTGTTGCAATCGAGATGCCCGAGTCGATCGCGGAGGCGCGCGCGTGCAGCGCCTCGACATCGGGATGATCCTCGGCTTCCGACAGCACCTGCGCAATAACGCGCCGCTGCTCTGTTATTCGCAAGCCCTTCTCTGCACACAGGGCTTCGACGTCGATCTTGCGAGGCATCCGATTCCTTGTCTTGCTCTCGGCACGTTCATTCGGGCGCCGTTATCCGGCAACCCTTCGCCGAATGAAGTACAAGGTTTCCGGCGCAGACGGAAGCCGGCGATGCCATTTTTGACATCACCGGCCGGACCGACTCCGATCAGCGCTTGCCGCGCCGTTTGCCGAGGCCGATTTGCTTGGCGAGCATGCGGCGCTGCTCGGCATAATTAGGGGCAACCATTGGATACTCTGCCGGCAAGTTCCACTTGGCGCGGTACTGCTCCGGGGTCATCTGGTACTGAGTCATCAAGTGCCGCTTGAGCATCTTGAGCTTCTTGCCGTCCTCAAGACAGACAATATAGTCCGGCTTGATCGAAGACCGGATGGAAACTGCAGGCTCAAGCTTCGATTCGACCTGCGGAGCCGCTTCGCCCACATTAGCCAGCGCATTGTGAATATTCTGGATCAGTGCGGGCAGGTCCGCCACTGCTACGCTGTTGTTGCTGACATGTGCGGAAACGATGTCCGCTGTCAGGGTTAACAAGGATTCGATTATCGCGCCTTGGTTTGTCATGTTGCTACCCGTGTTTTTATTTGGTTATTGCAAGAATGATTGTTCCTGCGCGCCCGGATATCGCGCCATTTTTTATCAAACGCAACCTTGGCCATTGTCCCGCTTCGGGCCGCCCGGGTCATTTGTGGACCGCATCAGTGTAAGTGCATCATATGTCTGGCCGTGGCTTCCGGTATAATATCCGCGCCTGCGCCCGACCTGCTGAAATCCTGAACTGCTGTAGAGTCGAAGCGCATCATTGCCGTCTCGGACTTCGAGGTGAATCCTGGATGCGCCACGTCGGGCAGCCGATCGGATAACCTCGTCGAGCAATCGCGCGCCGACGCCCTGACCTCGAAATGCAGGCTTCACTGCTATCAAGAGCAACTCGGCCTCATCGAGCGTCACGCGCGCGAGCGCAAAGCCCCGGGCGCCGTCATCGTCTCGCTCGAGCGTCATCCAGACGCCCGGGAGTCCCAGAATGCCGAGACACTGCCCGCGGTTCCATGCCTCGCCAAATCCGCCGTCAAAGGCTTGCTCCATGACCTCCATGATCCCGTCGATCGCTTCGGGGCCGACTTCGCCGATCATTTCGCAACCGCATCCGGTGCGCGGCCGTAGATCGGGATAGGCGCGAGCGACCGCAGCGCTGCCGGCAGTCGCCCGGCATCGGCCGCGCGCGGCAGCATGTCGCGTGCTTCGCCATATCCGCGCGCCTCGACCAGAGCCGCCGCGCCTGCGCCTATCACAAGCCGGTCGAGGAGATGCCCTGCCGCCGCCCCGGGCGTGAGCGCGGCAAAGGCGCCGGCCGGTGCCAATGGAAAGCGTGTGAAGCTCTGCACGAAGAGTTCGCCATGCCCGCCCGGGGTGGCAATGCCGATCGTTTCATCGTCGCAGTCGTCAACTCCCGCCGCAAGCAGAGCCAGCGACGAAAAGCCCGCCAGCGGGATCTCCCACGCCAGGGCCAGGGCGCGCGCTGCGGCAAGGCCCACTCGAACGCCGGTAAAGCTGCCCGGCCCGCAATCGACCCAGATCATGTCGGCTCGCCCCTTGCCCGGCAGGCTTTCTATCATCGGGATCAGTCGCTCGGCATGGCCGCGTCCAACCGTCTCGTGCCGTTCGGCGATCAATATCTCGCCGTCGATCAGGGCGGCCGAGCAAGCGGCGGTAGCGGTGGAAATGGCGAGATGCATCATCAGTTCTTGCGATCGTCCCGAGCGACTTGTCTCATATCACGGCGGACGCCGCGATCTATACGGACACTGAAGCCCGGCGCATTATCCTGATGATCATGCAATCTTGTTCATGTCCTCGAACGACGGACGCGGGCTTCTCGGGAAGATCGTCGAGGCGTCGCCATGGCCGAGCGTCGATATGAAGTTGGACTTGATCGTCGTTCCCGCAAAAAACGCCTCGTCCACCGCCGCATTGTCGAAACCCGACATCGGCCCGGTATCGAGCCCCAGCGCGCGCGCCGCCAGGATGAAATACGCGCCCTGCAGCGAACTGTTACGAAACGCCGTGGCCTCGCTCAGCGCTGCGTTGCTGGTGAACCAGCTGCGCGCGTCGGCATGCGGGAATAGTTGAGGCAGTTTTTCGTAGAACGCCATGTCCATGCCCAGGATCGCCGTAACCGGCGCCTTGCGGATCTTTTCGCCATTCGCCGGCAGCGCGAGCGCTGCAAGCGTCTGCTTTGCCTCGGGCGAAACGCACCACAGGATCCGGAGCGGCTGGCAGTTGGCCGACGTCGGCCCCATCTTCAGCAGCTTGTAGATCGCGCGCATTTCAACTTCGGTAACTGGCTCGTCGGAATAGCCATTATACGTGCGCGCCGTGCGAAACAGTTGGTCAAGCGCAGCGTCAGGCAAGGGTTTCCCCATTTCCCATTCCCTCCCAGTGACCGGATTCAGATTGCGCGGACTTCGCTTACTTCCGGGACATAATGCTTGAGCAGCGATTCGATGCCGTTCTTGAGCGTCGCCGTCGATGACGGGCAACCGGAGCAGGCGCCGTGCATCGCAAGATACACCGTGCCCTGGCGGAAGCCGCGATAGACGATGTCGCCGCCGTCGCGCGCAACCGCAGGGCGAACACGCGTCTCGATCAGTTCCTTGATCTGCTCGACGATATCCTCGTCTGCCGGATCATCGTCGAAATCATCCGCCGGGATTGCGATGTCGCCAGCCCTTCCAGCCGTGAACAGCGGGGCCTCGCTCGCGAAATGATCGAGCAGGATCGTAAGCACTTCGGGCTTAACTTGGCGCCAGTCGCTGCCTGGCCCGACCGTGACCGATATGAAGTCCTTGCCGAAGAATACCCCGGTGACGTCGCCGAGGCTGAACAGCGCGGCGGCGAGGGGGGAGGCGTCGGCCTCCTCCGCATCCGCGAAGTCGCGCGTGCCAGCGGTCATGACGATATGGCCGGGAAGGAATTTCAGCGTCGCCGGGTTGGGCGTGGTTTCTGTTTCTATGAGCATGCATCGCATTTGGGCGTAAACATGCCCGGGATCAAGGGAAGGAAGCCGCGCTTCGACCATCTATTCCGCTTTAGGGCTTTCTTTTTTGCATATTCTCATGCATATGCGCCGCAACGCCGATAGCCGCGCTTGCGATTATCCGGTCGGAGCTGCGTGAACATCTCGCCTTTCAAGGGCAAGGTTGCGCTCCGCCTCGGGCGTTTTGGCTTCAGGCTTCCCTTTTCACGCGGGTCGTCCATTTGACACCGCAGGTCTGCGCGCATTTTTGCGTGCGGCGAAGCATAAATTTGAAAGCGATACAATTTTGACAAATTTCACCCAGCTTGGTCTTGCCGAGCCGATCCTGAAGGCGCTTGCCGCAAAGGGTTACGACAAGCCGACGCCGATCCAGGTGCAGGGCATTCCTGCGCTGCTGGAAGGCCGCGATCTGTGCGGCATCGCGCAGACCGGCACCGGCAAGACCGCGGCTTTCGCACTGCCGGCGCTTCAGCGGCTTACCGAAAACGCCAAGCATCGCGTCCCTGGTTCCTGCCGCATGCTGGTCCTCGCGCCGACGCGTGAACTCGCCAGCCAGATTGCGCAGAGCTTCGAGGATTACGGCAAGTTCCTCAAGCTGACCGTTGCAGTCGTATTCGGCGGCGTGCCGATCAATCGCCAGATCCGCCAGATGGGGCAGGGCGTCGACATTCTCGTCGCAACGCCAGGCCGTCTGCTCGACCTGATCGACCAGCGCGCGCTCTCGCTCCGCAATGTCGAGATCTTCGTCCTCGACGAAGCCGACCAGATGCTCGATCTCGGCTTCATCCATGCGCTCAAGCGCGTCGACCAGCTGCTTCCCAAGAAGCGCCAGAGTCTTTTCTTCTCGGCAACGATGCCGAAGACGATTGCCGAGCTCGGCGATCGCTTCCTCACCGATCCGGTCAAGGTCTCGGTCGCGCCTGCGGCCACCACCGCCGAGCGAGTCGATCAATATGCCACCTTCGTCAACCAGGGCGAAAAGCAGGCGCTGCTCACCATCCTGCTCAAGAGCGAGCCAATCGAGCGTGCGCTCGTCTTCACACGCACCAAGCATGGCGCCGATCGCGTCGTGAAGAACCTCGCGGCAGCGGGCATTCGTGCCGCCGCGATCCACGGCAACAAGAGCCAGCCCCAGCGTGAAGCCGCGTTGGCAGCGTTCCGCTCGGGTGACATCCGCATCCTGGTCGCGACCGACATCGCCGCGCGTGGCATCGACGTCGGCGGCATCAGTCATGTGTTCAACTTCGAGCTGCCCAACGTCGCCGAGCAATATGTCCACCGCATCGGCCGCACCGCGCGCGCCGGCGCCACCGGCATCGCGATGGCATTCGTGGCTGACGACGAGCGTCCTTTCCTCCGCCAGATCGAAAAGCTGACTCGCGTCAAGCCAACGGTCATGCCGCTCCCCGAGAATTTCCTCGAGGAAGCCGCGAAGCTGCCCAAGCCAGCGCCGTCAAAGCCCGGCGACGGTGGTCGTCGCTTCGAAGGAAATCGCGGTCACGGCGCCCCGGCACGCGATGCCGAGGCCCCCAAGCGCCGCTTCCCGCCAAAGCGCGCGCGCGGCGTCGGCTCCCATGCCGGCGCGGTCAGGAAGACCGGCGGACGGTAAGATAAATAGGGCCCCGGCTAAAACCGGGGCCTTAATTTCCCGCGCGAGCCATCGAGTGCGGGTTCAAGCCGCCTGAAGCCTTTCGACCGGCGGCTGCTCATGTTTGAGAGCCTGTGCCAGGTCCCAGGCGGACTGGAGATCGAGCCAGAAGCGTGCCGAGCTGACGCCCGCCCGCTCCAGCCGGATTGCGAGATCGGCGCTCACTGCCGCCCGGCAATTCAGCACCCGCGATAGTGCTACCCGCGACATCCCCAGCCGCCGCGCCGCTTCGGTGACGCTCAGACCGAGCGGTTCGAATACATCTTCCCGAAGTATTTCACCGGGATGGCAGGGGTTCTTCATCATCGCTCATGCGCCTCAATGATAGTCCTGATAATCGACCAACTCAGATCGACCAGTGACCGTGCAGGTCACCTTAGGGGATGAAGGCGGTAATTGGGCACGCCCAGGTCCGCCGGTTCAGTCGCCTTGTCGAGCGCAGACAGGATGCGGTGAAGCTTCTCCGCGTGACTGGCCTGCACTCCACGGGTGGAACCCGTCCGATAGAGCAGTTCCAGGCCCTTGTGCTTGAAACTGACGATCATGATCGCCTGTATCGCATAGCGATACGAATTGCAAGGCTTGTCCGCATCTCGCCTGGTCCCCCCTTTGAGCCGGGGGTACAGATTAGGTCATTGAATTAAATAGTAAAATGTGCTCACTCACAACACGTATTTGCTCAGATCCGTGTTCCGCGCGATTTCCTTCAGCTGCGCATCGACATAGGCCGCGTCGACGACCAGCGTCTCACCCTTGCGATCCTCGGCGTCGAAGCTGACGTCTTCCAGCAGCTTCTCCATCACCGTCGAAAGCCGACGCGCGCCGATATTCTCGAGCTGGCTGTTCACTTCCGCGGCGATGCGGGCGATCGCGCGGATGCCGTCTTCGGTGAAGCTGATCTCGACGCCCTCGGTCGCGATCAAGGCTCGATATTGCTCGGTGAGCGAGGCGCGCGTGTCCGAAAGTATGCGGACGAAATCCTCCTCGGTCAGCGCCTTCAGCTCCACCCGGATCGGAAGGCGTCCCTGCAACTCCGGCAACAGGTCACTCGGCTTGGCGACGTGGAACGCGCCCGAAGCGATGAAGAGGATGTGGTCGGTCTTCATCGGCCCATATTTGGTCGAAACCGTGGTGCCCTCGATCAGCGGCAGCAGGTCGCGCTGGACGCCCTCGCGGCTTACCGATCCGCCACGGACGTCGCTGACCGCGATCTTGTCGATCTCATCGAGGAACACGATGCCATTGGCCTCCGCGTCCGCCAGAGCCGTCCGGCTGACCTCGTCCTGGTCGAGGCGCTTGTCGGCCTCCTCGTCGACCAGCTTGATCCATGCCGCGCGTACGGGCAGCTTGCGCCGCTTGGTGCGACCACCGCCGGCGAGCTTGCCCATCATGTCGCTGAGGTTGATCATCCCGATCTGCCCGCCCATGCCCGGCACCTCGAATGGCATGCCGCCGCTATCGTCGAGTTCGACCTCGATTTCCTTCTCGTCGAGCAGGCCATCGCGAAATCGCTGGGTAAAGGCTTCGCGGGTTGCGGCGCTCGCATCCTTGCCGACCAGCGCGTCGAGCAGCCGAGCGAGCGCGGCTTCCTCCGCCTTGTCCTTGACTGCAGCGCGGCGGCGCTCTTTCTCGAGCCGCACGGCTTCCTCTACCAGGTCGCGCGCGATCTGCTCGACGTCGCGGCCGACATAGCCGACTTCGGTGAACTTGGTCGCCTCGACCTTGACGAAAGGCGCGTCGGCAAGCTTCGCCAGGCGCCGGCTGATCTCGGTCTTGCCGCAGCCGGTTGGGCCGATCATCAGGATATTCTTCGGCGTCACCTCGTCGCGCAGCGCTTCGGGCAGCCGCTGTCGCCGCCACCGATTGCGCATGGCGACCGCGACCGCGCGCTTGGCGTCCTTCTGCCCGACGATATGCGCGTCGAGTGCTGCAACAATTGCCTTGGGCGTGAGGTTTTCGTTCATTCTAATCTCTCGTCGTCCCAGCGAAAGCTGGGATCTCACTGCCTTCGTCCGGCGGTGAGAAGGTAAGGGAGATCCCAGCTTTCGCCGGGATGACGGATCACTCCGCGTCCAGCGTTTCCACGGTCAGATTGCCGTTGGTGTAGACGCATATGTCAGCGGCTACTGCCATCGCCTTGCGGGCCAGCGTTTCGGCATCGTCCTCATATTCCATCAGCGCGCGGGCGGCGGCCAAAGCGAAATTTCCGCCCGATCCGATCGCCGCGAGACCATCGACAGGTTCCAGAACGTCGCCATTGCCAGTCAGGATCAGCGTCACATGCTTGTCCGCCACTGCCATCATCGCTTCGAGGTTGCGGAGATATTTGTCGGTCCGCCAATCCTTCGCCAGTTCGACGGCGGCACGCATCAATTGGCCGCCATGCCGTTCAAGCTTTGATTCCAGTCGCTCGAACAGCGTGAACGCATCAGCGGTTGCGCCGGCAAAACCGCCGATCACCGATCCGTCGCCAAGCCGTCGCACCTTTTTGGCGTTTGGCTTGATCACGGTATTGCCGAGCGAAACCTGCCCGTCACCCGCGACCACCACCTTGCCGTTCTTGCGCACCGCGAGGATCGTGGTGCCATGCCATTTGGGGATGTCGCCCATATTTGCCTAAAAGCCCCGCTCGATTGTTTCCGAACCCGGATATGGTGCGCCGCCACCTTCACTTCAATCAGGCGGCGGCGCGGTCCAATTCGTTACGAACTTCCCGCATATCGCATCATCAGAAAAATTCAGGTCAGGCGTGGCTGCGTCCGACGAACATGAATGCCGCTGCGCCGATCAGGCAGGCGAAGGCCCCGGCAAAGCGCCAGCTGATCGGCTCCTTCAGCACCACGGTCGCGAAAATCGCGAATACCCCCAGCGTGATCACTTCCTGCATGATCTTGAGCTGGCCCGCTGAAAGCCCGCTGGCGTAGCCGATCCGGTTGGCTGGTACCGCGAAGCAATATTCGACCAGTGCGATGCCCCACGACACGAGGATCGCGATCCACATCGGCGCGGCCGGGAATTTGAGATTCCCGTACCAGGCGATCGTCATGAAGATGTTCGAGATCATCAGGAGGGCGAGGCTGGTCATGGTCTGGCAGGCTCCGATACTTACTTGTCGCCGCGTGACTTGCCCCAGCTTCGCGCCGCCGTATAGCCCAGATAGCCAGTCCCGAAGAGCGTGTAGAGCGAGTCGGGAATGCCGTTCAGATAGGCGTTCATTCCCTCCGCGATGTTGCGCGCCAGTTGCGGCTGCGTGGCTGCGATCAACCCCATCGGTATCGCCCACAGCAGCAGGACGTACATGACGTAGAGGAAGCTCGGCCGGGCCCGGCTGGTCCAGGGATCGGTCGATTGCGCCTCGGTGACGATCGCGGAAAGCTGGGTCTTGAGCGTGTCCATGTCCTGGCTGCCCTGGAGCTTGAGCAGCTCGAGCTTCGCCTGGTCGCGCGCTTGCGGATCGGGGATGATCTTGTCGATCAGGCCGGCGATCGGGCCGATAATACCTGCGAGAATGTCCATATCCAAACTCCTGCATCAGTAGGAATATGCATATAGGTGATTCGCGTAGCTGTAGGAAAGTTCTTTTTCGCTATGCGGCTTAATTGTCGGCGAGCCGCCAGACAATCGGGATGAGCAGAGATGTCGTGCCGATCGGTGGTGCCGGCAACTTGCCGAGATCCATGACGACTTCGCGAGCCTGGCGGTCGAGGATCGCCGATCCCGAGCTTTGCGCCAGCAGGACCTGGCTGATTCGACCGTCGGCATCCACCAGGATCTTGATTCGCGTCGTCCCCTGATCGCCCCGGATTTGCGCCGAACGCGGATAGCTCTGATGCTTGGCAATGATGTGGTTACACGCGTCTTCCCAGCGCGGTTCCGCCAGGGCAATCGCTGGGAATGCCGTTAAAGCGATGATCGCCAGCTTGGGTGCGTGGTATTTCATCTTTTCCTCAAGCCGAGGCCGAAACGGGCGTCGCGCGTCCTGCTGCAACTGGTTCGCATATCCAGGTAAAAAAAGTGTAAGCGGTGCACATATTTAGGCCGCCCGCACGGTCGAGAGAAAATCATCGACTTCCCTTTGCAAGGCTTCGGTCTGCCTGCTGACTTCGCCGGCCGCGATGCGCGCAAGGTCGGCGGCGTCGCCGCTTACCGCAACGCCTTCCTGGACTCGCTTGAGATGGTCGGTCAGGCGATCGGTGCCGGCTGCCGCGAGCGTTGTGTTGCGCGCGATCTCGGCAGTGGTGTGGACCTGCTGTTCGACGGCGGTCGCCACGCTCGAAGCCAGCACGCCCATTTCTCCGATCACCTGGCCGATCTCGTTGATCGCCTGGATCGCATTCTGGCTGATGGCCTGGATCGAGCTGACCCGCTCGCCGATCTGCGTGGTCGCGGCAGCGGTCTGCTGCGCCAGCGACTTTACCTCGGCGGCTACGACCGCGAAGCCTCTGCCTGCTTCGCCGGCTCGGCTCGCTTCGATCGTCGCGTTGAGGGCGAGCAGGTTCACCTGCTGGGCAATCTCATGGACCAGCGAGACGACTTGGCCGATTTCGGCGGCGTCGCGCGCAAGCACGGTAACGATCTGGTCGGTCAGCCCGACTCGATCGACGGCGCGTGAAGCGAAGCGCGACGATTCCGAAACCTGGTGCGATACCTCGCGAAGCGAGAGACTCATTTCCTCGGTCGCCGCAGCGATCGTCGATGTGCTCGCGCTGGCCTCGATCGCGGCGGCAGTAACCTCGGTCGCGACCTGCCGGCTCGAGGCGACCGTCGTTGCGACACGGTTGGCGCCTGCATCGATGTCGCGCGCCGCCTTGGCGACCGTATCCATCGCCCGCGCCACGTGGTTTTCGAATCGCGCCGCGAGATCGGCGAGCATCCGGCGCTTGGCCTGCTCCGCCTCGTCATTGACTCGCTGGCGTTCCTCGGTGGCATGCTTCTCGGCATTCAGCGCGGCATGATCAGCATGACGCTGGGCGACGAGACGCGCTGCCTCCTCGCCCTGGAGCCGCGTGACCTCGATCGCATTGATCCGGAATATCTCGAGCGCACGCGCCATTTCGCCAACTTCATCGGAACGCTCGGTGAATTCCGCCTGATGATCGAGCTCGCCCTGGGCAAGCTGCTGCATCTGGGCGGTAATGCGTTCGATCGGGCGGGTAACGGCGCGGCGGCAGACGATGCCAGCGAGGAAAACGAACGCGATCCCCATGATGCTCAGCAGGGTCGACAAGCTCAGGAGCGCGCCAAGCGTAAGCCGTGCATTGCTTGCCGCACCGTCCTGGATCTGGTCGACCTCGCCGCCGACAGTGGTGAGGGCCAATCCGATCGTCCGCTCGTCGCGCGCCATGTGCTCAAGCAATTGGTTGCGGCGTGCGGTCAGCGTCATCACCGCCTCAAACGCCTGGTCGTATCGGATGAGGCGCTTGATCACCTGGTCGGCCTGCGCGCGCAATGCGGGGTTATGGGCAGCGTCGTAAAGCGCGTTGAGGCCTTCCTCGAACGCAAGCGTCTGGTCGCGTGCATTCTGGACGTTGGCTGGCGAGGAATCGGCGACGAAGCGCTCGATCGCGATGCGGACCAGTGCATAGCCGGCGCTGGCTTCATGTGCCTTGCTGGCTGCGGCCGCTTCGCCCGAATTCACTGCCTGCGCTACAAAGCTGTCGAGAGCCTTCTGGATCGACGCACCTTCGACATAGATTTTCGTATCGATGTCGGCGGTGAGCCGGGACTGGTCGCGAACGAGCTTTTCGAAATCGGCTGGCCCGGTTGCTGCCAGATGATTGGCATGTTCGAGAGCTTCGATCTGTTTCGGGGTGATCGCTGCCGACGTTGCCATTCCGACTGTCTTGGCGGTCTGGAGCACTGCCTTGCGCGCGGCGTCCTGCGCCGTAGTGGCCGGATGAAGCGCATAAGCCTTGAGCCGATCGCCTTCTTCGGTAACCGAAATGCGCGCGTCGATCAGCAGCCGCTGTTGCCGGACCACGCCGTTGAGATCCGATACGTCGCCAAGCGCGCTTGAGATGGCCGTTACCGAGGCGATGCCGAGTATGATCAGCATCAGCGCCTGGATTCCAAAACCCAGGAATGCCGTGCGTTCAAGCGAGGCGCGACCGACTCGTCCGACGAGATCCGCCACCATACGTGCCAGGGCAGCCTGAATTCGTGCGACATCGAGGCGCGGAATCCTGCTCTGCTTCAGCCGATCGAGGTCTCGCGTTAAACCCATGGTCACCCTCTATATCCTTGGAGGGCTTTTGAAGGATCAGGGTTAATTAACTCTAAGCGCAAGAGGAAATTCGAAAATTTTTACAGCGGGATGATATGTAGGGGATGCACCGTTGCATTTTTGCCGTTGCCGGCGGTATGCCCGCGCCGGGACCCCGTAGCTCAGCAGGATAGAGCAAGTGCCTTCTAAGCACTAGGTCGCAGGTTCGAGCCCTGCCGGGGTCGCCAATTCGTTAACGTCGATCTGAATTCCTGCCGGTCAGCAAGCGCTGCTTCGACCGAAGCGGCTCGGTGTTTGCCGGGCGCAAACCCAGCAATCAGTTGGAAAGTTAAGTATCCGCAATATATTCATCGTGATCATGGTTAACGCGTAATTCATTTCGTTTTTACAGCAGTATAGTTTCTGGCGATAGCCATTATTAACCCTTTGCCAATCAATGGATCGTATAAGTTCAATTCAAGAATTACATGAAATAAAAAAACTATATTCGACAGATCTTGGTATGTATTGCACGCAGTGTTCTGCGTATAACTTCGAAAGCGTCAGATGTCGCCATTTCTGAATCAGAACGGTATCCGTACCTTCGGTCAAAATCAGTCGGGTCGTGGTGCCGCTACGGGTGAGGCTGCCGCACCTTTTCGTGCCGAACCGCGATTCAAGGCAAATAATCGCCGCATTCGACTGATCATCGGTAGCCAGGAAACAAATTTCTCGCTCACCAATGTTTCGTCCAGCGGCGCTGCAGGCACGAGCGAGCATCCGTTGCTGTGCGATCAGCGCGTGCGGTTGATCTTCGAGGGGCGCGAGGAAATCATCGGAATCATACGCTGGGTGCGCGAGATGGCGGTCGGCATCCAGTTCGTCCAACCACTTCCGCCGCATCTCGTCCAGGGTCCCGGTTCGTCGGCGATGCCCGATCGTGCGCCGCGCTACAAGATTGCGCGCACCGCGACTATCCAGGGCGAATTCGGTCCGGTCGATGCGGTCATCCGCAATGTTTCAAGTCGAGGACTGCTGATCGAGACACGACAGCCGCTCCGCATCGGGCAGGATCTCGAAATCCGTTGTGGCCGCATGCTTCCCTTCAATGGGCAGGTGCGCTGGGTGAACGGCGGTCAGGCCGGCCTGCTGCTCATGCTGCCGATCGCGCTCGACGAATTCGAGCAGCAGACCGCCGAAGCGGTGATCTGACGGTCGCATAGCCTCCCCGTCATCCCGACGCCCCCTTCGTCATCCCGACGCCACCCTTCGTCATCCCGACGGAAGTCGGGATCCATGGGACCCACGGGTCTCGCGATCGAACGATCACCGCAACGTGGATCCCGGCGTCCGCCGGGATGACGATTCGACCCATTTGAAACAGCGTCCACTTCCCGATATGCGACGTGCGGAATTGACGATCTCGCGCGTCTAGCCCATCGTATTCATGACGGAGCGGTAGTTGGTCTGGATTGGCGTCCTGACGCACTGTCGGTTTGATCAGGACGAGCGTATCCGCAGCGCCTATTTCGTCGCGTGTGGTCGATGGTTTGCGGGG
>CANJQJ010000006.1 GCA_947476425.1 Sphingomonadaceae bacterium | reverse complement strand
GGCACTTGATCGAAAACCTGTTCGCCAAAATCAAGGACTGGCGGCGCATTCACACCCGATATGATCGCTGCGCCCACACCTTCATGTCCGCCATCGCAATCGCCGCTACCGTCATCTTCTGGTTGTGATCAATGAGTCCTGACCCTAAAACAGTCGCAGCATTTTAAGCACACCAATTGTCGAGGGTGGCGACACATATGCGTCTTGCGAAATCCGTTTCTTTTATCGCCCTCGCGCTCGCCATGCAGGCCATGCCCGCTGCCGCCCAGGCTCCGGCCGAGGCTGCCTCGCCTGCATTCGACATCTCTTTCACCTACACCGCAGATGGCGTCGCCGTGATTGATGGCGGCATTGACCATCGTTTACGCTATCTGGACAACATCGATGTCATCGCTGACGCCGATCTTGGGCGCCTCGTCGGCTGGCAGGGCGCCGAGTTCCATGTCCATGTTCTCAACAATCTCGGTCGTCGGCCGAATGATGGTGCTGGAACGCTGCAGGGCATCAACAATATCGAAGTGTCGAAGGCGCGTCTCAAGCTCTACGAGGCCTGGATCGACCAGGCGATAGGCGACAGGGTCAAGCTTCTCGTCGGCCTTCACGATCTCAACAGCGAATTCTACGCCACCGACTCATCGGGCTTGCTGATCGCGCCGCCGTTCGGCATCGGCTCCGAATTCTCGTCGACCGGCCCAAACGGCCCGTCGATCTTTCCCTCGACTTCGCTCGCGGTCCGGCTGGCGGTAAAGGTCGGCAATTCCGGCTATCTGCGCGTCGCGGCGTTCAACGCCCATGCCGGCACGCTTGGCGATGATGGTGGCATCGACGTTTCATTTCACGATGGTCTGCTGCTGGTTGCCGAGGCCGGCATCGAGAAGAAGGGCAAGTTCGCCATCGGTGGTTGGCGCTACACCAGGCGGCAGGACGATATCCGCGAACGCGATCTTTCCGGCGATCCGCTGCGTCACTTTTCCCAGGGCGCCTATGTGCTCGCCGAATATCCCCTGATCGCGCATGAGGGCGGCAAGCACGTCACCGCGTTCGTGCGTGCAGGCATCTCTGAAGGCCGCACCGGCATGTTCAAGGGCAGCTGGCAGGCAGGTTTTCTCGCGGAAGGCATAATGCCCGGTCGTCCGGAGAGCCAGCTTTCCTTCGGCGTCGCGCAAGGCGATCTTTCCGGGGGCTTTCGCCACAACCAGATCGACTCCGGCGTCTCGGCATCGAGCGGCGAGATAGGCTTGGAGCTCACCTATTCCGATCGCCTGACTCGTTTCCTGATCCTCCAGCCAGATCTGCAACTGGTCCATAATCCCGGCGGGGATCGTACCGCAGCCAATATGGTTGCGGCGGGGATACGTGCCACGGTGGAGTTCTGATCGAAGCCCTGCGACGGGTGAAATTCGACAGGCCGAAACGGCGCTTGGCGAAGCGGGTCGAACCGGCTACTTAGCCTCGCATGCTGCGCACCACCCTCCGTCCGATAGCGCTTATTGCGCTCGCTGCCATCGCCTTGCCGCTCGCCGGCTGCGCCACGAGCAAGAACAAGGCCGACACCAAATACGTCGCCCGTGACGTCAACGTGCTCTATAATAGCGCGCGTGACCGGCTCGATCGCCACCAGTACAAGTTGGCGGCGCTGCTGTTCGACGAGGTCGAACGCCAGCATCCCTATTCGATCTGGGCCCGCCGAGCGCAGCTGATGAGCTCATTCAGCTATTATCTGGCGCGCCAATATCCCGAATCGATCGCGTCGGCGCAACGCTTCCTTTCCATCCACCCCGGCAACAGGGATGCGCCATACGCACTCTATCTGGTCGGTATCGATTATTACGAGCAGATCGAGGACGTCACCCGCGATCAGAAGATCACGCAGCAGGCGCTCGACGCGATGGGTGAACTCATCCGCCGCTATCCCGACAGCGATTATGCGGCCGATGCCCGCCTCAAGGTCGATCTGATCAACGATCACCTCGCCGGCAAGGAGATGGAGATCGGCCGTTTCTACCAGCGCCGCCATGAATGGCTGGCCTCGGTGATCCGTTTCCGCAAGGTCATTGATAGCTATGATACGACCAGCCACGCGCCCGAAGCGCTGATGCGGTTGACCGAAAGCTACCTTGCGCTCGGCATTCCCGACGAGGCAAAGCGCGCCGCGGCCGTGCTCGGCGCCAATTATCCCGGCTCGAAATGGTATGAGCGGGCTTATGCACTGGTGAAGAAACACGCCGCCTGACACGAGAGACACTGACGATGAATGTTCCTGTGCTCGTGCTGGTCGCCATGTTGGGCCTGTTCGCTGAAACCCCGGTTCTGGCTGCCGGCGAACCGCCATTCACGATTGTCGAGAACGGCAAGACCTTCTGGCGGCTCGACGATGCAGTCGTCTCGATCGAGGATCGCACGGCCACGATCCGCATCGCGCCCGGTGTCTACAAGGATTGCGCACATCAGCATGATGGCCTGATCACCTATGTCGCTGCCGAAGCCGGTACCGCGATCTTCGACGGCGGCATTTGCGACGACAAGGCGACATTGGTCCTCGGCGGCCGCGGTTCGATCATCGACGGCCTCGTGTTCCGCAACATGCGCAACGACGACAATAATGGCGCTGGCATCCGGCTCGAATCTGGCCCGCTCGAAGTGAAGAACACGAAATTCCAGGATAGCCAGGAAGGCATCCTCACCGCCGACGATCCGTCTTCGGCGATCACCGTCGATCGCTCGACCTTCTCGGGCCTCGGCAATTGCGATGACGAAAGCGGCTGCGCGCATGGCATCTATGTCGGCATGTACGGCTCGCTCACCGTCACCCACTCGCGCTTCGATCGCGGCACCGGCGGCCATTACCTCAAGAGCCGCGCGACGCGAATCATGGTCAGCGATTCGAGCTTCGACGACACCAAGGGCACCAAGACGAACTACATGATCGATCTGCCGGCCGGCGCCAAGGGCAGCGTCCTGCGCAACACCTTCGTCGTCGGTCCCAACAAGGATAACCACAGCGCGATCATCGCAGTCGCCGCCGAATCGCGCAGCCACCCCTCGATTGGCCTCGTCGTCGCCGACAACACCGCTTCCCTCGCGCCCGGCATTGCCTGGTCGACGACCTTCGTCGCCGACTGGAGCCACGAGCCACTCGCCATCGGCACCAACGCCCTCGGCAAGGGCATCCGCCCCTTCGAGATCCGCTAGGGCGACGACGCCCCCACCGTCATCCCGACGCCCCCTATCGTCATCCCGACGAAAGTCGGGATCCATGGGACCCACAGTTCTACCGATCGCACGAACACCGCATCGTGGATCCCGGCGTCTGCCGGGATGACGAGATGACGAGTGCTCAGCCGGTTACACTCATCCCGCTCACCCCCGAAGCTTCGCCCCAAGCTTGCCAGCCGCCGCCACGATCCGCTCCGCAATCGCCTTGAGCGCCTCGTCCGTGAAGCTCTTCTCGCCCGGCTGAAGCACCACCTCGATCCCGAGCGACTTCTCGCCATCGGCGACACCCTGTCCGGTGAACACATCGAACAGGTTGGTCTCGATGATCGCCTCCTTGTCGGCACCCGCCACCGCACGAAGCAGTTCGCCTGCGGGCAGCGCCACTGGCACCAGGAAGGCAAAGTCGCGCCGTACCGGTTGCAACGTCGGCGGTGCATAGGCCGCTCGCGTGCGCCCAGTCGCGCGTTTCACCGGGATCGCGCCAAGATGGATTTCCGCAGCGGCGACCGCGCCATCGAGGTCGAATGCCTTGAGCGTCGCCGGATGGAGCGCGCCGAATTCGGCGAGGATCGTCTTTGGGCCAAGCCGCAGCGTGCCCGATTGCCCCGGATGATAGACCGGCGAAACCGGCCCCATCACTTGCAGCCGATCGACCGGAGCACCCGCCGCCGCCAGCAGCGCAATCGCCTCGGCCTTCGCGTCATAGGCGTCGTAGGGCTGCGGCTTGCCGGTTTGCCAGTCGCGGCCCTGCCGTTCCCCCGCGAGCAGCACGCCGAGCGTCTGTTGTTCGCCGTCGGCCAGGTAGCGCCGGCCGATCTCGAACAATGCCACCGACGCCGCACCGCGATCGGCGTTGCGCTTTGCCGCGCCGATCAGGCCGGGCAGAAGCGATGGCCGCATCACCTTGAGTTCTTCGCTGATCGGGTTGGCGAGAGTCCACGCGCCGCCGCCAAAGGCTTCCGCTTCCGCCTCGCTGATGAAGCTCCACGTCACCGCTTCGGAAAGCCCCCGTGCAGCCGCCGCCCGGCGTGCAGCACGCTCGGCAAGCTGTTCCGGGCTTGCCGTCGCCTTGGCGACGCCTTCGGCGCGGGGCAGGGGCGTCGACGGGATATTATCGATCCCGGCAATGCGAATGACTTCCTCGACGATGTCCGCCGGTCCATCGATGTCGCGTCGCCAGCTCGGGATGCGGATCGTCCAGCTGCCGTCTACGCCGAAGCCGAGGTTGCGGAGGATGTTGCGTTGCTCGTCGGGCGCTACCGCGAGCCCGGCAAGCCGCTCACACAGCGTCGGATCATAATGCAGCGTGCGTGCCTCGTCGGGCGGGCTGCCCGCCTTTTCGACGTGCGATGCGCTGCCGCCGCAAATCTGCGTGATCAGTCGCGTCGCGATTGCGATGCCGTCATCGAGGAAGGCGGGATCGACGCCGCGTTCGAACCGGCTGCGCGCGTCGGAAGCAAGTCCGAGCCTCTGTCCCGTCCGCGCGATCGTCTCGGGGGTGAAGTAGGCGCATTCGATCACGATCTCCGTGGTCGCCTCGGTCACGCCGCTGTGCAGCCCGCCCATGATGCCGCCGATGTCATGCACCATCCGGTCGTCTGCGATCACGGTCATCCCCGCGTCGAGCACATATTCCTTGTCGTTGAGTGCGGTCAGCGTCTCGCCGTCCCGGCCCTTCCGCGCGACAAGCGCGCCCTCGAGCTTCGCCCGGTCATAGACATGGAGCGGGCGGCCGAGGTCGAGCATCACATAATTGGTGATGTCGACCAGTGCCGAGATTGGCCGCTGCCCAGCGCTCTTCAGCCGCGCCTGCATCCAGTCTGGCGAAACGCCATTGCTGACGCCGGTCACGACTCGCCCGAAAAATGCCGGGCAGCCCTCGGGATCCTCGGTCCGGATCGCAATCGGGCAGGGGAAGGTCCCGACGATCTCGGTGTCATCGAGCGGCTTCAAACTACCAAGCCCAGCCGCCGCCAGGTCGCGCGCAATCCCGCGGACGCCCATGCAGTCCTGCCGGTTCGGCGTGATCGCGACGTCGAACACCGGATCGTCGAGCCCGGCATATTCGGCATAGGCCACGCCAACCGGCGCATCGGCTGGAAGCTCGATGATCCCCTCATGGCCTTCGCCGAGTTCCAGTTCGCGCGCCGAGCACATCATGCCCTGCGATTCCAAGCCGCGGATCGCCGCCAGCTTCAGCGTCACGTCGAGCCCTGGCACATAGGCGCCGGGCTGCCCAAGCACGCCAACCAGCCCCACACGTGCATTGGGCGCGCCACAAACGATCTGCAGAGGCGTCCCGCCCCCGGCATCGACCGAGAGTATCTGCAGCTTGTCCGCCTGCGGATGCCGCTCAGCGCTCAGCACCCGCGCGATCGTGAACGGCTTGAGCGCTTCGGCCGCATTCTCGATACCCTCGACTTCGAGGCCGATCCGCGTCAGCGTCTCAGCCACGGCATTCGCATCGGCCCGCGTGTCGAGATGCTCCTTGAGCCAGCTCAGCGAAAACTTCATGCGCCGATCCCCCCGGAGAGCGTAGGCACGTCCAGTGCCCGGAATCCATAATGCTTCAGCCAGCGGAGATCGCCGTCGAAGAAGGCGCGCAGATCGTCCATGCCATATTTGAGCATCGCCAGCCGATCGACACCCGTGCCGAACGCGAAGCCCTGATACTCGTCAGGATCGAGCCCGCAATTCTCGATCACGCGCCGATGGACCATCCCGCAGCCGAGCACCTCCATCCAGCCCTCCGAGCCGCCGATCACCCGGCGACCCTTCTCGCGGCTATAGCCGACATCGACTTCCGCCGAGGGTTCGGTGAACGGGAAATAGCTTGGCCGCAGCCGAAGCACGATGTCGTCCCGCTCGAAGAACGCCTTGAGGAATGTCTCGAGCGTCCATTTGAGATGCCCCATATGAATGCCGCGATCGATCACCAATCCCTCGATCTGGTGGAACATCGGCGTATGCGTCGCGTCCGAATCGGAACGATAGACCCGCCCCGGCGCGATGATCCGGATCGGCGGCTTCTGCTTCGTCATCGTGCGGATCTGCACGGGGGACGTATGCGTGCGAAGCAGCATTCGCTTGCCGTCGACGGTCTTGTCGTCGGGGAAATAGAAAGTGTCGTGCATCGCCCGCGCCGGATGCGTCTCGGGGATGTTGAGCGCCGAGAAATTATGCCAGTCGTCCTCGATCTCCGGCCCACTCGCCACCGCGAAGCCGAGATCAGCGAAGATCTCCGCCAGTTCGTCCATCACCTGGCTGACCGGATGCACGCCCCCCAGCCGCCCGGCGGAGACCGGCAGCGTCATGTCCAGCCACTCGGTCGCCAGCCGCGCCTCAAGCGCCGCCGCCTCCAGCGCCGCCTTGCGCGCGGCAATGGCGTTGGTCACCGCTTCGCGCAGGCCGTGGATCTGAGGGCCCTTGGCTTGCCGCTCGTCAGGGGTCATCCCCCCAAGCGTCTTGAGAAGCGCGGTGATCGCCCCGGACTTGCCGAGCGCTCGCACGCGGATGTCCTCGAGCGCAGCAAGATCGGCCTCGCCGATCTCGGCAAGCGTCTCCGCGCGAAGTGTGTCGAACTCAGTCACATCAAACCCCATTCGTGTCGTTCCGTCAGGCCACTTCGTCATCCCGACGCCCCACCTTCGTCATCCCGACGCCCCACCTTCGTCATCCCGACGAAAGTCGGGATCCATGGGACCCACAGGTCTCGCGATTGCACGACCACCGCAACCTGGATCCCGGCGTCCGCCGGGATGACGATGGCCCACTATGTTGGCAATGGCTGAAACCCGAAACCGATCGCCATGTCCAGCCAATCCGGATTATGCAGCTCGATCAGATCGATCTTCCACTGCCTTTTTCAACGTAACGTGGATCCCGGCGTCCGCCGGAATGACGACAATCCAAAACACAAAGGGCGCGGCATGCCGTGGCAAACCGCGCCCTTGATGAGCGTTATCGAGCTAACCCTCAGGCCGCGACGCGAGCGTCCGCCGGGAGGGCTGCCTTCGCCTGTGCGATGATGACGCGGAATGTGTCCGCTTCGTTCATCGCCAGGTCGGCGAGCACCTTGCGGTCGAGTTCGACGCCGGCCAGCTTCAGGCCGTGCATGAACACGCCATAGGTGAGGCCTTCGACGCGGACCGCTGCGTTGATACGCTGGATCCAGAGCGCGCGGAACGAGCGCTTCTTAACCTTGCGATCGCGATAGGCGTATTGCCCGGCCTTTTCGACGGCCTGGCGGGCGATGCGAATCGTGTTCTTGCGACGGCCATAATAGCCCTTCGCCTGTGCGAGGATCCGCTTGTGCTTGGCGCGCGTGGTAACGCCGCGTTTGATGCGTGACATTGCTTAGATCCTCCTCAGTTCAGGCCGTACGGCGCCCAGAGCCGAACTGCGGGGCTCGACGATTCCGAAAGGACCGACGTGCCGCGATTCTGGCGAATATACTTGGCGTTATGGCTGATGAGGCGGTGGCGCTTGCCGGCGACACCATGCTTGATCTTGCCGGTAGCGGTGATCTTGAAACGCTTCTTGACCCCGCTCTTGGTCTTCAGTTTGGGCATTTTCGTCTCCTGATATGCGACATTGTCGAACGGCCGCGGCAGCCCATACCGGCCGGGCAGTTCCTTCACGTCACGGAAGCGCGGGCTAATAGGCAGCTTGTACGAAAAACGCAAGGCCGCTCGGAACCGCCGCTTTTCGTGCCCGGGGAACGTTCCACGGAATTGGTCGTTGGTCGCCGTCGCTCGACTCACCCCGGAGTTATGCGCGTGAGTCCAGCGCGTCCAGAATATCTTATCGGGAGAAGGGTCATGCGTAGCGTAACGTGCCTCCGACATTCGCGATTTGTGCGCGCAAGCAGCCTCGTTATCGCCGCCGCCCTGCTCGCTGGCGGCAGCATGGCATCGGCGGCGAGCAACCGGGTCGGGCAGACCAATCTCGTCACCGACGATCAGTCCTTCCTCACCGGGCTCGGCTTCGATCCTGCCGCCAATGTCGACCCTCACCTGATAAATCCGTGGGGCATGTCCTCTGGCCCGACCAGCCCGTTCTGGGTATCTAATCAGGGCGACAACACCGCTACCATCTATAATGGCGCGGGCGCTGTGATTCCGCTGGTCGTGTCGATCCCGCACGCGGCGAGCGGGCCGATCGGACCGACCGGGCAGGTCTTCAACGGCAGCTCGAGTTTCGCACTGGCGTCTGGCGGCAAGGGATTCTTCTTCTTCGCCAATCTCGACGGCTCGATTTCCGGCTGGAATCCCGCGCAGGGAACGACAGCGGCGGTTGTCGTCCCGGGCGGCTCGGCTGCCTATACCGGCCTCGCCATCGGCAACACCGGCGGCAACGACTATCTCTATGCCGCCAATCGCGTGACTGGCGGTATCGACGTGTTCAACGGCAGTTTCGCGCCCACCACGCTTGCCGGGAATTTCACCGATCCGGGCGCCAATCCCGATGGGCTGGTGCCATTCAACGTCCGTAATCTCGGTGGGCATCTGTTCGTGACCTACTCTATTCCGGGTCCCGATGCCGATGAAGCGGCGCTTGGCCAGGGCTTCGTCAGCGAATTCGATCTCAACGGCAATTTCATCCGCCGCGTCGCGGACGGCGGCAATCTCCTTTCGCCCTGGGGCCTCGAAATCGCGCCTTCCACCTTCGGTGCCTTCGCTGGCGCGCTGCTCGTCGGCAATTTCTCGGATGAGGATGGCTTTATAAACGCCTTCCGGCTCAGTGACGGTGCGTTCCTCGGATCGCTCCACGATCTTGGCGGCAGCGAGGTCAACATCCCCTATCTGTGGGGGCTGCAGACCGGCAACGGCGGGGCTGGTGGCAATATCCGCAACATCTATTTCACCTCGGGCATCGGCGACGAGGAGCATGGGCTGTTCGGCACCTTCAATTCGGTGCCTGAGCCCGGCCAGTGGGCGATGATGCTTGTCGGCTTCGGCGCGATGGGCACCGTCATCCGGCGCAACCGCCGCAAGGTGGCGACTGCGGTATAATCGCGATGCGCACCCCGGCGAGCGTCGGGGTGCGTAACCGCTCGGCGCGATCCGGGACCATCTCGCCCTGGCGCGGAACCGATCTCCCCATCGGCATGTTCTATGTCCATGATCGAAAAGCCAATCCTCGGCAGGGGGCCAACCCTCTCCAGCGGGGATGGGCCTCCTATCCCCTCGCACACCCGCCACCCACTCCGCATCGCGGCGATCTTGGTTGCGGCGGTCATTGTGTCGCTGTTGGTTGCGTGGCTCGTCCTGTTCGTCACCAAGGGGCGCTTCCTCAAGCGGACCTTCGAGCACACCGCCTCGCGCAGCCTCGATCGCAAGGTCATCGTCGGAGGCGATTTCCAGCTCTACTTCGATCCGATCACGATCCATTTCGTCGCCGAACGCTTGCAGATCGGCAATCCGCAATGGGCCGGCGCGGTGAACTTCTTCTCGGCCGATCGTATCGATACCCGCATCGCCACCCTGCCGCTCATCGTCGGCACCCACCGGATAAACTGGCTCGATCTTGCCGGTGGACGAATCGATCTCCAATGGGATGCAAGCGGCCGCCGCAACACTTGGACCTTCGGCAACGGCGAGGGCAAGCCACTCGATCTGCCCACCATTCGCCGCGCGGCGCTCACCGGCACGAGGATCCATTATGGTGATCCGCGCATGCAACTCGTCGCCGACATGCGCTTCGAGCCAATCCGCGCCGTAGGCACCCGCGTTTCCGACGACATCGGCTTCGATGGCACCGGACTGCTTCGCGGTCGTCCCTTCACGCTCTCCGGCCAGCTCCTTTCCCCGAACGAGACGATCGGCGGCGGCCGCAATCGCTTCGCCCTCCATGCCGCAGCCGCCTCCGATCGCCTTGAAGTCGTCGGCACGCTTGCCGCCCCCACCCGTGTCGAGGGAGCTGATCTCGCCGTGCGCGCCACCGGCGCCAATCTCGCACGATTGTTCGATTTCATCGGTGTCGCGGTTCCGGATACGCGAAGCTACCGGCTCGCCGCCCATCTCACCAAGCTCGGTGACGAATGGCGCTTCACCAGGCTCAACGGGCGTTTCGGCAAGAGCGATCTCGCCGGCCACTTCACGATCGCCAAGCCTGCCGATCGAATCAAGATCAATGCCGATCTGAATTCTCGCTCGGTCGATATCGTCGATCTCGGGCCCTTCATCGGCTATGATCCGAACGGCCTCGCCACCGGCGCCGTCGCCCGCCAGGTCGGTTCCGTGCCGCGCATTCTCCCCGATGCCCCGCTTCGCATCGATGCGCTTGCGGCCTTCGACGCGCATCTCGTCTACGCCGTGAAGGATATTCGCGCGCCGAGCCTGCCGATCTCCGATGTCGCGCTGGTGCTCGATCTCGATCGCGGATTGCTCAAGCTCTCGCCGCTGACCTTCGACATGTCGCGCGGACATCTCTCGTCGGACATCATCATCGATGCGCGCCGGCAGCCGATCGTCACCGATTATGACATCCGTCTCGCGCCAACCCCGCTCGGACGCCTGCTCGCCGGCTGGGGAGTCGATGAATCGGGGACGACCGGCACGCTCAAGGCGCGCGTCCAGCTGAAGGGGCAGGGTGGCAGCGTTCATGATTCTCTCTCCACGGCCAATGGTCGCATCGCCATCATTCTTCCAAAGGGCACGATGTGGACTCGCAACGTCCAGCTCTCCGAACTCGATATCGGAACCTTCATCACCAAGATGTTCGCCAAGAAGCTCGAACGGCCAGTCGCGATCAATTGCGGCCTGATCGCGTTCACCGTCCGCGATGGCCATGCCGTCGCCGATCCGGTCCTGATCGACACCACCAAGAACGTCGTCACCGCACGCGGCGGCTTCAGCTTCGCCGACGAATCACTCGATCTTGCAGTCAACGCGGACGCCAAGACCTTCAGCTTTTTCTCCGGCCAGTCCCCGGTTGGCATCAAGGGTCATTTCGCCAGGCCCGGCCTCGATATCATCAGCCCGGAACTCCTCGCTCGTGCCGGGGTAGGCATAGGTCTCGCCGTCGTCGCGACCCCACTTGCCGCGATCATCGCCTTCATCGATCCCGGCGACGCCAAGGCCGCCGACTGCGGCCCAGTCCTCGCCGGCGCCAGCGCAGCCGCCCAGCGAACCGCCAAGGGCGGGCCCCGCAAGGACGTCCGCTAGCTGATATGAGATTGATTGGTTTTTTCAGGCGCAATTCCGCAGCCTGCCTGGACACTACCATCCGAGCGTGACGCTGTCAAGGAAAAAAACAACAGCGAAGGATTAGGCCAATGCGGCGCTTTTTCGCCATCCCGCCGCCCCCTCGTCATCCCGACGAAAGTCAGGATCCATGGGACCCACAGGTCTCGCGATCGAAAAACCACCGTATCGTGGATCCCGGCCTCCGCCGGGATGACGAATCGCTACTCCCCTCCCTGCAAGGGAGGGGTTGGGGGTGGGTAGGCCGTGGCGGGGGCTCGATGCCCCCGACATGGCCATTCTGGCACCTAACCCAGCGTATCAAGCACTTCCGAAACCAGCCGTGGATCCCCCACCGCAATCACCTGCCCGCTGCTGCCAGCGCCAAGCGGCGCGCCCTGCCAGTCGCACATGCGGCCGCCTGCGCCCTCGATCACTGGCACCAGCGCGGCGAAGTCATAGAGCTTCAGCCCGGCCTCGACGACGAGATCGAGCTGGCCGATCGCGATTGCGGCATAGCTGTAGCAATCGCCGCCGAGCACGAGGTTGGCGCTTGCCATTGCAACCGCCTCGAAGCGCGGTCGCTCGTCATGGTCGAAAAGATAGGGCGAGGTCGTCGCCAGCAGCGCGTTCGCCAGCGAATCGCATGGCCGCGCGCGCGCCACGGCGCCGTTGAACGTCGTCGGCTCGCCTTTCGCGCCAACCCAGCGTTCGAGCAGGATCGGCTGGTCGATAACCCCCAATACCGGGGTTTCATCCTCAAGCAGCGCGATCAACGTCCCGAATATCGCCCGTCCGGCGATGAAGCTTCGCGTGCCGTCGATCGGATCAAGCACCCACTGCCGGGCAGCGCCCTCGCGGATATTGCCATATTCCTCGCCGATAATGCCGTCGCCCGGGCGCTCGATCTCGAGGATCGCGCGAATCGCGGCCTCGGCGGCACGGTCGGCCTCAGTCACCGGCGTCGAGTCCGCCTTGCTTTCCATCGTGTAGCTGGCGCGGAAGAAGGGACGAATTGCCGCCCCCGCCGCGTCAGCGAGGCGGTGGGCGAGGCGGATGTCGTCGTCGGTCATGATGGCTTAGTCGAACAGGCTCGAAACCGAGCTTTCATCGGCGATACGGCGGATCGCCTCGGCAACCAGCGGCGCGATCGTCAGGCGACGGATCTTCTTCGCCTCGTCGACAGCGGCCGGCAGCCCGCTCGAATCGGTCACCACCAGTTCGGTCAGCGACGAACTCTCGACCCGCGCAACCGCACCGCCCGAAAGCACGCCGTGGGTGACATAGGCGACGACGTCAGCTGCCCCTGCGGCGCGAAGCGCGGAAGCGGCGTTGCAGAGCGTCCCCGCCGAATCGACGATGTCGTCGATGAGGATGCAGAAGCGTCCGGAAACGTCACCGATGATGTTCATCACTTCCGATTCGCCGGCGCGCTCGCGGCGCTTGTCGACGATTGCCAGCGGCGCATTGTCGAGTCGCTTGGCAAGCGCGCGGGCGCGCACCACGCCGCCGACGTCGGGCGAGACGACCATCAGGTTTTCGCCCGAGAAACGCGCATGAATGTCAGCCGCCATCACTGGTGCGGCGTAGAGATTGTCGGTCGGGATGTCGAAGAAACCCTGGATCTGCCCGGCATGGAGATCGACCGAAAGCACGCGATCGGCTCCGGCCTTGGTGACGAGGTTGGCGACCAGCTTCGCCGAGATCGGCGTGCGCGGGCCAGGCTTGCGATCCTGGCGGGCATAGCCGAAATACGGGATGACTGCGGTGATCCGCTTCGCCGACGAGCGCTTGAGCGCATCGATGCAGATCAGCAGTTCCATGAGATTGTCGTTCGCCGGAAAACCGGTCGACTGGAGCACGAATACGTCCTCGCCGCGCACATTCTCGTGGATCTCGACAAACACCTCTTCGTCGGCGAATCGGCGCACCGAGGCGTTGGTAAGTGGCAGCTCGAGATATTCCGCAACAGCGCGGGCGAGCGGCAAGTTCGAATTGCCGGCGAGAAGTTTCATCGATCGAGTCCCCTGATGACGCGCGGCCCCTTTAATGCTCGATGCGCGCCGCGTCCACATCGTCATCCCGACTTCCGCCGCAACGATGATCGGACTACAGCCGCCGTCATGAATATCGTCACCCGCTTTGCCCCATCGCCCACCGGCCGGCTCCATGTCGGCAACATCCGGACTGCGCTTCACAACTGGCTGTGGGCGCAAAAAATGGGCGGTCGCTTCCTGCTTCGCCTCGACGATACCGATCTCGAACGCTCGACCGCCGCGTTTGCGGACGCGATCCACGCAGATCTCGCCTGGCTCGGCCTCGCGCCTGATCTATGGGTTCGCCAGTCGGATCGATTCGCGCTCTACGAAGCCCGCTTTGCCGAATTGCAGGCGGCCGGGCATGTCTATCCCTGCTACGAATCCGCCGAGGAGCTCGATCTCAAGCGCAAGATCCTCGCCGGCCGTGGCCTCCCGCCAATCTACGACCGCGCCGCGCTGAAATTAACCGACGCCGAGCGCGCCGCGCAGCCGGTTGCGCCGCACTGGCGCTTCAAGCTCGATCACGACCAGCCGATCACCTGGACCGATCTCGTTCGAGGCGACCAGCATCTCGATCCGAAGCTGTTGTCCGATCCAGTCATCCGCCGCGCCGATGGCAGCTGGCTCTACATGCTGCCGAGCGTGATCGACGATATCGACATGGCGGTCACGCACGTCGTTCGTGGCGAGGATCATGTCACCAACACCGGTCTCCAGCTCCAGATGTTCGAGGCCCTCGGCGCGAAGCCGCCGAGCTTCGCCCACGCCGCCTTGCTCACCGGCAGCGAAGGCAAGCTTTCGAAGCGGCTCGGCTCGCTCGGCTGCGACGAATTCCGCGAGGAAGGCATCGAGCCGCTCGCGATCCTCGCCTTGCTCGCCCGTATCGGCACCAGCGATCCAGTCGAGGCGGTCGCCGATGCCGCGCCGTTGATCGCAGGCTTCGATTTCGCCCGTTTCGGTCGCGCGCCCGCGCGTTTCGACCTCGACGAGCTGAAGACGCTCAACAGCCGAATCCTTCACCATCTGACATTCGAAACCGTTGCCGATCGCCTTCCGGCCGGCATGGACGCCGCGGCCTGGGAAGCGATTCGCCCAAATATCGAGCGGATCGCCGAGGCCGCCGATTGGTGGGCTGTCGTCGAGGGTCCGGTCGAATCGGTGGCCGACGATCTCGATTACCTTGCCGAAGCCGCTGCGATCGCAGCGGATCTCGATTGGTCCGCCGATCCCTGGCACCACCTCACCACCGCGCTCAAGGAAAAGACCGGCCGCAAGGGCAAGCCGCTCTTCCTCCCCCTCCGCCAGGCACTCACCGGCCGCGATCACGGCCCCGACATGGCTGCCCTGCTGCCTTTGATCGGCAAGGAAAGGGCGTTGCAGCGCTTGCGCTCAGGCCATTGATCGCCCATATGCGCCGCGGGAGTCGGGCGGACGGAGCTGTCGCCAACCCGGTCAGATCCGGAAGGAAGCAGCCGTAACGATTTCGCGCCGGGTCGTTCCGGCTCCCACCTTTCCCTTTCAGTACAGGACCGGATAGAAGGGCGCGATGACCGAATCCGCTACGCCCTACCGCGTCCTCGCACGCAAATATCGCCCGCAGCGTTTTGCCGAGCTGATCGGTCAGAATGCGATGGTCACCACGCTCGGCAATGCGATCCGCCGTGATCGCATCGCCCATGCCTTTCTCCTCACTGGCGTTCGCGGAGTCGGCAAGACATCGACCGCACGGCTGATCGCCAAGGCGCTGAATTGCATCGGCCCGGACGGGCAGGGCGGTCCGACGATCGATCCCTGCGGGGTCTGCGATCCCTGCGTTGCGATCGCCGAAGGACGCCATATCGACGTCGTCGAGATGGACGCAGCCAGTCACACCGGCGTCGACGATATTCGCGAGATCATCGAGGCGGTGCGTTATGCGGCGGTATCCGCGCGCTACAAGATCTACATCATCGACGAAGTTCACATGCTTTCGAAGAACGCCTTTAACGCGTTGCTCAAGACGCTTGAGGAGCCGCCGGCGCATGTGAAGTTCATCTTCGCGACCACCGAAATCCACAAGGTTCCGGTCACCGTGCTGTCGCGCTGCCAGCGCTTCGACCTGCGGCGCATTCCAGCCGAGTTGCTCGCCGCCCATTTCGCTCGCGTCCTTCAGGCCGAAGGCGTCGAGGCCGAGCCCGAGGCACTCGCGCTCATCGCCCGTGCGGCCGAAGGCTCGGCGCGTGATGGCCTTTCGATTCTCGACCAGGCGATCGCGCACGCCCAGGGTCTCGTCACCGCCGAACAGCTCCGCGAAATGCTCGGCCTGTCCGATCGCGGCGCGATTCGGGTGATGTTCGGACATTTGCTCGCCGGGGACGGTCCGGCAGTTCTCGCCTCGATCAAGGCGCAATATGATCTCGGCGTCGATCCGGTCGCGATCTTCCGTGGCCTGCTCGAAACCTGCCACGGCGTGACCCGCGCCAAGGTTGGCGGCGCGAACGACACCGCGCTCTCGGTCGAGGAGCGCGAGGCCTTTGCCGATTGGGCAAGTCGCCTCGGTTTCGCGCCGTTGCACCGTATCTGGCAGCTGCTGCTCAAGGGCCATGGCGAAGTCACCGCCGCCCCGATGCCGCTCGAAGCCGCTGAAATGGGGCTCTTGCGCATCGTTCATGCGTCGAGTCTGCCCGATCCGGGCGAACTGGCGCGGAAATTGGCGAGCGGGGACGTCGCTCCGGCCCAGTCCGCGCCGTCGCCACGGGCCGAGCCATCCGGCCCGGTCTCGAAGTTCCCCGCCGATTTTCGCGCGATGGTGAAATACCTCGACGATAACGGCAAGCCGCTGCTGGCCCAGCAATTGCACGATTATGTCGGCGTCGTTCGCTACGCGCCGCCTGCGCTGGCGCTCAAGCCGCTTCGCCCGCTCGGCGCCGATTTTGCCCGCGATCTCGGAGCTGCGCTCAAGATCGTTACCGGTGAAACCTGGACCGTCACCACCGAAGACGGCCCGGCCGAGCCGAGCCTGCTCGAACAGGAGCAGGCGGTTCATCAGGCCGAACGAGCCGCCATTCTCGCCACGCCGCTGGTCAGGGCCGCATTCGAGGTCTTCCCCGATGCCGAACTGATCGACTACAGCGCGCCCGAACAACGGAGCATCGCATGAAGAGTATCGAAGAAATCATCCAGATGGCCGGCAATGTGCAAGCCGAGCTTCAAAAGGCGCAGGACGGCCTCGACAAGATCGAGATCGAAGGCGTTTCCGGCGGTGGCCTGGTCAAGATCCGCGCCAGCGCCAAGGGACGGATCATCGCGCTCGACATCGACGATTCGCTGATCGTCGCGTCGGAAAAGCAGATGCTCGAAGACCTGCTCGTCGCCGCCTTCAACGACGCGCGCAAGAAGGCCGATGATGCTTCGGCATCGGAAATGGCCAAGATGACCGCAGGCCTGCCGCTCCCGCCGGGGTTCAAGCTGCCGTTCTGATCGGCATGCGCCAGTTCCAGTTGATGTGAATCGTCATCCCGGCGGACGCCGGGATCCACGATACGGAGTTCCCTCGATCGCTAGACCTGTGGGTCCCATGGATCCCGACTTTCGTCGGGACGACGTGGCTTTAGTGTCGGGATACCGATGTTTCAATCCGGCCGAAACATCCTCTCTTGATTCAACGCGGCAGTTCAGTCGCACCCATCAAGTGCAGGTCCACCGCGCGCGCGCACTGGCGGCCTTCGCGGATCGCCCACACCACCAGCGATTGCCCGCGCCGCATGTCGCCGCACGCGAAGATTCCATCCTGGTTGGTCGCATAGCCGACCACGTTGGCCTTCACATTGCCGCGCTCGTCGAGTTCGACCGCTGCCTGCTCGATCAAGCCTGCCTTGCGCGGGCCCGTAAAACCCATCGCGAGCAGGACGAGGTCGGCCTTGATCTGGAATTCGCTTCCGGCAACCTCTACCGGACGCCCGCTCGACCATTCCAGCCGAATGCATTCGATCGCCTCGACCGTGTCGCCCGAACCGATCACGCGCTTGGTCGCAACCGACCAATCGCGCTCGCAGCCTTCCTCATGCGAGGAGGAGGTGCGCAGCTTCATCGGCCAATCCGGCCAGTTGAGCGACTTGTTTTCCTTCTCCGGGGGGCGGGGCATGATCTCGAGCTGAGTTACCGAAGCCGCGCCCTGGCGGTTCGAAGTGCCGATGCAATCCGATCCGGTATCGCCGCCACCGATCACGACGACATGCTTGCCGGTCGCGGTGAGGCTGCCGCGCGGTGCGGCGCGAAGTTCGTCGTCACCGGCATTGCGCTTGTTCTGCTGAGTCAGGAATTCCATCGCATAGCGAACGCCGGACAGTTCCGATCCCGGAACGTCGAGCGGGCGCGGCTGCTCGGATCCGCCCGAAAGCACCACCGCATCGAAATTCTCGCGAAGCGATTCAACCGATACCATCACGCCGACTTCGATGCTCGTGCGCAGCTCGACGCCCTCCGCTTCCATCTGCTGGAGGCGGCGGTTGATGATATGCTTTTCCATCTTGAAGTCGGGAATGCCGTACCGCAACAGCCCGCCCATTCGGTCGTTCTTCTCGAACAGCGTCACGGCATGGCCCGCGCGTGCAAGTTGCTGGGCGCAGGCCATGCCAGCCGGACCCGAGCCCACCACCGCTATTCGCTTGCCGGTCTTTTGCGCCGGGACCTGCGGCACGATCCAGCCTTCGGCCCATCCGCGATCGACGATCTGGCACTCGATCGTCTTGATCGTGACCGGATTGTCCTCGATGTTCAGCGTGCAGGCTGCCTCGCACGGGGCAGGGCAGATGCGGCCGGTGAATTCGGGGAAATTGTTGGTCGAGTGAAGCACGTCGAGCGCCGAGCGCCAGTCGTTTTCATAAACGAGATGGTTCCAGTCCGGGATGATATTGTTCACCGGACAGCCGTTGTGACAATAGGGAATGCCGCAGTTCATGCAGCGCGCCGCCTGGTCGCGGATTTCCGTCTCGCCGAGCGGCTTGACGAATTCCTTGTAGTTTTTCAGCCGTGATTCCGGCTTGTCATAGCCACGATCGCGCCGCTCGATTTCGAGGAACCCTGTAACCTTGCCCATCCGGTATTATCCCAAACCATTCTTTCGATCACGGTCCCCGACGATGGCCGGGGCCCAGTTCCAGCGTTGCTGCTGGATCCCGGCCTTCGCCGGGATACGAACCTCTATTCCGCCGCCACTGCTTCGCTCGCCAGCCGTTCGGCCTCGAGTTGCTGAAGCGCACGGCGATAGTCGCGCGGCATCACCTTGACGAACCTTGGCAGCGCATTCGCCCAGTCGTCGAGCAAAGCCTTGGCCTGCGCGCTGCCCGTGTACAGCTGATGCCGTTCGAGCAGAATGCGCAGCCGTTCCGCGTCATGGCGGAGCATGTCGCCCATGCCATAGTCGGTGACGCTGAGCGGGCGCTGCTGCGGCCGGCCGGCGCCATCCTCGGCATCCGGCGAGGCCGAAATCGTCTCGACATCGACCATCGCGCCATTGACGAGCTCGTGGAACTGCCCGGTCTCGTCATAGACATAGGCGATGCCGCCCGACATGCCGGCCGCGAAGTTGCGCCCCGTCTTCCCGAGCACTGCGACGACGCCGCCGGTCATATATTCGCAGCCATGATCGCCGGTCCCTTCGACCACGGCGATCGCGCCCGAGTTGCGCACCGCAAACCGCTCGCCCGCAACGCCCTGGAAATAGGCCTCGCCAGCGATCGCGCCATACAGCACGGTGTTGCCGACGATTATGTTTTCCAGCGGGTTACGGCTGACGTTCGCTGGCTGGCGCACGATCACGCGTCCGCCCGACAGTCCCTTGCCGACATAGTCGTTTCCGTCGCCGGTCAATTCGATCGTGATGCCATGCGCGAGGAAGGCGCCGAAGCTTTGCCCGGCCACGCCAGTGAAGCGGATGACGATACTGTTGTCGGGCAGCCCGGCATGGCCATGGCGCTTCGCCACTTCGCCCGAAAGCATCGCACCCACGGTGCGGTTGACGTTGCGGATCGGCTTTTCGAGCCGAACAGGCGCGCCACCTTCGATAGCCGACTTTGAATCGGCGATCAGCAGCTTGTCGAGCGCCGCATCGAGACCATGATCCTGGCCCTCGGTGTTGCTAAGCGGCGAGTTTGCGGTAGGCGCCTGGTGGAGCAGGCGGCTGAGATCGACGCCCTTGGCCTTCCAATGATCAAGCGCGCTGTTCATGTCGATCCGATCGACGCGGCCGATCATTTCCTCGATCGTGCGGAAGCCCATCTCCGCCATGATCTGGCGAAGCTCTTCGGCGACGAAGAAGAAATAGTTGATCACATGCTCGGGCATGCCGGTGAAACGCGCGCGCAGAACCGGATCCTGCGTCGCGACGCCGACCGGGCAGGTGTTCAGGTGGCATTTGCGCATCATGATGCAGCCCGCCGCGATCAGCGGGGCTGTCGCGAAGCCGAACTCGTCCGCGCCAAGCAGCGCGCCGATCGCCACGTCGCGGCCGGTACGAAGCCCGCCATCGACCTGGACCACGATGCGCGAGCGAAGGCCGTTGAGCATCAGCGTCTGCTGCGTCTCCGCAAGACCGATTTCCCAGGGCGAACCCGCATGTGTCAGCGAGGTCAGCGGCGAAGCACCAGTGCCACCCTCATAGCCCGAGATCGTCACATGGTCGGCGCGCGCCTTGGAGACGCCCGCGGCAACCGTGCCGACACCCACTTCGGAGACCAGCTTGACCGAGATGCGCGCAACCGGATTGACGTTCTTCAGATCGTGGATCAGCTGAGCGAGATCCTCGATCGAGTAGATGTCATGATGGGGCGGCGGTGAAATCAGGCCAACGCCGGGCGTCGAATGCCGCACCTTGGCGATGTTCTTGTCGACCTTGTCGCCGGGCAGCTGGCCGCCCTCGCCGGGCTTTGCGCCCTGCGCCATCTTGATCTGTATATCGTCCGCATTGACGAGATATTCGGCGGTGACGCCAAACCGGCCCGAAGCGACCTGCTTGATCGCCGAACGCATCGAATCGCCGTTGGGAAGCGGCTTGAAGCGATCGGGCTCCTCGCCGCCTTCACCGGTGTTCGAACGGCCGCCGATACGGTTCATCGCCATCGCGAGCGTGGTGTGCGCCTCGCGGCTGATCGAACCGAAGCTCATCGCGCCGGTAGCGAAGCGCTTGACGATCTCGCTTGCCGGCTCGACTTCATCGATCGAAAGTGGCTCCTCGGCAGGCTTCAGCGCCATCAGGCCCCGGATCGTCAGCAGCCGCTGGCTCTGCTCGTTGATGCTTTCGGCGAACGCCACATAATCCTTGGAGACATTGCCGCGCACCGCGTGCTGGAGCTGCGCGATATTCGCAGGCGTCCAGGCATGCTCTTCGCCGCGCACGCGATAGGCATAGTTGCCGCCCACATCGAGCATCGAACGATAGATCGGGTTTTCGCCATAAGCGTCGCGGTGGCGGCGTACCGTCTCCTCGGCGATCTCGGCGAGCCCGCTGCCTTCGATGGTCGAGGCAGTGCCCGTGAAATATTTGTCCACGAACGCGGTCGAAAGCCCGATCGCGTCGAAGATCTGCGCGCCGCAATAGCTCTGGTAGGTTGAGATGCCCATCTTGGACATGACCTTGAGGATGCCCTTGCCGACCGCCTTTATATAGTTTTTCTGAACCTCATAGGCGGTGAGCGCCATGTTCTGGCGCACCCGGATCTGCTCCAGCGTCTCGAACGCGAGCCACGGGTTCACGGCTTCAGCGCCATAGCCCGCCAGCACACAGAAATGATGCACCTCGCGTGCTTCGCCCGTCTCGATGACGAGGCCGGTCTGCATGCGCAGGCCTTGGCGAATGAGGTGCGAATGCACCGCAGCCGTTGCCAGCGCCGCCGGGATCGGGATCCGCTCGTCGCTCACGGCCCGATCCGAGAGGATCAGGATATTATGGTCGGCGAGCACCGATTCGGTCGCTGCATTGCAGATCCGCTCGACGGCGCGCTCCAGCCCGGCCGCGCCTTCGGCGGCATCCCAGGTGATGTCGATCGTCTCGGTACGGAAGGCGCCATCGAGCGTCTCGGATACTGAGCGAATCTTGGCGAGATCGGCATTGGTCAGCACTGGTTGTGCGACTTCGAGACGCTTGTGGGTTCCGGCCTGACGACCAAGCAGGTTCGGGCGCGGGCCGATCATCGAGACCAGCGACATCACCAGTTCCTCGCGGATCGGATCGATCGGAGGGTTGGTGACCTGCGCGAAGTTCTGCTTGAAATAGTCGTACAGCAATCGCGAGCGCTGCGAGAGGACCGCGATCGGCGTATCCGTGCCCATCGATCCGAGCGGATCCTCGCCATTGGCAGCCATTGGCTCGAGGAATCGCGAGATGTCTTCCTGCGTGAAGCCAAACGCCTGCTGGCGATCGAGTAGCAGGCTCGGGTCGTTCGGCATTGCGCCATTGGCGTCTTCGGCTTCGGGAAGCTCCTCAAGCTTGTACTGGGTCGCCTTCAGCCAGTCGGCATAGGGCTCGGCCCCCGCGAGGCTCGCCTTGATTTCCTCGTCCTCGATGATGCGACCCTGTTCGAGATCGATCAGCAGCATCTTGCCCGGCTGGAGCCGCCACTTGCGGACGATATTCTCTTCCTTGACCGGCAATACACCGCTTTCGGAAGCCATGATGACATGATCGTCGTCGGTCACGATGAACCGCGCGGGACGAAGCCCGTTGCGATCGAGCGTTGCGCCGATCTGGCGGCCATCGGTGAAGGCGATTGCGGCCGGGCCGTCCCACGGCTCCATCAGCGCGGCATGATATTCGTAGAATGCCCGGCGCTCGGGCGACATGAGTTTGTTGCCCGCCCATGCTTCGGGGATCAGCATCATCACCGCTTGCGGCAACGAATAGCCGCCCGCAACCAGCAGCTCGAGCGCATTGTCGAGGCATGCCGTATCGGACTGGCCGTGCGGGATCAGCGGCCACATCTTGTCGAGGTCGGAGCCAAGCAGCTCCGATTCCATCGTGCGGCGGCGCGCGTTCATCCAGTTAACGTTGCCGCGCACGGTGTTGATCTCGCCGTTATGCGCGATGTAGCGATAAGGGTGCGCGAGCTTCCACGACGGGAAGGTATTGGTCGAGAAGCGCTGGTGGACGAGCGCGAGCGCCGACGTTGCAAGCGGATTGCGCAGGTCGTCGTAGAAGCTGCCGACCTGTCCGGCTAGCAGCAGGCCCTTGTAGACCACGGTGCGCGTCGAGAAGGACGGCATGTAGAAATCGTTCAGTCCCGGCAGTCCCTTGCGGATCGCCAGTTCTTCAAGCGGATTCTGGGTCTGCTTCCGGATCGAGAGCAGCTTGCGTTCGAACGCGTCCTGGTCGGCGACATTGTCGCCCCGCGCGATGATCGCCTGGCGGATCACCGGCATTTCTTCGAGAACGGTCTTGCCCATGCCGGTGGTGTCGACTGGCACGTCGCGCCAGCCGAGCAGGTGCTGGCCTTCCTTGGCGATGAACTTCTCGAACTTTTCGACGGCAAAGCTGCGCGCGGCTTCGTCGCGCGGCAGGAAGCACATCGCAACGCCATAATCGCCGGGCTGGGGCAGGGCGATGCCCTGGCTCGTCGCCCAGTCGCGCAGAAGTGCATCGGGAATCTGGATCAGGATGCCCGCACCGTCGCCGACCAGCGGATCCGCGCCCACCGCGCCGCGATGATCGATGTTGAGCAGGATCTCGAGCCCCCGGCCAATGATGCTGTGGGACTTCACACCCTTGATGTTCACAACGAAACCGACGCCACATGCGTCATGCTCGTTGCGCGGGTCGTACAGACCCTGTACCTGCGGATAGCTCATTTCCGCGCCAATCCTTCTAATTGTGGCGAGCCCGGCATAGTCGGGCCATGATCCTCGGGCGCGCGTTATACAGACCATGTAGCCTTAGTGAAGCCCTGCAAAAATGTCGTTTCGGCAGGCTTCTACGCAGTGCCCGAAGTGGGCGTATTTATCGTTGTAAAACATAGCATTAACTCGAACGGGCAGACGGCGTTCCGAGGCGGGGTCGGGATATGGTCCCGGTTTTGCCATGGACCAGCCGTCCCGCTCGCTCGTACAAGACGCGAATCCGTAGGGGCAGTGGGGCATAAGTAGCGATGCAACGGCAAAACGACAACGAGCATCTCGGTGCGCTTGTGCGCACCATCGCCGATTACCCCAAGCCGGGCATTCAATTTCGCGACATCAGCACCTTGCTGCTCGATGGAAATGCCTTTCGCGCGACGATCGACCAGCTTGCGGAGCAATTGTCGGATCACAGTTTCGATCTCATCGCCGGCATCGAAGCGCGCGGCTTCATCTTCGCTTCTGCGCTTGCGTACAAGCTTGGCCTCGGCGTGCTGATGCTCCGCAAGCAGGGCAAGCTGCCCGGGGAATGCATCGGCGTGGACTATGATCTCGAATATGGCACCGACCGGATCGAGATGCATGCGGATGCCTGCGGTGCTGGCAAGCGCGTGCTGTTGGTCGATGACCTGATCGCCACAGGGGGAACTGCGCTCGCAGCGGCGCGATTGCTTCGCGATGCGGGTGCCGAGGTCGTCGTCGCTGCGTTCGTGATCGACCTGCCCGATCTCGGCGGTGCCGAGCGTCTCGGCGGAGCCGGCATAGCGGCGCGCGCCCTGATCGCCTTTGCAGGGCATTGATGCAACGTATCGGGATCATCTCGGGCGTCGAAAAGGAACTCGCCGCCTTCCTTCCCGGCGTGCGGCGCGAGGAGGTCGAGGGCGCCCCGTTGCCGGTCGAGCAGCTTGTCCATGCAGGCAAGTCGATCTTTCTTCTCTGCAATGGCATCGGCAAGGTCGCCGCCGCCACTGCGGCTGCTGTTCTGAGGGTCCATTGTGGCGTTGAGTTGCTGCTGGTGATCGGCACCGCGGGCAAGATCGGTGATCTCGAAGGCGATCTGTTCAACATCGTCGAAGCGGTTCAGGCTGATTTCGGGGCGCAGCGACCCGATGGACTGGTCCATTATACCGCCGGATCCTGGCCGATCGGCCCCGCCTCCGTCAGTGCATTTCGTGCGATGCCCTTGCCGCCCCTCGGCCTGCCGGAAACTCTCATCGCTACCAGTGATCTGTTCATCGAGTGCGGGATCCACGCAGCGCGCGTTCGCGAGAAGCTTGGAGCAATGCTGGTAGACATGGAGACCGCAGCCGTTGCGCAGGTTGCGCATCTGCTTGGCGTACCGTGGGCGGCGATCAAGGCGACTACTGACAGTGCAGACGGCGACAGTGCAGACAGTTTTGTCGCGAATCTGGATGCAGCAGCTCGCAAATCGGCGCAAGCGGCGGAACGCCTTGTCGAGTTGCTCTAGCTAGAGCTCCCGCAACGCCTGCGCCGGGCGGGCGGCAAGCGCAGGCAGTGCGCCTGCAAGCCCGAGCACCAGTGTTACAATTGTACCCGTCGCTAGCGTCGCCAGCACCACTGGCCAATCGGGCGCCCATTGCAGGTCGAGCACCTGAGTGACGACATACCAGCCACCCGCTCCAGCGACGCCGAGCGCGATGATCGAGACGATCAGCGAGAGTGCGGCATATTCCATCGCCTGCGCCGCTAGAATTTGAGCACGCGTTGCCCCGAGCAGCTTCAGCAGCACTGCGTCGTAGATCCGGGCCTGCCGCGCGGCAGCGATCGCGCCGATCAGCACGGCGATCCCCGCCGCGATCGCCACCGAGGCGGCCGCCCTTACCGCGGTCGAGATCTGGCCGACGAGGTTGCCCAGCGTTTCGATCACATCACGCACCGCGATCAGGGAAACCGAGGGGAAGGCGTGCGTCACGGCGCGATTGAAAGCCGCTTCGCGCGCCGGATCACCGCCACCGGGCAGCGCGATCGTCGCCAGGTAACTGTGCGGCGCCCCCGCGAGGGCGCCGGGCGAGAAGATTATCCCGAAATTCAGCCCCATCGTTCCCCAGTCGATCTCGCGAAAGCTCGCAACGCGGGCGGGGATCTCGACCCCCAGGACTGACATTGTGAGACCGTCGCCGATCCGCAACTTGAGTGCTTTCGCCGCGCGCACGTCGATCGAAACAAGTGGCGGCCCGTCATAATTGGCCGGCCACCATTTTCCTTCGACGATTCGGTTGCCCTTCGGCAGCGTCGTCGCATAGGTCAGTCCGCGATCTCCGCGCAGTATCCATGCGTCCGGCGGGATTTCCTTCATATCCGATACGCGCTCACCCTTCACCGCCACCACTGGGCCGCGCAGCGATGGCACCGTCACCAGCCTTGCTCCCGGTGCCTGCCTGGCAACCAGCGTGCGGAAGTTCTCGATCCCGGTGGAGGGAATATCCAGCAGGAAGAAATCCGGTGCCTTGGCGGGAATGCTCGTTGCCATCTGGCCGTCGAGATTGGTTTCGACCACGGCAAGTGTCGCAAACAGCGACAGCCCAAGTCCAAGCGCCACGACCAGCCGGCCGGTCTGGGCACCGGGGCGGTGGAGGTTGGCAAGCGCAAGCCGTGCCAGCGGGTGGGCCGGCCTTGGTAAGAATGCCGCCAACTGTTGGATGCTGGCGCCCAGCAACGCGAGGAGAGCCAGCAGCCCTAGCGCGGCGAGAATGAACCAGGCTGCGAAGCGCGGCTCGCGCGCCGTTCCGATCGCGAGCGCTGCGATCAGCAGGCCAATGCCGAGCGTTGCGAGTCCCGTTTGCCATCCGGTGCGAACCTTCTGCCCGAGATTGCCCCGGAACAAGCTCGCCGCCGGGATTCGCTTTGCCTGTGCAAGCGGCGCGATCGCAAACAGCATCGCGGTCAGCACGCCGTAGGCTGCGCTGGTCAGGAGGGGCAAGGTATAGATCGCGAGGTGCGGGGGCACCGGCAACGCGTCGCCTGCCACGGCGCTGATCGCCCATGGCAGGAGCGCTCCGGTGAAAAGCCCCGCTACGATGCCGCCAGCCGCGACGATCAGGATCTGGAGCATATATGTCTGGAAGATCAGTCGCCCGGTCGCACCCATGGCTTTCAGCGTCGCGATGCTGGTGCGCTTGCCGTCGAGATAACTCGCCACGCCATTGCCAACGCCGATACCCGCCACAACCAGTGCGGTCAGCCCCACCAGTGACAGGAACTGGCCCATTCGGTCGATGAACCGCCGCGTGCCGGGCGATCCATCCCGTCGGTCGCGGATTTCCCATTCGGCGTGGGGAACGCGCGCGGTGATCCGCTTGATCGCCGGCGCGGGTTCGATTCCGGAGGGAAGCCGGACGCGATAATGCGTTTCGTAGAGGCTGCCAGGCTGGATCAGCCCAGTGCCGGCAAGCGCGGATCGAGAGAGGATTGCAGTCGGCCCGAACGCGAAGCCGGTCCCAGCGCTGTCGGGCTCCTGCCGTATTGTGCCGGCGACGACAAACCGACCTTCGCCGATATGGACGACGTCACCCTTCTTTACCCGCAACCGTTCGGCAAGAATCGGTGCGAGCGCAATTTCATCGGCTTTCGGACGAGGAGCAAGTCTCCCAAACAGCGGATATGCAGCATCCACGGCCTTGAGTTCGCTCAATATCGCTTGCCCGCCGGCGCCACCGCTTACCATCGCGCGGACGCTGACGATTTCCGAAACCCGGCCCTCGGTCTCGATCGCCGCGCGCTCGCCTGGATCCGCCTCGCGCTGGGTCAGCTTGAAATCGATATCCCCGCCGAGAATGGTCTGGCCCTGCTCGGAAAGCGTCCGGTCGATCGCTGCGTTGAGACTGGCAATGCCGGCAAGTGCCGCTACGCCGAGGAACAGGCAGATGGCGAGCAGGCGGAGCCCGGTCAGCCCGCCTCGCAGGTCGCGCAGCGCGAGCCGGATGGCAAGTCTCATGCTTCGCTGTCGGCCAGGATGCTGCCGTCGCGCAGCGTGACGATGCGGTCGCAACGGCGGCTGAGTGCCGCATCATGCGTGATCATCACTAGCGTTGCTCCGGTTTCGCGCCGGCGTGCGAAAAGCAAGTCCATGATCGTCTCGCCCGTGGCGGCGTCGAGATTGCCGGTTGGCTCGTCGGCGAAGATCAGCGCGGGGCGGGGCGCGGTGGCGCGAGCAATCGCGACTCGCTGCTGTTCCCCGCCTGAAAGCTGTGCCGGATAATGCGACAGTCGCGCCCCAAGGCCGACGGCCGTCAGTTCCTCGGCGGCGCGTTCAAAGGCGTCCTCGACGCCCGATAATTCAAGCGGCACTGCCACATTCTCAAGCGCAGTCATCGTTGGAAGCAGGTGAAATGCCTGGAGAACGATACCGATTCGGCCACGTCGCGCACGCGCCAGTCCATCCTCATCCAGCGCGCCGAAATCAGCGCCCGCGACCCGGATCGACCCACCGGTCGCGCGCTCCAATCCCGAAAGAACGGCCATGAGCGAGGATTTGCCGGAACCTGACGGCCCCAGCAGCGCGACACTTGCTCCGGCATCGATCGAAAGGTCGATGCCTTTCAGAATTTCAACGCGCGCATCGCCGCGTCCCAGCGAAAGCGTGACATCGCGGGCTTCGATCACGATATGGCCGGAGGACATCGGGTGCGGAGGCTTTCAAATGAAGGACGGGCGGATGAGGAATGACGAGGCTGTATATGGGGCGCTAAAACGCATTGTCCATGTGCTGGCAGCGGTTGCCCTGCTGGGATCGACGCCGGCGCTATCGGAGTCGAGGCTTGTAGTGGCGTACGGCGACAGCCTCACGGCCGGCTACGGGCTTAAGCCTGCCGAGGCTTTTCCGGTCCAGCTCGAATCCGAACTCCGCAGGGAAGGTATCGACGTTGCTGTCCGTAACGCAGGAATTTCCGGCGACACCAGTGCGCAGGGCCGTGCCCGGCTGGGATGGGTGCTCGGTGCGCTCAAGCGCAAGCCCGATCTCCTGATCCTGGAGCTCGGCGCCAACGACATGCTGCGCGGAATTGATCCTTCGGAGACCCGCGCCAATCTTTCGGCGATTTTGGATGACCTCGATCGTCGGAAAATCCCGGTACTATTGGCGGGAATGCGCGCCGCGCCCAACATGGGTGCCGATTATCGCCGCCATTTCGATACCATCTACCCAGCACTGGCGCGTCGCCATGGCGTGCGGCTCTATCCGTTTTTCCTTGCCGGCGTGGCGGGTCATCGCAAGCTTCAGCTCAAGGACAACATGCACCCGACTGGTCCGGGCGTTGCGATCATTGTTCGCGCTATTGCGCCCGAGGTGAAGGCGATGCTGGATCGTCGGTAAAGGCGTGGAGCGCGGCTTGGGTGGCATTGTCCATCACCTGGTTGCCATCCTCCGGAGAGCCAGCGACATCGACGGCGAACCAGATAATCCCGGCGGACCAGACGAGCGCCATCCACCGGCTTTTGAATATGGTGCTGTTGCGCATCGGGATCATCAGATCATGATGCGCTAACGGTGTTGAGAAAGCTTAAACAGCGGACCGACGATCTTCAGGCTAAGTGATCTTCAGGGCTGAAATGCAAAACGCCCGGACCGTTTTCGGTCCGGGCGTCCTGCGTGACGATCAAAAAACCGTCAGCCCCCAAATTACTGGCGTATCCGCTGCGACCGTCCCCCTTGTTGACGGTTGAGCAGACAGCTGCCTCCCCGAACCATGGCCTGTTATTCGCCGTGTTCGTGGGAGGATGAGTAGGAAACGCAGCTGGATTTGTCACGGGCTTTACGGCTGTCCGACGTCGAAAGCGGACGACTGTGTTTTCTCGGCAACAGGGGGCACGGGCGACGGATGTTGCCCGGCGCGCTGCGGCATCCTAGAGCAGGCGCCACATCATTTTTCGACAGGTCCGATCCTCGATGCGTCTTTCCCGCTATTTTCTTCCCGTCTCCAAGGAGTCGCCCGCCGATGCCCAGATCATCAGCCATAAGCTGATGCTCCGCGCGGGTTTGATCCGCCAGACTGCCGCCGGCATCTATACATGGCTACCACTCGGCTATCGTGTGCTTCGCAAGATCGAGCAGATCGTCCGTGAGGAACAGGATCGGGCAGGCGCGATCGAGTTGCTGATGCCGACCATGCAGTCGGCTGAATTATGGCGCCAGTCGGGTCGATACGATGCCTATGGCCCCGAAATGCTCCGAATCAAGGATCGGCACGATCGAGAGATGCTGTTCGGGCCGACCGCTGAGGAGGTCATTACCTCGGTGTTCCGCGACTCGGCGCGCAGCTACCGGGACCTCCCCCGGACGCTCTACAATATCCAGTGGAAGTTTCGCGACGAAGTCCGGCCCCGTTTCGGCGTGATGCGCGGGCGCGAATTTCTGATGAAGGATGCCTATAGTTTCGACATGGACGAAACTGGCGCACGCCACAGCTACAACCGCATGTTCGTCGCCTATCTCAACACCTTCGCGCGAATGGGGCTTCGCGCGATTCCGATGCAGGCCGACACCGGCCCGATCGGCGGCGATCTTTCGCACGAGTTCATCGTGCTCGCGCCAACTGGAGAGAGCGACGTCTTCTATCACAGCAACTGGGAGAAGCCTGCCGCTCTCACCGACGTTGATTTCGATGATGTCGACGGGCTGCGTTCGATCGTCGGTGGATATACGGCCGACTATGCAGCCACCGACGAGAAGCGCGATGAAGCACGCGAGGCGGAAGCCGGCGATGCGCTACGCCAGTCGCGTGGCGTCGAAGTCGGGCACATTTTCTACTTCGGCACCAAATATTCGTCTGCGATGGGAATGAAGGTACAGGCATCCGACGGCTCGGAAGTCATCCCGCACATGGGCAGCTACGGGATTGGGGTCTCGCGGCTGGTCGGCGCGATTATCGAAGCCAGTCATGACGATGCCGGGATCATCTGGCCGGAGTCGGTTGCGCCTTACAAGGTCGGCCTGATCAACATGCGCGCGGACCATGAGGGCTGTGCCGCGGCGTGCGACGATCTTTATCGCAAGCTCGAGGCAGCAGGCGTCGAGGTTTTGTATGACGATCGCGACGAACGTGGCGGCGCCAAGTTCGCCACGATGGACGTGATCGGCCTGCCCTGGCAGATCGTCGTCGGCCCGAAGGGCCTCGAGCGCGACGTCGTCGAGCTCAAGAACCGCGCGACGGGCGAGAAGATCGAACTGTCCGCGTCGGACGCACTGGCGAAGATGGCGCAGAGGGCCACTGCGTGATCCTTTCCCGTTACGAGCGCATGATCGCCAAGCGATATCTCTGGCCCGGCAAGGGCGAGGGCATCATTGCGCTCGTGGCGGGCTTCAGCCTTGCGGGTGTGATGATTGGCGTCGCTGCGCTGATCGTGGTGATGTCGGTCATGAATGGATTTCGTGCCGAGCTGTTCGACAAGATCGTCGGCCTCAACGGCCACGCCGTCATCCAGGGCTATGACGGCAAATTGCCGAACTGGCAGGGCATAGCCGCCGAGGCGATGAAAACGCCGGGCGTGATATCCGCCACGCCGTTGATCGAGCAGCCGTTGATGGCAAGTTTCAATGGTCGGGTCGAAGGCGTGCTGTTGCGCGGCATGCGGGTCAAGGACATCAGCAACAACCCAACCATCAAGGGCAATGTCGTCGCAGGCACCATGTCGGCGGTGCTGCCCGGTTCGAGCAACGTCGCGATCGGCGCGCGGCTGGCGGAATCGCTCGGCGCGCAGGTCGGCAGTCAGATCAGTCTCATCAGCCCCCAAGGCCAGACTACGCCATTCGGCACCGTGCCGCGGATCGTGAGCTATACCGTCGTCGCAATCTTCGAGGTCGGGGTCTATGATTATGACAAGGCGTTCGTCTTGATGCCAATCGCGGATGCGCAGACTCTGCTGATGCTCGATGACGCAGTTGGCATGGTCGAAGTGCAGACGGTCGATGCGGACAAGGTCGGCCAGATCATGGCACCGATCACCGCGAAAGTGCGCGGGCGTGCCGTCGTTACCGATTGGCGGCAGATGAACGCTAGCCTGTTTGAGGCGCTTGCGGTGGAGCGGGTCGCGATGTTCGTCGTGCTCTCGCTGATTATCGTGGTCGCGGTGTTCAATATCCTGTCATCGCTGATCATGCTGGTGCGAGCCAAGACACGCGACATCGCAATCCTGCGCACGATGGGCGCATCGCGAACTGGCATGATGAAGATCTTCATGACCGTCGGCGTCACGATCGGCACCGTGGGGACGCTTGCCGGGTTCGTGCTCGGCATGCTTCTCCTCTATTTCAGGCAGAATTTCGTGAACTTCGTTCAATTACTGACCGGACAGAATTTGTGGGATCCGTCGATCCGCTTCCTCACCGAATTGCCGGCCAAGACCGATCCGTTCGAGGTGACAGCGATCGTCGTGCTGGCCATCGGTTCAGCCTTCCTGTTCACCCTCTATCCGGCGTGGAAGGCAGCGAGCACTGATCCGGTACAGGTGCTTCGCTATGAGTGATGTCTTGTCGGTTACTGATCTTCGTCGCGATTTCGTCCAGGGCGGCGAGACGATCCATGTACTGCGCGGCGTCGATCTGTCGGTCGGGCCAGGCGAAATCGTGGCATTGCTCGGGCCGTCCGGCTCGGGAAAGTCGACGATGCTACAGGCGGTCGGCCTGTTGGAAGGTGGTTTCAAGGGTTCGATCCAGATCATGGGCACCGAAGCAGCAAAGCTCGACAATGATGGCCGCACGCGCGTCCGGCGGGACATGCTTGGGTTCGTCTATCAATTCCACCACCTGCTTCCCGATTTCAGCGCCGCCGAAAACGTGATGCTGCCGCTGTTGATCCGTGACACCGATCCGGGTGAAGCCGATTCCCGCGCGAGGGGACTGCTATCGGCGCTCGGGCTTGGCCAGAGGCTCTCTCATCGGCCGAGCCAGCTTTCGGGCGGCGAACAGCAGCGCGTCGCTGTCGCGCGTGCGCTCGCCAATCGACCGGCGCTTGTGCTTGCCGATGAGCCTACCGGCAATCTCGACGAAAGCACCGCCGATATCGTTCTCGCCGAATTTCTCCGACTTGTACGCGAGGAAGGATCGGCGGCGTTGGTCGCGACCCATAACGAACGGCTCGCTGCGAAGATGGACCGGATCGTCCGCCTCCACGATGGTATTTTGGCCTAGCGCTTATTTCGTCATCGCTTCCAGCTTGGCGAGGTCCACTGCGGCAACCGCTCCCTTGAGCTCGTCGATGCTCGCCGCATTGCCATCGGCCTGGACCATGAAGCGATTGCCCACCGTGGTGCTGAAACTACCTGAGTTGTCGGATTTGTCCCATTTTTCGGTCACCAGCCGGCCGTTGGCGGTGCTGGTTTTCTCATAGCTGCTGCCGTCCTGCCGGGTGGCGTTGACGTTCATTGCTGCGGCCATGCCGGTGAATGCACCTGCAGCGCCCATGTCGGTGATGTTGAGATCGAAGCCGCGATCGCCTGCCGCATAACGGGCCTTGGCATGCGAACCGCCCAGGCCACCTGCGCCCATGCTGGCACTCTCGACGTCGCCGCGTTGATAACTGCCGATGCTGGCTGGCAGCAGCGCCGAAAGCGAATCGGGGCTCGTGGCGGTGGGCTGGCCGGTTTTGGCCGAATTTTCCATCTGCTTGGCCGCCTGTTCCATCTGCTTGGAGGCGGCATCGAGCTTGCCCATGTCGACATTGCCGACGCCCGGAACATGCATCGTACCCGATATCTGGCCAGGGCCGCCCGCGCCGATCCCGCCGAACAGTCCGGCTAGTGGCAGCGTCAGGGCGCCGACTATCAGCCAGAGTATAATCGCGGCGACGATCGTCACCGCAGTGTAGCTCATCGCCTTTTCGGGCGGCGAGCGCATCAGCAGCGGTAGGCCGACGTAAAGGAGATAGAGACTGTAAAGGCCTGCGATGCTCAGGAACGCTATCGGCGGTAGAATCTGGAAAATTCCGGCAACCCACGCTGCCGCGCTAGCATAGGCGGCGAGCTTGAAGGCCTGAAGGCGGTCCCTCGTGCCGTCGAATGTCGGGGCCAGTGCGTCGATAATCAGGGCGAGTACGAAGACCTGGACCAGTGCGAGCACATAGGTGATCACTGCGGTCGTGATCGCTGCACCTGCCGAGGGGCGGTAGGTGATCCCGAGGAATGAGTGGCCGAACAACATTCCGCCAACCAGGCCGGCAATCGCTGGAATTGCCGCGAGCGGAATTATCCAGCTGGCGTAAATCCCGCCGATCGTCGCCGGCTCCAGGGCGATCCTTGGCCATTCCGCCCTCGGCTGGAGCAGGAGATTCTTGACGCGGTCAACCAGTGAAGACGGTGTTGAGATGGGATCGCCGACGGTCATCGCGTTTCTCCTTTGCTGCCCTTATTTTCGTCGAGTGAATCACGAACCGTAGGGAAATTCAATCAAAGGATATCCGTGGATAAGTTGACGGTGGGGGTTCAAGCTTTGGTCCAGCTGGCTTAAGCTGCGACAATGGCCTTTGTCCCCTTCGTCCCACTTCGAATTTTCTCCTGCTACACGATGCTCGACGGGGCAATCGAGCCCAAGGACATTGCCAAGCGCGCGCGCAAGCTCGGCTTCCCGGCGGCGGCCCTTACTGATCGCAATGGCCTTTATGCGGCGATGGCGTTTTCGGATGCTGCCAGGAAGGACGGCGTCCAGCCGATCATCGGGACAATGCTTTGCGTCGCGCGGCCCGGCACGGACCAGCGGATTCTCGATTGGATCGCGCTCTATGCCCAGGATGAGCAAGGCTATGACAATCTATGCGCGCTCGTATCCATGGCGCACCTCGATCGGCCGGTCCACGAAGACGCCCATATCGAGATCGACTCGCTTGAGGGGCGGTCGGACGGGCTGATAGCGCTGACGGCCGGACGCGAGGGTGCCCTGGCAAAGCTGCTCGCTGACGAGCAGGCCGATGCGGCGGCCGCCTATTGCGACATGCTCGAGAAGCTCTTTCCGGAAAGGCTCTATATCGAGCTCAGCCGGCGAGACGATGATATCGAGATGCGCGCCGAACACAGGCTCGTGTCGCTTGCGCATGATCGAGGCCTGCCGCTCGTGGCCACAAATCCGGCCTGCTACGCCGATGCTGATTTCCATGCCGCGCACGATGCGATGTTGTGTATCGCCAGTTCCTCCTATGTCGAAAGCCCGGACCGCCAGCGCTCCTCGCCACATGCATGGCTGAAACCCGCTGCGACCATGGTCGAGCTGTTCGCCGATATTCCCGAGGCGATTGCCAACACGGTCGTGGTCGCAAAGCGCTGCGCGGTGATGGCGCCCTATCGCAAGCCGATCCTGCCAAGTCTTGCCGGTGATCCGCAGGCAGAGGCGGAAGCGCTGCGCCATGACGCCCGCGCCGGACTCGACGCACGGCTGGAAAAAATGGAGCCGCTGGATGCGGCCCAGCGCCAGGCCTATGTCGATCGCCTCGAATTCGAGCTCGACGTCATCATTAAGATGGGGTTCCCCGGCTATTTCCTGATCGTCGCGGATTTCATCAAATGGGCGAAGGACAATGATATCCCGGTCGGGCCGGGGCGCGGTTCGGGCGCTGGTTCCGTCGTCGCCTGGTCGCTGACTATCACCAATCTCGATCCGCTGCGCCTGGGGCTCCTGTTCGAGCGCTTCCTCAATCCCGAGCGTGTGTCGATGCCCGATTTCGACATCGATTTCTGCGAAACGCGGCGCGGCGAGGTGATCCGCTACGTCCAGCAGAAATATGGGCGCGACCAGGTGGCGCAGATCATCACCTTCGGAAAACTGAAGGCCCGCGCCGTTCTCAAGGATACCGGTCGCGTGCTCCAGATGAGCTACGGCCAGGTCGATCGCCTGGCGAAGCTGGTACCCAATCACCCGACCGATCCATGGACGCTCGATCGCGCCATCAACGGCGTGTCGGAGCTCGCCGCCGAATATAAGAACGACAAGGAGGTCCGGCGATTGCTGGATCTTGCCATGAAGCTCGAGGGGCTACCTCGCCACAGCTCCACGCACGCTGCTGGCGTCGTGATCGGCGACCGGCGGCTCGACGAACTCGTTCCGCTCTATCGCGATCCGCGATCGGATATGCCGGTCACCCAGTTCGACATGAAATATGTCGAGGCGGCGGGGCTCGTGAAATTCGATTTTCTTGGCCTCAAAACGCTTTCCGTACTCCAGAAGGCATTGGCCTTCGTCAAGAACAAGGGAATCGAGGTCGATCTCGATACGCTCGAATGGGATGACGAGGGCGTCTTCGCCCTGCTCCAGCGCGGCGAGACGGTTGGCGTCTTCCAGCTGGAATCCGAGGGCATGCGTCGCACCCTCGCTGCCGTGCGGCCGACTTGCTTCGAGGATATCATCGCGCTGGTGTCGCTCTATCGGCCCGGCCCGATGGATAATATTCCGAGCTTCGGCGCCCGCAAGAACGGTCGCGAGCCGATCGATTATCCGCATCCGCTGCTCGAACCGATCCTCAAGGAGACCTACGGGATCTTCGTCTACCAGGAACAGGTGATGCAGGCCGCGCAGGTGCTGGCGGGCTATAGTCTCGGGCAGGCCGATCTTCTCCGCCGCGCGATGGGCAAGAAGATCAAGGCCGAGATGGATGCACAACGCGCTGGCTTCGTGGCGGGATGTGCGGAGCGGGACATCGCCGGACCCAAGGCCAATGAATTGTTCGACTTGATCGACAAGTTCGCGGGCTATGGCTTCAACAAGAGCCACGCGGCCGCCTATGCGCTCATTGCTTATCAAACCGCCTGGATGAAGGCACATCACCAGGCCGAATTCTACGCGGCCTCGATGTGCTACGATATGGCGACCACGGACAAGCTGGCAATCTTCGTCGATGACATGCGACGCCTTGGTCAGGCGTGCCTCGCGCCGGACATCAATAGCAGCGAGGCCGAGTTCTCCGTGCAGGGCGATGCCGTGCGCTATGCGCTCGGCGCGCTGAAGGGGGTCGGCGAGAAGGCGATGGAGGAGCTGTGCGCAGAACGCGCGGCAATTGGCATCTTCAAGGACATCGATGATTTCGCCGATCGGATCGATCCGCGCCTGCTCAATCGGCGCCAGCTTGAAAGCCTCGCGGCGGGCGGGGCCTTCGATGGCCTTGGCCTCGATCGCGCAGCACTGTTCAGCGGTGCCGAGACGGTCCTTGCCCACGCTGCGAGCGCGCATGGTGCGCGAACGAGCGGGCAGGGGGGGCTGTTCGGCGAAGCCGGCGGCGGTGGCGGCCAGATCCGTCTCCCGAACACCCAGGGCTGGAGCCTTGCCGAGCGCATGGCGGCCGAGAAGGAGGCGTTCGGCTTCTATTTTTCAGCGCATCCGACCGATCGCTATCGCCATCTCGCCGAGGCCAATGGTGCGCGGACCTTTGCTGAGCTGGGCGCATTGCCTGCCAGCGCGGATGGGGGCCGGTCACAGGCGGTGATGGCGGGGATGATCGAGGATGTGCGCTGGCGAACGTCAGCGCGGGGTAAGCGGTATCTGCTCGCAAATTGTTCCGATGCGTCCGGCCAGTTCATGGCTAGCTGCTTCGATGAGCTGATCGGCACCGAAATCGAGGAGGCGGGCAAATCCGGCGCTTGCATGCTGATGACGGTGGAACTCGATCGCCGCCCCGGAGAGGAAACGCCGCGCGTTACCATCCGGCGCATCCAGCCCTTCGATTCGCTTTCCAACAATACGCGGCTTCGCCTCGAGGTCGAGACCTCCGATCCGGCGGCGTTGCAGCTGCTCTCCAGTCTCGTCGAAAACGAGCGCGGGGGACGGGGTGAACTTGTCCTCGACGCCCTGCTCGCGGATGGCCGGCGCGCGCGCGTGCGGCTTGGACGCGATCTCATGCTCGATGCCGAGCTGGCCGCCCGCATCGAACGCGTTCCCGGGATTTCCGCCGTCAGGCTGGCGACGGCGGATCCGCCCAGGTTGGCGCTGGTTTCCTGAAACGCGACCGTGTCAGATCGTTTTCAAAAATGCCCGGATCGCGGGTTCGAGGTCAGGACGCTCGAGCGCCAGCGCAATATTGGCCTGGATGAACCCGGCCTTGTCGCCGCAGTCATGCCGCACGCCCTGGAATGTCTGAGCATGGAAGGGCTGTTTGCCGATCAGGCGCGCAAGCGCATCGGTAAGCTGGATCTCGCCCCCGGCGCCGCGGGCGCCTTCTGCCAGCAATCCGAAGACCGCAGGCTGGATGATGTAGCGCCCGACGGCCGCCAGCCGTGACGGGGCGGTGCCGAGCTTGGGCTTTTCGACAAACCCGCGGACCTCGGTGACGTTGCCATCGCGCGCGCCCGGATCGACGATCCCGTAGCGATCGGTGTGCTCCTCGGGCACTTCAAGCACCGCAATGACATTGCCGCCCTTTTCCTCATGCGTCTCGACCATCTGCTTCAGGCAGGGATAGCCGGGGTTCCAGAGTAGTTCGTCGGCGAGCAGCACTGCGAAGGGCTCGTCCCCGACCAGATCGCGTGCACACCAGACGGCATGGCCAAGCCCGAGGGGTTCCTGCTGGCGAACATAGGCGATGCTGCCCGGCGCGAACCGGCTGCCTTCGAGTGTTTCGAGTAAATGGCTCTTGTCGCGTGCTGAAAGTGTATCCTCGAGTTCGTAGGCGATATCGAAATGGTCCTCGATCGCGCTCTTGCCGCGACCGGTGACGAAAATCATCTGCTCGATCCCGGCGGCGCGGGCCTCATCGACTGCGTATTGGATCAGCGGCTTGTCGACGACGGGCAGCATTTCCTTTGGCACCGCCTTGGTTGCGGGCAAGAAACGCGTGCCAAGCCCGGCAACCGGAAAGATGGCCTTGCGAACTTTTTTCATGTTCGGTTTCAATTCCTCGCTGATTTCCCGCGTAACGTTCGGGGAGTGATGTCGTCGGTCGCAGCAATAACGGGATTAGTCGGTGTTCGGAGCCAATCCAACCCCGATGGACGCATATTGGTGCCGTTTCACCGCATGAAATTTTGAAACGAGCGCCTAAAAATGCGCCAGAGCGACAATTTTTCGCGATGAAATGAAAGGCTTGTCGGAACCAGTTCCACTTTTTCTCACCTGTTCCATTTTGCGACGGAATTTCAGGAAGATAGTCAACAAAAAATGAATTTTCTCGCTTGTATCTGCTAATGATAATGATACTTTAGGTATAGTTTAAGATCGCGAAATTTATCCGGCCTAATTCAAACAGGGATACCGAAATGGGCATTAACAGTATCATCAGGCGTAGCTTGACGTCGGCATTCCTTCTCGGTGCGGCCTTGGCTGCCCCTGTGTCGGCGGCATCGGTGTTTTTCGATCTCACCACCCCGGGTGGCTTCACCGCCGGAACCGACGGTTTTGGCAATTATCTCGAATTTACCGCATCCGACAGCGTCACCAAGGCGCGAGTCACTGGCTGGTCCGCACATGATCTTGGCGGCGGAATTTTGGACATCCATCGCAGCACTGTGCGCGACTATATCGACGGTATCGGCGTAATCGCGCCAACGTCGGCAGGCTTTCCGGGCGATACGCTTGGTACGGCCGTTGTCGGCAACCAGCATTCGATCGACAACATCAATACGGTCGATTTCATTGTTTTCCAGTTCAATACCGATCTGGCGCCGGAATCGGTGAAGCTCTGGCCATTCATATCCGTGCCGGCTCCGGGCCAGCGTGGGCGTGATGCCGATGCGATTTTCGGATATGGCGACAGCGCGTCAGCCTGGAATAGTTACACGGATTATGGATCGACGGCGACTTTGGCTTCCCTCTTTGGTGGCGATTATGAGCTGATCAACAATGCCGATCAGCCCGACGGCCGCACCTTCAATCCCGTGATCGATCTCTTGAGCCCGGGCAGCAATGGCAGCCTGTTCCTGGTCGGCGCATCGCCGACGAACAGCGATGGCAATTTTGACGGCTTCAAGGTCAGCCATCTGACCCTCGGCGCGGCGGTTCCAGAACCGGCAACCTGGGGCATGATGCTCGTCGGATTCGGCATCGTCGGTGCCGGCATGCGTTCACGCAGGCGTTCAGTAGTTCTAGCTTAAGCTGGAAGCGCCTGGGGGCACGAAGGCCGCGGCACCATGCCGCGGCCTTTTTCGTTACTGGAACACGAGATACCATTAGCGACCGGTGTGATTGGCGCGAGATTCTGCAAAGGCGGTAAGGCTCTAGAAGCTTTGCGAAACCATCGATGGATCCTGACGCCTATGCCGTCATCCCGACGAAAGTCGGGATCCATGGGACCCACAGGCCTCGCGATCGTACGCACACCGTAACGTGGATCCCGACGTCCGCCGGGATGAGGATTCAAATAGTCCCAACAGTGTCGGACCGCTTCGCGACTGGTTCAATCGTCGTTCCAGCCGGCGTCAGCGCTTGCGCGAACTGAAATTCCCCCAAGGCGTCCAAACTAACAAAAAGCCCCGCCGGATCGCTCCGGCGGGGCCATTCATGTCGCGTTGCCGCGTTGCTTATTCCAAATCGTCGGTCGTGAACTCCTCGCCGACCACGGCACCGAGCGGATCATTGCCGGTATCGTCCTCGACCGGGCGGACCAGCTCTGCGGCATGCTCCTCGGCGGCCGACTGCGGCGCGACGAGGCTTTCCTGCCAGCCGCGCTGCGAGGCGCGGAGTGCGGCGTCACGCGACGAGGCTGCGACGCGCATCCGGTTCATGCCGGCGCCGGTACCCGCCGGGATGAGGCGGCCGACGATGACATTTTCCTTGAGGCCGGTGAGCGTGTCGACCTTGCCCTGGACAGCCGCTTCGGTAAGCACTCGGGTCGTCTCCTGGAAGGAGGCGGCCGAGATGAAGCTGCGCGTCTGGAGCGAGGCCTTGGTGATGCCGAGCAGCACTGGCTTGCCCTGCGCGGGATCGCGGCCTTCGGCCGAGATCTTGCGGTTGGCGTCGTCCATGTCCTCGCGCTCGATCTGCTCGCCGACCAGGAAGGTGCTGTCGCCAGCATGGGTGATCTCGACCTTGAGCAGCATCTGGCGAACGATCGTCTCGATGTGCTTGTCGTTGATCTTCACGCCCTGCAGTCGATAGACTTCCTGGATTTCCGAGACGAGATATTCAGCGAGCGGCTCGATGCCGAGCACCTCGAGAATATCGTGCGGATCGGGCGAACCACCGATCAGGTTGTCGCCGCGCTTGACGTAATCGCCTTCCTGCACGTCGATGACCTTGGACTTCTGGACCAGATACTCGATCGGCTCCGAACCATCGTCGGGACGGATCATGATCTTGCGCTTGGCCTTGTAGTCCTTGCCGAATTCGACACGGCCGGAGACCTTTGCGATGATCGCATTTTCCTTCGGCTTGCGCGCTTCGAACAGCTCGGCAACACGCGGCAGACCGCCGGTGATGTCGCGCGTCTTGGCAGCTTCGCGTGAGACGCGGGCGAGAACCTCGCCGGCCTCGACGGTCTGGCCATCCTCGACCGAGAGCGTAGCGCCGGTTGTCAGCATGTAGCGTGCAGCTTCGCCCGAATTGGCATCGAGCAGGGTCAGGCGCGGACGGAGATCTTCCTTGCGGCTGGTTGCGCGATATTCGATCACCACCTTCTGGGCGATGCCGGTCGCTTCGTCGGTCATTTCGGAAAGCGTCTGGTTCTCGATGAGATCCTGATACTTCACGATACCGCCGGTTTCAGTGATCACCGGCATGGTGAACGGATCCCATTCGGCGATGCGCTCGCCCTTGGCGACGATCGCGCCGTCGTCATGGATAATCTGCGCTCCGTAAGGCAGGCGGTGGACCGCACGCTCGCGGCCCTCCATGTCCATGATCGCCAGCTCGCCGCTGCGCGAAAGCGAGATCTTGCGGCCCCGCTTGTCGGCAATGGTACGAAGCTCGCGATATTCGACCTTGCCGTCGGCAACTGCATCGAGATGCGACTGCTCGTTGATTTGCGCCGCGCCACCGATGTGGAAGGTACGCATGGTGAGCTGCGTGCCCGGTTCACCGATCGACTGCGCCGCGATGACGCCGACTGCTTCACCGATGTTGACCGGGGTACCGCGGGCAAGATCGCGTCCGTAGCAAGCGCCACAGACGCCGCCCTTGGACTCGCAGACCAGCGGGCTGCGGATCTTGACCGACTGGACGCCGATCGCCTCGATCGCGACGATATGCGCTTCGTCGAGCAGGGTGCCCTGGACGACGATCGCTTCGCCTGTCTTGCTGTCGAGGATGTCCTCGGCCGTGGTGCGGCCAAGGATGCGCTCGCCGAGCGAGGCGATGGTCGAACCGCCCTGAACGATGGCCTTCATCTCGAGAGCGCGCTCGGTACCGCAATCGATCTCGACGACGACGCAATCCTGCGACACGTCGACCAGGCGACGCGTAAGATAGCCCGAGTTCGCGGTCTTCAACGCCGTATCCGCGAGACCCTTGCGGGCGCCGTGGGTGGAGTTGAAGTACTCAAGGACGGTGAGGCCTTCCTTGAAGTTCGAGATGATCGGGGTCTCGATGATCTCACCCGACGGCTTGGCCATCAGGCCGCGCATGCCGGCAAGCTGCTTGATCTGCGCCTGCGAGCCACGCGCACCGGAGTGCGCCATCATGTAGATCGAGTTGATCGGAGCTTCGCGGCCGTTCGGAAGCTTCTTTACGGCCTGGATTTCCTTCATCATCTCGCCGGCAACGCGATCACCGCAACGCGACCATGCGTCGATGACCTTGTTGTACTTTTCCTGCTGGGTGATCAGGCCGTCCTGATACTGCTGCTCGTAATCCTTCACGAGCGCGCGGGTCTCGTCGACCAGCGGCACCTTCGCGTCGGGGATGATCATGTCGTCCTTGCCGAACGAGATGCCTGCCTGGAACGCGTGCTTGAAGCCAAGCGCCATGATGGCGTCGGCGAACAGCACCGTCTCCTTCTGGCCGGTGTGGCGATAGACGATGTCGATGACGTCGCCGATTTCCTTCTTGGTCAGCAGGCGATTGACGACATCGAACGGCGCGCGATGGTTCTTGGGAAGGCACTCGCCGAGCAGCATGCGGCCGGGCGTGGTCTCCACCCGCATCATGTAGGTGTTGCCCTCCTCATCCGTCTGCGGAACGCGGCTCGTGATCTTGGTGTGCAGCGTAACCGCACCCGCGAACAGCGCCTGATGGACTTCCTGCATATTGGAAAGTGCCATGCCCTCGCCGGGCTCGCCTTCCTTCAGCATCGACAGATAATAGAGACCGAGCACCATGTCCTGCGACGGCACGATGATAGGCTTGCCGTTGGCAGGCGAGAGGATGTTGTTGGTCGACATCATCAGCACGCGGGCTTCGAGCTGCGCCTCGAGCGAGAGCGGCACGTGGACCGCCATCTGGTCTCCGTCGAAATCGGCGTTGAATGCCGAGCAGACGAGCGGGTGAAGCTGGATCGCCTTGCCCTCGATCAGAACGGGCTCGAACGCCTGGATGCCGAGACGGTGAAGCGTCGGCGCGCGGTTCAGCATGACCGGGTGCTCGCGAATGACTTCGTCGAGAATGTCCCAGACTTCCTTGCGCTCCTTCTCGACCCACTTCTTGGCCTGCTTGAGGGTCATCGAGAGACCCTTGGCATCGAGGCGGGCGTAGATGAACGGCTTGAACAGCTCGAGCGCCATCTTCTTCGGCAGGCCGCACTGGTGGAGCTTGAGCTCCGGACCCGTGACGATGACAGAACGACCCGAATAATCGACTCGCTTGCCGAGCAGATTCTGGCGGAAGCGGCCCTGCTTGCCCTTGAGCATGTCGCTGAGCGACTTCAGCGGGCGCTTGTTGGCGCCAGTGATCGTGCGGCCGCGGCGGCCATTATCGAACAAGGCGTCAACGGCCTCCTGGAGCATGCGCTTTTCATTGCGGACGATGATGTCCGGCGCACGCAATTCCATCAACCGCTTGAGGCGGTTGTTGCGGTTGATCACGCGGCGATACAGGTCGTTGAGATCCGAGGTCGCGAAGCGGCCGCCATCGAGCGGGACGAGCGGACGCAGCTCCGGTGGAATGACCGGAATGACTTCGAGGATCATCCACTCCGGACGGTTGCCCGATTCGAGGAAGCTCTCGACAACCTTGAGCCGCTTGATGATCTTCTTGGGCTTGAGCTCGGACTTGGTGACCGCAAGCTCGTCGAGCAGCGCGGTGCGTTCGCCTTCGAGATCGAGATGCTCGAGCATGACGCGCACGGCTTCGGCGCCGATGCCGGCGGAGAAAGCATCTTCGCCATATTCGTCCTGGGCAGCCAGCAGCTCATCTTCGGTGAGCAGCTGGAACTTGTCGAGCGCAGTCAGGCCGGGCTCGATCACGATGTAGCTCTCGAAATAGAGCACGCGCTCGAGCTGCTTGAGCTGCATGTCGAGCAGCAGGCCGATGCGCGAAGGCAGCGACTTCAGGAACCAGATGTGCGCAACCGGGGCAGCCAGCTCGATATGGCCCATGCGCTCGCGGCGAACCTTCGAGACAGTGACTTCGACGCCGCACTTTTCGCAGACGATGCCCTTGTACTTCATGCGCTTGTACTTGCCGCACAGGCATTCGTAATCCTTGATCGGACCGAAGATGCGCGCACAGAACAGGCCGTCGCGCTCAGGCTTGAACGTACGATAGTTGATTGTCTCGGGCTTCTTGATCTCGCCGAAGGACCAGCTGCGAATGCGCTCTGGGCTGGCGATGCCGATCTTGATCTGGTCGAAGACGTCGGGCTTGGCGACCGGATTTGCGAAATTGGTCAGTTCGTTCATAAAATCGCTTCCTTATCCTTAGCCCCTCCCTGGCAGGGAGGGGTTGGGGTGGGTCAACCTTTCGGCCGACGCTGAGGCGTGCTGTCGCTCGCCACCCACCCCCGGCCCCTTCCTGCATGCAGGAAGGGGAGGGTTTCTTACTCTGCAGCCTCGGAGAGACCTTCGCTGTCGTCGTACGTCGATAGTTCGACGTTGAGTCCAAGCGAGCGCATTTCCTTGACGAGCACGTTGAAGCTCTCGGGAATGCCCGCCTCGAAGGTGTCGTCGCCCTTGACGATCGCCTCGTAGACCTTGGTGCGGCCGACGACATCGTCGGACTTCACCGTCAGCATTTCCTGGAGCGTATACGCCGCGCCATAGGCCTGCAGCGCCCACACTTCCATTTCACCGAAGCGCTGGCCGCCGAACTGTGCCTTGCCGCCCAGCGGCTGCTGGGTGACGAGCGAGTAGGGCCCGATCGAACGCGCGTGGATCTTGTCGTCCACGAGATGGTGAAGCTTGAGCATGTAGATATAGCCCACGGTCACCTTGCGATCGAACATGTCGCCGGTACGTCCGTCGAACAGCTCCACCTGGCCAGATTCGTCGAGATCCGCACGGCGAAGCATCTCTGCCACGTCGGCTTCACGGGCACCGTCGAACACCGGCGTTGCCATCGGCACGCCATTCTTCAGCAGCTCTGCCATTTCGACGATCTGGTCCGTTGTCCGGGCGTCGATCTCTTCATGATATTGCTCGCCATAGGTGATCTTCAGGCGCTCGATGACGGCCGTCGGCGGCGCCGCGGTCGCTGGATCGGGATTGGCATGGCGCCATGTTTCCAGGGCCTCGGTGATCTGCTTGCCGAGACCGCGTGCGGCCCAGCCCAGATGCGTTTCGAAGATCTGTCCGACGTTCATGCGCGAAGGCACGCCCAGCGGGTTGAGCACGATGTCGGCGGGGGTCCCGTCGGCGAGGAACGGCATGTCCTCGATCGGCAGGATGCGCGAGATGACGCCCTTGTTGCCGTGACGGCCGGCCATCTTGTCGCCCGGCTGCAGCTTGCGCTTCACCGCCACGAACACCTTGACCATCTTGAGCACGCCCGGCGGCAGTTCGTCACCACGCTGAAGCTTCTCGACGCGATCGTCGAAGCGAGCCTTGATGATGCCGACGGCCTCATCATACTGCCCCTTCATCGCTTCGAGATCGGCCTGCCGGCCATCGTCCTGGACGGCGAACTTCCACCATTCGTGACGCTCGACCGAGTCAAGCAATTCCGGGTCGATCTCGCTGCCCTTCTTGACGCCCTTCGGCGTCGCGGTCGCGACATGACCCAGGAGCAACTCGCGAAGACGGTTGAAGGTCGCACGGTTGAGGATCGAACGCTCGTCCTCGCGATCCTTCGTCAGGCGGTCGATTTCCTCGCGCTCGATTGCCATCGCGCGCTCGTCCTTGTCGATGCCGTGGCGGTTGAACACGCGCACTTCGACGACGGTACCGGCAACGCCCGGCGGCAGGCGGAGCGAAGTATCGCGTACGTCCGAAGCCTTCTCACCGAAGATGGCGCGGAGGAGCTTTTCCTCCGGCGTCATCGGGCTTTCGCCCTTCGGCGTGATCTTGCCGCACAGGATGTCGCCCGGCTCCACTTCGGCGCCGATGTAGACGATGCCAGCTTCGTCGAGGTTGCGAAGTGCTTCCTCGCCGACATTGGGGATGTCGCGGGTGATGTCTTCAGGCCCGAGCTTTGTATCGCGCGCCATGACTTCGAATTCCTCGATGTGGATCGAGGTGAAGACGTCGTCCTTCACGATGCGTTCGGAGATGAGGATCGAATCCTCGTAGTTGTAGCCATTCCACGGCATGAACGCGACGAGCACGTTGCGGCCAAGGGCCAGTTCGCCAAGCTCGGTCGACGGACCGTCGGCGATCACGTCGCCGCCGTTGATGATTTCGCCGACCTTCACCAGCGGACGCTGGTTGATGCAGGTGTTCTGGTTGGAACGCTGGAACTTCATCAGCGTGTAGATATCGACTCCGGACTGGCCGGCTCCGACATCGCCGGTCGCGCGGATGACGATACGGGTCGCATCGACCTGGTCGACGATGCCCGAACGCTTGGCCGCGATGGCCGCGCCGGAGTCACGCGCAACCGTCTCTTCCATGCCGGTGCCCACGAACGGAGCCTCTGCACGGACGAGCGGAACCGCCTGGCGCTGCATGTTCGAGCCCATCAGCGCGCGGTTGGCGTCATCGTTTTCCAGGAATGGAATGAGCGATGCCGCAACCGAGACGAGCTGCTTGGGGCTGACGTCCATCAGCGTGATGTGATCGCGCGGTGCCATCAGGAATTCGCCGGCTTCACGTGCGGAAATCAGTTCCTCGGTGAAGGTGCCGTCGGTCGCGATGTCGGCGTTGGCCTGCGCGATCGTGTGCTTCGCCTCTTCCATCGCGGAGAGATAGACGACGTCCTGCGTGACCTTGTGGTCGATGACCTTGCGGTACGGGGTTTCGATGAAGCCGTACTTGTTGACCCGGCTGAACGACGCCAGCGAGTTGATCAGGCCGATGTTCGGGCCTTCCGGCGTTTCAATCGGGCAGATGCGGCCATAATGGGTGGGATGAACGTCGCGGACTTCGAAGCCAGCACGCTCACGCGTGAGGCCGCCTGGCCCGAGCGCCGAAACGCGACGCTTGTGCGTCACTTCGGAGAGCGGATTGGTCTGATCCATGAACTGCGACAGCTGCGACGAACCGAAGAACTCGCGGACCGCAGCGACTGCGGGCTTTGCGTTGATCAGGTCGTTCGGCATCACAGTCGACACGTCGACCGAGCTCATCCGCTCCTTCACGGCGCGCTCCATGCGGAGCAGGCCGACGCGATACTGGTTCTCAAGCAATTCGCCGACGGAACGCACGCGGCGGTTGCCGAGATTGTCGATGTCGTCGATTTCGCCCTTGCCGTCCTTGAGGTTGACCAGCGTGCGGACCACCTCGAGGATGTCCTCGGTGCGAAGCGTCGTGACGGTGTCCTCGACGTCGAGTTCGAGGCGCATGTTGAGCTTCACGCGGCCGACGGCCGAGAGGTCATAGCGCTCGGGATCGAAGAACAGGCCCGCGAACAGCGCTTCGGCGGTTTCCTTCGTCGGTGGTTCGCCAGGACGCATGACGCGATAGATCTCGGAGAGCGCGTGATCGCGATCCTCGACCTTGTCGGCGTTGAGCGTGTTGCGGATCCAGGGACCGGTCGAGACATAGTCGATGTCGAGCAGTTCGAGCCGGTCGATGCCTGCCTTGTCGAGCTGTTCGAGATTCTCCGGGGTGACCTCGTCGCCAGCCTCGATGAAGATGCGGCCCGTCGATTCGTCGATCAGGTCGAATGCCGAATAGCGGCCGAAGATTTCCTCGGTCGGGATCAGCAGCATCGTCAGGCCGTCCTTGCCGGCCTTGTTGGCGGCGCGGGGGCTGATCTTCTGGCCGGCCGGGAACACGACCTCGCCGGTGTCGCCGTTGACGACATCGAAGCTCGGCTTCGACTGGCGCCAGTTTTCAGCGACATAAGGCACGCGCCAGCCATTGGTGGCGCGCTCGTAGACGGCGGTCTTGTAGAAATGGTTGAGGATGTCCTCGCCGTTCAGGCCGAGGGCATAGAGCAGCGTCGTGACCGGCAGCTTGCGCTTGCGATCGATGCGGACGTTGACGATGTCCTTGGCATCGAACTCGAAATCGAGCCACGAACCACGGTAAGGAATTACGCGGGCGGCGAAAAGATACTTGCCCGACGAGTGCGTCTTGCCGCGATCATGATCGAACAGCACACCAGGCGAACGGTGCATCTGCGAGACGATGACACGCTCCGTGCCGTTTACGATGAAGGTGCCGTTGCCCGTCATCAGGGGCATGTCGCCCATGTAGACGTCCTGCTCCTTGATATCGAGGACCGAGCGGGTCTCTGTATCGGGATCGACTTCGAACACGATGAGACGAAGCGTCACGCGCATCGGCGCCGCATAGGTCATGCCGCGCTGGCGGCATTCCTCGGTGTCGTATTTGGGATCTTCCAGCTCGTAATGGACGAAATCGAGCTCGGCGGTGCCGGCGAAGTCGCGAATCGGGAATACCGAGCGAAGCGTCTTCTCCAGGCCCGAGACATAGCCCTCGGCGGGACGCGAACGCAGGAACTGTTCATAGCTTTCGCGCTGAACCTCGATCAGGTTCGGCATCTGCACCACTTCGTGGATGTCGCCGAAAACCTTGCGAATGCGCTTTTTTGGGGTCCGGTTCTGATGGGCCGAGACTGGATTGGTTGCCATTTGGATTTTTCTCGCCTTCGATTCGCCATTCATGGGCACGCACAAACGCAAAAAGCCGCGAATCTCCGTATTCCGGAAACTGCAGCTTTCAGCGTCTGATCCCCAGCCTTCCCATTCGTCCGATGCACTGCGCGACGGCGCATCATTTCCCGAAAAGCTGTGGTGGAGGGTTGCATATAAGGAGGGGTAGGGGCGGGGTCAAGGGGAGTGGCGATGTCGAATCATTTCCCTCTTCGCGAAAGGCTTTTGGCTCACCGATAGTTGAAGCTGATGCTGATCCGTTCGCTCTTCGCCTTGCCCGCCTGCACTTCGTGGCGAAGCCAGCTCTCCCACAGGAAGATCATCCCCGGCGCAGGCTGCGCATAGATGAAGGGCCGCACTTCCTCGGGCGCATCGTCGCTGCGCGGCGGCGCCGCCATCATCAGCGGAAGCCGCGGATCCTCAAGCTTGAGCCGCCCGGCGCCCTCGGGCACGGTGACGTAGAAGGTCCCGGAAACGATGCTGTGCGGATGGATATGGCCGCTATGCGTGCCGCCGGGCTTGAGGACATTCACCCACAGGCTGTCCTGCTTGAGCTTGCGGCCGCCAAGATCGAGGAACGCCGCCTCGGCGAAACGCTTCACATGCGCATCGATCTTCCGCTGAAGCGCGGCAAACACCGGATCGCGCATCGGCAGGTCGTTGAGCGAGGCGTAGCTCGTATAGCCCGGGTAGGCGTTCTCCTTGCACCAGTTCCGCCCAGCCCGGTCGTCCTGTGCGAGCGTCCGGCAGCTATGCTCGAGTTCAGCGAGCAAGGCCGGATCGGCGATCGAGTCCTCGTAGAATGGCGTGGCGAAAAGGGTGCGGATAGGCATGGCTTTGCCCCAGCACATCCCCCCGGAATCGTCAATCGCCGGTCGGAATCACGCCTTCCTTTTCGATCATCAGCGCGACCGTACGGCCGCGCGCATGGGGTAGGTGCATTACGCCTTTAGGAACGGTGAAGGCCTGGCCCGGATCGAGGCTGATCGTGCGGTCTTCCAGCTCGAGATCGAGATGGCCCTCAAGGATGAGGAAAAACTCGTCCGTGTCGTCATGCTTATGCCAGTGGAAGTCGCCATCCATCACCGCCAGCCGCACCCATGTATCATTCACCGCGCACAGCGTGCGATTCCACCACGGCATGTGGGCGCGTGCGATTGCCGAGATGTCGATCTCCTCAGCGCTGCTGAACAGGATTTCTGTCGTGGCGATGTCGTAGCGATCGGTGATGTCGGTCATGCGGGCCTCCGGGCTTACCCCTAGATGCGCGAACTATGGCTTTCCGCATGTCCTCCGACAAAAAAGGGCGACCCCTTGCGGAGCCGCCCCTTTCGATCGTGAAGTTCCGCCCTTGCGGGCGAGAAGCTTACTTGAGTTCGACGGTCGCGCCGGCGTCTTCGAGCTGCTTCTTGACCTTTTCGGCCTCTTCCTTGTTGACGCCTTCCTTGACGGCCTTTGGAGCCGATTCAACGAGCGTCTTGGCTTCGGTCAGGCCGAGACCGGTGAGGGCGCGGACTTCCTTGATCACGTTGATCTTCTTGCCACCGTCGCCGGTGAGGATGACGTCGAATTCGGTCTTCTCTTCAGCAACCGGGCCGGCAGCGGCAGGCGCCGCAACGGCGACGGCAGCGGCGGCCGAAACGCCCCACTTCTCTTCGAGGAGCTTCGAGAGCTCCGCAGCTTCGAGAACGGTCAGAGCCGAAAGGTCGTCAACAATCTTGTTAAGGTCAGCCATTTTAAGTCTCCATCGGGGCCATCGCCCCATCAAGTTTCAATTGCGTAGCGATGATGTTCAGGCGTCTTCCTTGGCCGCATAGGCCCCGAAAACGCGGGCAAGCTGTCCTGCCGGTGCCTGGATGATCTGGACGATCTTGGTCGCGGGCGCCTGAATGAGGCCCACGATCTTGGCGCGCAGTTCATCGAGCGAAGGCAGCTCTGCGAGCGCCTTCACTGCATTGACGTCGAGGACGACATCGCCCATCGACCCGCCCACGATTTCCAACTTGTCGTTGGTCTTCGCGAACTCGACGACGACCTTGGCGGCCGCGACTGGGTCGATAGAGGTCGAAAGTGCCGTCGGGCCGGTCAGCATGGCGCTGATACCGACGTAGGGCGTGCCCTCGATCGCAATACGGACAAGGCGGTTCTTGGACACTTTGTAGCTCGCGCCAGCGTCACGCATCTTCACCCGCAACGCAGTAGACTGCGCGACGGTCATGCCGAGATTGCGGGTGACAACCACCACGCTGGTCTCGGTGAAGGTGCGGTTCAGCGCGGCGACGAACTCTCTTTTTTGAGCTCTATCCATGCCTTACTCCTTCGTTTCCCCGACGGAACATCCGGCGGGGGGCGGCTCGATGCTGATACGCCGCATCGAACCTGTCCGAGGGGTAAGTCGCCTGGCATCACGGATACGCATCCGTTGGCAGACCCGGCGTCCTTGCGGCAGCCGGTAAAAACTTTCCCCGTCTTGGCAGGAGATTAAGAAGGGCAAATTCCCTTCACCTGCTGTCTCGGACGGTACTGGCCGGGGAGGGCGGACCCGCCCCGGCTAATCTCGATTACGAAGCCGAAACTTCGGCCACGTCTACCTTGATGCCTGCGCCCATCGTCGAGCTGACAGCCACCTTGCGGAGATACTTGCCCTTGGCGCCGGTCGGCTTCGCCTTGAGGATCGCATCGACGAACGCGTCGAAATTGGCGCGAAGATCGTCGGCTGGGAAGCTTGCCTTGCCGATGCCGCTATGGATGATCCCGGCCTTCTCGACGCGGAACTCGACCTGGCCGCCCTTGGCTGCCTTGACGGCTTCACCGACGTTCATGGTCACGGTGCCGAGCTTCGGGTTAGGCATCAGGCCCTTGGGGCCGAGAACCTTGCCGAGGCGGCCGACGAGGCCCATCATGTCCGGGGTCGCGATGCAGCGATCGAATTCGATCTTGCCGCCCTGGACGATCTCGAGCAGGTCCTCTGCGCCGACGACGTCAGCACCCGCGGCCGTGGCTTCTTCAGCCTTGGCGCCGCGTGCGAACACGCCGACTCGGACGGTCTTGCCGGTGCCCTTGGGCAGGGTGACGACGCCACGGACCATCTGGTCGGCGTGGCGAGGATCGACGCCCAGGTTCAGCGCGATCTCGATGGTTTCGTCGAACTTCGAGGTTGCATTGGCCTTGGCCAGCGCGATCGCCTCGTTGACGCCGTGAAGCTTTTCGCGATCGATCGCGGCCAGGACTTTCGCCTTCTTGGTTAGCTTTGCCATGATATCAGCCCTCCACCACTTCGAGGCCCATTGCGCGGGCGGAGCCTTCGATGATGCGGGTCGCCGCCTCGATGTCGTTGGCGTTGAGATCCTTCATCTTCGTCTGGGCGATTTCAGCGACCTGCGACCGCTTGATCGTGCCAGCCGAAATCTTGCTCGGCTCCTTGGAACCGGCCTTCAGGCCAGCCGCCTTCTTGAGCAGGAAGCTCGCTGGCGGGGTCTTGGTGACGAAGGAGAAGCTGCGATCCGCATAGACCGTGATTACGGTCGGGATCGGCATCGCCTTTTCAAGATCCTGGGTCTGCGCGTTGAACGCCTTGCAGAACTCCATGATGTTGACGCCACGCTGACCGAGCGCGGGCCCGATCGGCGGGGATGGATTGGCGGCGCCGGCTGGCACCTGCAGCTTGATATAGCCGGTAATCTTCTTTGCCATATTTCTCACTCTCTAGTGGGGCTGGGCGCAACGGCGCTTTGCCCTGTTCAAGTTTAGCGGTTCAAGCGGCTCGAAGCCTCCCGCAGCATTCTCGACTTGCGTCGAAAATTATTTGACCCGTTCGACCTGTTCGAAATCGAGTTCGACCGGGGTGGCGCGACCGAAGATCGACACCGAAACCTTGACCTTGTTCTTGTCGAAATCGAGTTCCTCGACGAGGCCGTTGAAGCTCGCGAACGGACCGTCGAGCACCTTGACCTGGTCGCCGATCTCGTAATCGACCTTGAGCTTCTGCTTGGGCGCAGCGGCTGCGGCTTCATCCTTGGTATTCAGGATGCGCGCCGCTTCGGCGTCCGTGATCGGCTGGGGCTTGCCCGACGATCCGAGGAAGCCAGTCACCTTCGGCGTGTTCTTCACGAGGTGATAGACGTCGTCGTTCATCTCGAGCTTCGCGAGCACATAGCCCGGGAAAAACTTGCGATCCGAAGTGATCTTCTTGCCGCGACGGACCTCGGTGACCTTTTCGGTCGGAACGTCGACAGATTCGACCAGGCGATCGAGACCCATGCGGGTCGCTTCCGAAAGGATCGCATCGCGAACCTTGTTTTCGAAGCCCGAATAAGCGTGGATGATGTACCAGCGCGACATGGATCGGCGACCTACCCTCTCAAAAACTCTTTAGCCCAGCAGCGAAAGCAGGGCGCGGACGATCCGGCTGAAGACCTGGTCAACGCCGAAAAAGAACACGCCCAGCATCACCGTCATGATGATTACCATCATGGCCGTCAGCATCGTTTCGCGACGGGTTGGCCAGGTGACCTTCTTGGTCTCCGCGCGTACCTGTCGGATGAACTCGCCGGGTGATGTCTTCGCCACGAACTGCCTTCCACAAAATTCATCGGCCACAAAAGCCAATAAGAGGCCGTCAGCCACGCCCCGGTTCGCCCGGTGTGACCTGGACCTCTTTCTTTCTCCAACCCGAACTCGAGCCTGTCACCTTGCGGTGGCAGGAGTGGAGGGACTCGAACCCACGGCCCTCGGTTTTGGAGACCGATGCTCTACCAACTGAGCTACACTCCTCCGGGTCGGAGAACGCGGGCTATTAGCGGCGGGCGTAGCGAAGTGCAAGGGGTGCCCGCACGCCCGCGGCTCAAGCCGCGATGTCGTACGGCTGGATCTCGCCCGACAGATAGAGATTGCGCGCCTTCGTCCTGCTCAGCTTGCCGGAGCTGGTGCGCGGCAACGTGCGGGGCGGAACCAGTTCGACGACGCAATGCATGCCGGTGATCGAGCGGACGCGTTCCCGTATCTCATTGCGCAGGCGGGTGCGCTCGGCGGGATCCGAGGTACGGCACTGGACGAGCACGGCAGGTGTTTCCTCGCCGCCGGGTGTCGTGATGGCAAAGGCCGCGATGTCGCCGGCCTTGAAGCCCGGCAGCTGTTCGACGGCCCATTCAATGTCCTGCGGCCAGTGATTCTTGCCGTTGACGATGATCATGTCCTTGGCGCGGCCGACGATGTAGATGTAGCCGTCCGAAAGATAGCCCATGTCGCCGGTGTCGAGCCAGCCATCCACCATGCAGGCGGCGGTCGCCTCCTCGTCGCGGAAATATCCGACCATCACCGACGGGCCCTTGCACCAGATCTTGCCGATCGACTTCTCCGGCAGGATTGCGCCATCCTCGTCGCGGACCTCGATGGTCATGTCGCGCACGGGCTTGCCGCAATTGACGACCGCACGATAGCGCTTGGGGCGTCCGGTTGCGCGGTCACTCCCCGAAAGCTCGGTTTCCTCGACCAGCTCGACGACAATTCCTTCGCCCGGCGGCATGATCGAGACGGCAAGCGTGGCTTCGGCGAGGCCATAGCTCGGCAGGAAAGCGGATGCCTTGAAGCCGGTATCCGCAAACGTATCGACGAAAGCCTGCATGACGTCCGGCCGGATCATGTCGGCACCGTTTCCGGCCAGCCGCCAGCGCGAAAGGTCGAATCGGTCGCTGGCGTGGGTCTGGCTGGAAATTCGTCGCGCACAGATATCGTAGCCGAAGGTCGGCGAGTAGCTGATCGACGTACCTTCGTTGCGGCTGATCATGTCGAGCCACGCAAGCGGACGGCGTGCGAAATCCTCGGTCTTGAGGTAGTCGGTCGAGACTTGGTTCGCGATCGGGGACAGGAAGCAGCCGACCAGGCCCATGTCATGATACCAGGGCAGCCAGCTCACGCAGCGGTCGGTATCGATCAGCGCCATCCCATAGGCATGCGCCTTGAGATTGTTGAGCAAGGCATGGTGCGTGATCGCTACGCCATGCGGGAAGCGAGTCGATCCGCTCGAATATTGAAGATATGCGATATCCTGGCCGCTTGCCTTCGGCAGTGCGACGTTTGTGACCGGAAATTCGCCAAATGCCTGCCATGAGATCGCTTCGACGCTGGTTGCAGCCGCAGCCGCCTCGGTCATGGTCGAAAGTTCATCGGGATAAAGCAGCAGCTTTGGATCGCAGCTGCCGAGCTGGACGATGAGCTGGTCGATGTAAGTCTCGCGTCCGCCGAAGGATGTCGGCAGAGGGAGAGGCACGGGCCAGGCGCCGGCATAGACCGTCCCGAAGAAGAGCGCGGCGAAGTCGGGGCCCGTTTCAGCGATCAGAGCGATGCGATCGCCTGTCTTGACGCCCTGCGCGATGAGACGGCGCGCCATGCCGAGCGCGTCGGAACGCAGCTCCGAGAAGTGATAGGCGCGCTCAAGCTTGCCGCGGGCATCGTGGAAATTAAGGCCGCGTTGGCCCTGGGCCGCATAGTCGAGTGCCTCGCCAAGGGTTTCGAAATCGGAAAAACGTCGCGCAAGCGTGTCCATGGTTGCCGTCGGCACGAGTTCCGCGTCGATAGCCGGAATAATTTTCGGGCGTGCAATGTCATCGGGCATTGCCAGCTGCTCCCTCTTTAAAGGCCGTTGCGTTTGGTTCACCTAGTGCGGCCCTTCCATCCAGTTCGAACAAAAATGTGTTTAGTCGATCATGGGCGTTCAAAATCCGGCCCGACTGTGGCACAAAAATGGCGCGTGGCACGACAGACACCAAATCGCAACACTCCATTCACCGAATCAGCCGGGCTGGAACGCTGTGCGCTCCGTTATGTCGAGCGATATGCGACGACGCGGGGCAAGCTTGCGAGCTATCTGAGGCGCAAAATCCGGGAGCGCGGCTGGGAAGGCGAGGGGGATGTGCCGATTGACGCGCTCGTCGACCGTTTCGCGGCACTCGGTTATGTCGATGACCAGGCTTTCGCTGAAATGCGGACCGTCTCGATGACGCGCCGGGGCTATGGAAAGCGCCGTATCGACGCCGCCCTGCAAGCCGCAGGAATCGCCCGCGAAGATCTTGCCCAGCCCGACGAGGAAGCTGCTTCCCAGCAGGCCATTGCCGCGGCGCTGAATTTCGCAAAACGACGTCGGATCGGTCCTTTTGGTCCGGAAACCAACGATCCCGTTGCTGCCCGGCGGGCGTTTGCCGCGATGGTTCGGGCTGGACATACCATTGATATGATCCGAAAAATCCTTGACCCCGGCAACGCGACGGATTTTATGAATTTTCCCGATTCCATCTAGTTTGTGCTTTTGTTGCTTCGCCTTGCCCGATTATCATGTTAGCAACCATACGCCTCTGGGGGGAGGGGACTTGATGGCAAGTGACCATGTAGAATTGTCGAATTTGGCTCAGGATGAGAGTTCCTCGTCCGCCGAGCAATTCGTTTGCGTATCGACCGGCGCCACGTCCGAGGCCCCGGAAATGGTGATGCGCGTTTCCGGCACTGTGAAATGGTTCGATGCAGTTCGCGGCTTTGGTTTCATGGTCGGCGACGGGGACCTGGGCGACGTGCTGATCCATTTTTCCGTTCTTCGGGAACATGATCGTCGCGGATTGCCCGAGGGCGCGCGCCTCGATTGCGACGTGGTGAAACGCGCGCGAGGTCTGCAGGCGCGCTCGATAAAGTCGATAGATCTCAGCACCGCAATTGGTCCCGATCCCGATCTGGCGGCCCGCAGGGCACAGGATCGTATCGATCCGGGTGAGCTTTTCGAAAATGCCGGGGAATTCGAGCCGATCACGGTCAAATGGTTCAATCGCCTCAAGGGCTATGGCTTCGTTGTTCGCGACGGATCCGATCGGGATGTTTTCGTGCATATGGAAACGGTGCGCCGCGCCGGCCTGGCCGATCTCGAGCCTGAGCAGAAATTGCTCGGGCGCATTGCCGATGGGCGAAAAGGGCCGCTCACCGTTGCTCTCGCGCCTCGCCTTCCGTGAAGCCCGCCGCATTGCGCAGAATATTCACGCTTGCGTTAGCGGTGGGATTTGTCACCGGTTGCCAACCGGCGGCTACATCCCCGGTCGAGCAATCAAGTCGGGTCGATAAATCCGCGGCTGAAGCGGCGCTGGTGGCCTTGACGATTCGCAGCGGCCGCGCCGCGCATGTCTTCAAGGTGGAATTGGCGCTGACCGAGGCGCAGCAGTCACGCGGATTGATGTTCCGCAGATCGCTGCCGGTCGATGGCGGAATGCTTTTTCCCTTCGATCCGCCGCGCCGCGCTGTCTTCTGGATGAAGAACACGGTGATCCCGCTCGATTTCATCTTCATTCGCCCGGATCATTCGATCGCGCGGATCGCTGCCAAGGCTACGCCATTGTCGGAAGAGCCAATCGACGCTGGCGAGCCCGTGGCCGCGGTGCTCGAAATCGAGGGCGGTCATGCTGCATTAGAGGGCATCACCGCGGGCGATCTTGTCGATTGGTCGGTGCCGTCTGCCGGCCACCCCTGATCGAACGGCTTTCGTTCGGGCGCGGGCGCCGCTAAGGAACAGCCGAGACTCCTCAACGACACCCACGGAGATTGACGCTTGGCGCTCCCCCCCCAGACTGACGATGCCTTCCTCCGCGAGGTGGACGAGGAACTGCGCCGCGAGCAATTTGGCAACATCTGGCGCCGTTATGGCCGCCTGATATTGGCGGGCGTTGTGATCGCACTGGCGGTCTTCGGGGGATATCTCTGGTGGCAGGCGGAGCGCGAAAAGGCTGCCGGGGCCGACGGCGAGAAGATGATTGCGGCACTTGAGGCGATCGGCCAGGGCCGTGCCGTCGAGGGCCAGAAGACCCTGGGCGAACTGGCCGGTGGTAAGAACGAGGGCTATCGGGCGATTGCGAAGCTTGCCCTGGCGGCGCGCAAGCTTGAACAGGGCGACAGCAAGGGTGCGAGTGCGGACTATGCGTCAATTGCGGGTGACCAGAACCTTGCCCAACCCTTTCGCGATCTGGCCTTGTTGCGGGGCACTGCTGCGGAATTCGATACGATGAAGCCCGAGATTGCGATCGAACGCCTCAAGCCGCTTGCCGTGCCGGGCAATCCGTGGTTCGGCAGCGCCGCCGAGATGACGGCTGTTGCCTGGTTGCAGCGTGGACGAGTGGACAAGGCTGGAGCTTTGTTTGGAGCGATCGCCAAGGATCCCAAGGTGCCAGAGTCGATCCGGGCGCGTGCCACCCGCCTCGCGGGTGCGCTGGGCATAGATGCAGAGGCTGCGATTGCCGCCCCGGTAAAGGAATGAGATTGATGAAGCGGATTACGATCGCGGGCTTGCTGCTCATTGGCCTCGGCGGCTGCAGCCTGTTTGGCAAGGGGGGTGACCATCATCCCAAGACGCCATTGCTCGGAGACCGAATCTCCGTCCTTACCGCCGAAAACGGCGCTGAGATAGATCCCGGCCTGGCCGACATGGCGGTCGCCATTCCGCCTGCGGAGGCGAATGCCGATTGGGCACAGCCCGGCGGCAATGCCCAGAAATCAATGGGTCACCTTGCCTTGGGCAAGGCGCTCGCCCGCGCATGGAGCGTAGGAGTCCACGGCAATAGTCCCAAGGCACGTCTTGCTTCCGGCCCCGTGGTCGCCAACGGCGTAATCTATGTCATCGACACACAGGCCGAAGTGCAGGCTTTCGACGCCGGCAGCGGCGCGGTGAAATGGAAGCTTTCGCTGGGCGTGAAGGGCGACGGCTCCGATCTGGTCTATGGGGGCGGCGTCAGCTTTGCGGACGGCCACCTCTATGCGACCACGGGCATGGGCGACGTTGCCTCGATCGATGCGGCGACGGGTGCCGTCCAATGGAAGGTACGTCCGGGCGGCCTGCTTCGCGGTGCGCCGACCGTGAGCAACGGCCAGCTCTATGTGATCAGCCAGGACAATCAGATTTTCGCACTCAGCGCTGCTGACGGCAAGACGATCTGGAACGCGGCCGGAGCGCTCGAGAACTCGGGGATCTTCGGCGTAGCCGCTCCAGCCGTTGCGCAGGGAACCGTAGTTGCAGGCTTCTCGTCGGGTGAACTGAATGCCTACCGCTACGAAAATGGCCGAGCAGTCTGGCAGGACGCGCTTTCACGGACGAGCGTAACCACTGCCGTGGCGTCGCTCTCCGACATCGATGCTGCACCGTTGATTGACGAAGGTCGCGTCTATGCCATCGGCGAAGGCGGCCGCATGGTTGCGATGGAACTGGTCACTGGCCAGCGTCTCTGGGAACTCAACATTGGCGGCATTGCTACGCCCTGGGTTGCCGGCGACTGGCTATTTGTGGTCACCGACCAGGCGAAGTTGCTTTGCATTTCCAAGGTCAGCGGCAAGGTTCGCTGGATCAGCCAGCTTCCCCAGTGGGGCAAGGCCAAGAAGAAGGATCGGCCGATCTCATGGGTGGGCCCTGTCCTGGCAGGCGATCGCTTGATTCTCGGCAGTTCGCGCGGGATGCTCATCAACGTTTCGGTCGTGGACGGTCGGATCGGTTCGACCACCAACATTGGTTCGGCGCTCAGCCTCCAGCCGATTGTTGCCAACAACACGCTCTATCTTCTTGACGATAAGGGCCGTTTGAGCGCTTGGCGCGGGTGATATGCAAGATCTTCCCATCGTCGCCATCATCGGCCGTCCCAACGTCGGCAAATCCACTCTCTTCAACCGGCTTGTGGGCAAGAAACTCGCGCTCGTAGACGATCGGCCCGGGGTGACCCGGGATCGCCGTGAAGGCGATGGCGATTTGCTCGGTGCCGGATTCCGGATCATCGATACGGCCGGCTTCGAGGAAGATGATCCCGAGAGCCTGCCCGGTCGCATGCGTGCGCAGACCGAGGCAGCCGTTCGCTCGGCCGACGTGGCGTTGTTCATGATCGATGCCCGTGCTGGCGTGATGCCACTCGACGAGGAAATCTCGCGATGGCTGCGCGGCAGTGAGATTCCGGTGATTCTGATCGCCAACAAGGCCGAAGGGCGTGCGGCCGAGTCGGGTTTGCTCGAGGCCTATAATCTTGGTTTTGGCGAACCAGTCGCGATCAGCGCCGAGCATGGCGAAGGCATGGCCGAGCTGTTCCAGGCACTGCGGCCTATCATCGATCGCCCCGAGCAGGTTTTCGCGTCGGAAGAGTCTGAAGAATATGACGAGGATGCGCCGCTTGGTCCGCTCAAGCTTGCGATCGTTGGCCGACCCAACGCTGGAAAATCGACTCTGATAAACCGTATTCTCGGCGAGAATCGGCTGATTACCGGACCCGAAGCGGGCATCACGCGCGATTCGATCGCGGTCGAGTGGGAATGGAAGGGTAAGGACGGTACGGTCCGTCCGGTTCGCCTGATAGATACCGCCGGAATGCGGAAGCGCGCGCGAGTGCAGGACAAGCTGGAAAAGCTTTCCGTCGCCGATGCCCTGCGTGCTGTCGATTTCGCCGAGGTGGTCGTGCTGCTTCTCGATGCGACGCTTGGCCTCGAATCGCAGGACCTGCGGATTGCGGACCAGGTGCTCCAGGAAGGGCGTGCGCTGATCATCGCGATCAACAAGTGGGACGTGGCGGAAAATCCGCCTGGCCTGTTCCAGGGCATCCGCACTGCGCTCGACGAGGGCCTCGCCCAGGTCAAGGGCCTGCCGTTGCTCACGGTTTCCGCTGAAACCGGTCGCGGGATCGACCAGCTCATCGAAACCGCTTTCGATACGCGCGACGTTTGGTCCAAGCGTGTTTCGACCGGCGTGCTCAATCGCTGGTTCGAGGGCGCGCTCGAGAGAAATCCGCCGCCCGCCCCCGGAGGCAAGCGCATCAAGCTGCGCTACCTTACACAGGCGCGGACGCGTCCACCGACGTTTATCCTGTTCGGGACTCGCGTCGACCAGCTGCCGGAAAGCTATCGCCGCTACATCGTAAACGGTATTCGCCGCGATCTCGGTTTCGGGGCGGTCCCCGTCCGGCTGACCGTCCGTGCGCCGAAAAATCCGTTTGGAAATGGCTGAGCCGACGATCGACGCGCGGGGCTTGCGATGCCCCTGGCCCGCGCTGCGTTTGGCGCGGGCGATGCGCGGTGCGGCACCCGGTTCCAGCGTCCGCATGGTCGCAGATGATCCCAAAGCGCCCGACGAGGTTGCCCAGCTTGCCCAGGCGCGAGGCTGGACCCTTCAATGCGCGGAGGTTGCCGGCGCTCACCACTTCACGCTTACAAGTGCCTGATCCGACTGACGCCATTATCTGAAAACTTCGCCCGTTCGATCGCTTATCAATCTCCTGTTTACGACCTTCGGAGTATCCTCGGTCACTCGCGATGCAGGCTGAGGGATCGTTCATGCCATTTGGTGACGGTATATTGGTGAACTGGACGGCTTTTGCGAAGGCCCGAACCCAGCTTGGCGGGGAGTTTGTCCGGATTCTGGGCTATTTTCGCGAAGACGGTGTGAAATCGCTGGTGGCGATCGAAGAAGCAATGCGCAACAAGAATGCAGCGGCCATGGTTCGGCCGGCGCACACGCTCAAAGCTGAGGCGCTGCAGTTTGGCGCCGAACCATTGGGCATGCTCGCCGAACATATCGAGCATCATGCCCGGCGTTGCGTGGAGTTCCACGAATCGCCTGATGAACTTCTCCAGGATGTCGCGCGGATGCGGCCGCTTTTCAACGAAACGATCAGCATGTTCGATCGCGAGATGGCGCCGGTCGCGGCGGCTCCGCGGCGAACGATGGGATTCGGACGCAAACTCGGCTGAGCGGATGCCCAACGATTCCAGCGGTAGGACGACACCGTAACGTAACTGTCTCCGTGCCTTTCGCGAAGTGTCATACGCCCCGTCTATTTCCCGAGTGACGGGAGACGGTACGATGGCCGATTGCAAGTTACAAAACTCCGAAAATCAATCACTTCGTGTACGCATTGCGGCGAATGCTGCAGACATAGCGGCAGTGCAGCGGCTGCGCTGGCAGGTCTTTTACGACGAGATGGGCGCCAAGCCCGCCGCCGATTCGGTAGCGGGCCTCGATTGCGACATTTTCGACAGCATCAGCGACCATCTCCTTGTGATCGACGATAGCCGCCCCGAAAGGGATAGCGTGGTGGGGACCTACCGGTTGCTCCGGGGCGACATCGCTGCCGCGCATGGCGGCTTCTACAGCGAGGCCGAATTCGATCTCTCCGCAGTCGCCGGCTTTGAGCGTCGCGGTGGGGGTGGGCTGCTTGAACTCGGCCGTTCGTGCGTGTTGCCGCCCTATCGCAACGGCGCGACCATAGCGCTGCTCTGGCGCGGTATTGCAGATTATCTGCTTGAACATGACATCGGGCTGATGATCGGCTGCGGGTCTTTTCCCGGCATCGATTCAGACGCGCATGCCATCGCGCTTTCCTATCTTCATCACCATCACCTCGCGCCGCGCGAAATCCGGCCGTTTGCAAGGCCAGGCGATCATGTGGCGATGGATAGGCATCCGATTGGCAGCTACGATCGCCGGGCAGCGCTCCAGGCGCTGCCGCCGCTCCTTAAGGCTTATCTGCGGGTCGGGGCGATGGTGGGCGAGGGCGCATTCGTCGATTTGCAGTTCAACACGGTGGATGTCTGCATCGTCATGCCAGTCGAGCATATTTCGCAACGCTATGCGACGCGGTTCAGCGCAGCGGCATGATCGGGATCCGAGTCACCTGATATTGAAAAAAGCTCCCGGCGTGGATGGATCCAGCGCCGGGAGCGTTCAAGCCTTTAGTCGAAGAAGTCGTAGATGATGTCCACGATCATCCCCGAGCGGATATCGATCAGGGCAACGTCATCGAAATAACGGACCCAGCGATAGTCGCCATAGGCTGGCGGCAGGCGGTAATACCAGGGATCGAGAAGCCAGTAGCTGCGGCTGTAATACCACGGATCTATCCGGATTCCCTGGCTGAAGCGATGATAGCCGTAGCCGCGGGGTGCCGAATAGCGGCCCAGGCGATAGCGATCGCGATTCTGGTCGCGCCATTCCCGCCAGTCGTAGCGACGGTCGTTGCGCCAGTTATTATCGAAGGTGCGGCGACCCCAGTCGCGATTGTCGCCCCAGCGATGGTCATTGTCGTTGCCGCGCCACTGACGGTGATCATTGTCGCGGCGGTCGAAGTCGCGACGGCCATCGCGGTTGTCGCGCACATCTTCGCGCGATTGACGCCAGTCGCGCCGTTGCTCAATCACTCGTTGAGCATTGTTGGCGGGAACTTGGCGACGAGCGTCCCAGTTGCTGCGCTGGTCGTTGCGAAGCTCGACACGGTCGCGTTGTACCTCACGGACATCGCGGCGCGCTTCGGCGGGACGACCAACCTGTACATCACGTGCCACCTCCCGGCGATCCTGCCTGATCTGGCCACGATCCTGGCGGACGTCCTGCCGATCCTGACGGACTTCCGGCCGGACCTCCTGGCGCTGTTGACGGACCTCCTGGCGGACTTCCGGTCGGGCTTCCTGGCGCTGCTGCCGGGCATCCTGGCGATCACCACCACCTTCCGGTCGGTTTTGATGCCAATCTCGACCCCGCCCATTATTATCGCCGGGGTCAGCCTGGGCGACCATCGGTAAGGCGGCAACCGAGGCCAGCATCATCATCATGATAGTCTTGCGCATCTTCACTCTCCGATTCGACGAACGGCATTCGCCCTCGTTGTTCTCGAAATGCATTAACGCGCGTTAGCCGATGCTGAACCCATCAGTCAGCGATCAGACAGCTTTCCGCGAACCAATGGCGTAAGGGCAGGCACCATTCCGGCGGCGTCTTCGGGAGCGATCCCGCCCGGTGGTGCGGCTGCGAGGCGCTCGCTTCCCGACTGTACGCGAGCGGCCCGGTGGATCGCGCCGCGCAGTCGAGGATAGGTGCCACAGCGGCAAATGTTGGTCATCGCTTCGTCGATATCGGCGTCGGATGGATTTTTATTGACGGCGAGCAAGGCTGCAGCGGCCATGATCATTCCCGACTGGCAATAGCCACATTGCGGAAGGTTTTCGGCGACCCATGCCTGTTGGACAGGATGGCTGCGATCGCGCGCAAGGCCCTCGATCGTCGTGACGAAACTGCCTTCGATGGTTTGGATCGTGATCTGGCAGGAGCGAACGGCCTTGCCATCAATATGGACCGTACAGGCACCGCACAGTCCGGCGCCGCAGCCATATTTGGTACCTGTGAGATTGGACGCGTCGCGCAGCGCCCAGAGCAGGGGCGTTTCCGGGTCCATCTTGTAATGGACCGGCTGGCCGTTGACGGTGAAGCGTGTCATATCCGCGCACCATAAGGGCATAGCGCCGCGCCGATCAATCGCGTTCGTTCATTGCCCGTTTATCCCAGCGACTGCAAAGGCGGCCTATGATCCTGACAAGCTTATTGGCAGCGGCGATCGCGGCCGCGACGCCCCCGCCATCATCGGTTTCCGCTGAGGCACGCTATCAGGCCTGCGTTTCCGAAATCTCGATCGACAAGGAAAAGGCGATCGCCGGCGCCGACAGTTGGAGGGCGGAAGGCGGTGGCATCCCTGCCCGACAATGTCTGGGGATGGCTTATGTGGCGGCCGAGCGGTGGGGCCCGGCCGCGCTCGCTTTCGAGCAGGGCGCGCGGGATGCCGAACTGCATCATGATGGTCGCGCTGCCACACTTTGGGTGCAGTCGGGCAATGCCAGCCTTGCCGGCGACGATGCGATAAAGGCGCGCACGGCGTTCGATCGCGCATTGGCGCTTGATACGATGTCCAATTTGATGAGCGGCGAGACGCTGATCGATCGCGCCCGGGCCAATGTAGCAGCGAAGGACCTGCCGCTTGCGCGTGCTGATCTGGATGCTGCGTTGAAGCTCGTCCCGCAGGATCCGATGGCATGGCTGCTCTCGGCCACGCTTGCGCGGATCGAAGGCAAGCTGGAGCGCGCGGCTGCGGATATTGCACAAGCGGCCAAGCTCGCGCCCGGCGACAAGGATGTCGCGGCCGAACAGGACCGGATTGCCGAGGTGCGCAGCGGCGGGGACGCTGCTATCAAGGCACCATGAAATATCTTCACACCATGATCCGCGTTTCGGATCCGGAAGCGACTATCCGATTTTTCGAAGTGCTTGGGCTTCGGGAAATCCGTCGCCATGAAAACGAGACGGGTCGTTTCACGCTGATCTTCCTGGCTGCACCCGGCGATGACGAAGCACAGGTCGAACTGACGTGGAACTGGGACGAGACAGGCTATGGCGAAGGCCGCAACTTCGGTCATCTCGCCTATGCCGTCGAGAATATCTACGCGACGTGTCAGAGGTTGGTCGATGGGGGCTACATCATAAACCGCCCGCCCCGTGATGGACACATGGCGTTCGTACGAACCCCCGACAATGTCTCGATCGAATTGCTCCAGGCTGGTGAAGCGCTTGCGTCGGCCGAGCCCTGGGCTTCGATGGCGAATACGGGTCATTGGTGATGGCGCTCGAGATTGCGCGGATTCCCGCGCTCAACGACAATTATATCTGGCTGGTCCATGAACCGCTGTCGAAGGAGACGGCGGTGATCGATCCGGCGGAAGCCGAACCGGTGCTGGCCGAAGCGAGGGCGCGGGGCTGGGAGATCACGCAGATCTGGAACACCCACTGGCATGCGGACCATGTCGGCGGCAATGCGGGAATCGTGGCTGAGACCGGCTGCAAGGTCATCGGGCCGATGGCCGAGCAGGACAAGATTCCCGGCATTGGCCGGTCGGTGCGGGAAGGCGATCGAGTAACCCTCGGCAAAGTCGAGGCGGTAGTGATGGAAGTCCCGGCGCATACGGCGGGGCACATCGCTTATCATTTGCCATCCGAGCAGGTCGTGTTCGTGGGCGACACGCTGTTCGCGATGGGTTGCGGGCGGTTGTTCGAGGGAACTGCCGCACAGATGTTCGGCAACATGCAGCGGCTCGCAGCGCTTCCCGAACAGACGAAGGTCTATTGCGCGCACGAATACACGCAATCGAATGGCCGATATGCGCTGGTCGCCGAACCGGGGAACGACGCGCTTGTCAGGCGCATGGCCGACGTTGACTCAGCACGGGCCAGGGGTGAGCCCACGATACCGACCACGATCGCGCTTGAACGCGCTACCAATCCATTCATGCGGGCGGCGACCGTTGAGCAACTCGCCGAACGCCGTACCGCGAAAGATAATTACAAAGGCTGAGGGGGTTTGCCTTGATACCGTCACTTGCAATCGACGCCACGACGGCGATCCATTGGGATAGCCTCGGGCTTTCCCCGATCGCGCTCGATCTGGGCATTCTGAAGATCCGCTGGTACTCGCTTGCCTATATCTCGGGCATCCTCGTCGGCTGGTGGTATCTGCTCAAGCTGATATCGACGCCCGGGGCCCCGATGGCGCGGCGCCATGCGGACGACATGGTGTTCTATGCCACGCTTGGCATCCTGCTCGGCGGCAGGCTTGGCTACACGATCTTCTACAAACCGGAGATGTGGCAACATCCGGTCGATGTGCTCAAGCTGTGGCAGGGCGGAATGTCCTTTCACGGCGGTGCCATCGGGATGAGCGTGGGAATCTTCTACCTCGCCTGGAAGAACAAGCTCAGCTGGCTTCGCATTCATGATTACATAGCCTGCTGCGTGCCTTTCGGCCTGTTCTTCGGACGGCTTGCGAACTTCGTCAACGGCGAGCTGTGGGGCCGCGCGACCGACGTGCCGTGGGCGATCATCTTTCCCGGCGCCTATGCCGGCGGGATCCCGCGCCATCCGAGCCAGCTCTACGAAGCGGCGCTCGAAGGCGTGGTGCTTTTTGTCATCCTCGCATGGGCTTTCTGGAAAACGAACGCGCGCTACCAGCCAGGCCGGCTGGTCGGGCTATTTCTCGTCGGTTACGGGTTTAGCCGCTTCGGTGTCGAGTATTTCCGCGAGCCGGACGAAGGTCTCGGGATCCTGAGTTGGGGCCTCACAATGGGTCAGACGCTGACGGTGCCGATGATCGTGGGCGGCATGTGGTTGATTGTTACTGGGCCCTCCCGTCGAGTGAGTTCCCAAGCCTGACGAATTCGGGTATCGGACAAGACGATGATCCAACCAGATCCGGTAGAGGATGAACTGAAGACCCTGATCGAGGCCGAAGGCCCGATCCCTGTCGCGCGCTACATGGCGCTCGCCAATGCCGCTTATTATTCCAGCCACGATCCCTTCGGTATCAAGGGTGATTTCATCACTGCTCCCGAAGTCACCCAGATGTTCGGTGAACTGATCGGGCTGGCGCTTTCGGACGCCTGGTCGGGAGCAGGCAAGCCAGCTGCCGCCTATGTCGAGCTTGGTCCCGGACGGGGAACGCTGGCCAATGACGCGTTGCGCGCGATGGAAGGGATGGGGCTCGAGCCGTCGGTTCATTTCGTCGAGACCAGCCCGCTCTTGCGCCACGAACAGGGTGAGCGTGTGCCCAATGCACGCTGGCATGCCGACATATCGGACCTGCCTGATGATGTGCCGCTGCTGATCGTCGCGAATGAATTTTTCGATGCGATGCCTGTCGAGCAATATGTAAAGACGATGATGGGCTGGCGCGAACTGATGGTCCGCTACGATATGGACGAGTTTTCGACCGTACCTGGGGCCGTTTCCTGCGAAGCATTGATTCCCGATGAGATCATCGATGCTCATACTGCGAGCGTCTACGAGCATTCGACGACAACTCATAAGATGGCGCGCAGCCTCGGCAAGCGGCTGGCTGCGCAGGGCGGCGTGATGATTGTGATCGATTATGGCTATTATGATCACCTTGCCGGCGACACACTTCAGGCGGTCCACGCGCACGCCTTTGCCGATCCGTTCGTACGGCCGGGAACGAGCGATCTCACCGCCCATGTCGACTTTTCGGCGCTGATCAAGGCGGCTGCAGTCAAGGGCGTGCGCGCGCGAGGCCCGGTAGAGCAGGGCGACTGGTTGGTCTCGCTCGGCATCGACATTCGTTCGGACCAGCTTACGCGTGCAAATCCCGCGCGCGGAGCTGAACTCGCCGCTGCCCGGATGCGGCTTATCCACCCGGAACAAATGGGTAGCCTGTTCAAGGTGGTGGGCTTTTCGGGCCATCACTGGCCGCTTGTGCCCGGGTTTGAATGATTGCCGAAATGATCCGTGAAATCGCCATCTACGATATGGATCGCACCATAACGCGCCAGGCAACCTTTGCGCCATTCCTGTGGCATGCCGCGCTTCGGCTCGCGCCGTGGCGCCTGCTGCTGGCGCCCCTGATCCCGCCGCTGCTCATTGCCTACCAACTGCGCTGGATCGATCGTGCGCGGCTCAAGGAGATGATGCAGCACATCATCCTCGGCGCTCATACGGGCCGCGCGGAGCTCGCGCGCGTTGCGGCGAGCTTCGCCGAGCATACGCTGGCGGAGAATATCCATCTCGGCGCGTTCAAGGCCATAGCGCTGGACCGCGCGGCGGGACGCAGGCTTGTGATGGCTACGGCTTCCTATCGAGTCTATGTCCAGGCAATTGCCGATCAGCTTGGCTTCGACGACGTGATCGCGACCAACAATCTCACCGGGCTAGATGATCGCATCATTGCGCGGATCGACGGAGAGAATTGCTATGGTCCCGCCAAGCTCCGGATGATCCACCGCTGGATGTCCGGACAGGAAATCGACCGCCACAGCGTCCGGATTCGCTTTTATTCGGATCACGCGTCGGATGCCCCGGTCCTCGAATGGGCCGACGAGGCATATGCGGTGAACGCACATGACAAGCTGCGCCGCCTTGCCGCGGAACGCGGATGGGCGATTCTCGACTGGGGTGAGTGAGCTTGCTTCGGAGGCATGCGGCTGGTTGCTGGAACGGTGTCCCTCAGCCTAATCGCTCCGCTTGTAGAGGGCATCCAGCCGCTCCCCATAGACTTCGCGAATGATATGCCGGCGGATCTTGAGCGACGGCGTGAGCTGGCTGTTCTCGATTGTGAAGGGCTCGTCCGCGATGATGAAGCGGCGGATTTTTTCGATTACCGACAGGCCTTGATTGACGCGATCGACAGCGCTGCCGATCGCGTGGCGGAGCGCTTCGCCTTCCAGTTGCCCATTCTCGCGGACCCACTCCGGATCCGGCACGATCAGGCTGACGAGATGTGGCCGCTTGTCGCCCACCACCATCGCCTGGAGGATTTCGGGCTCGAGCGTTAGCATGCCCTCGACCCGTTGCGGTGCGACGTTGTCGCCCTTATCGTTGACGATGAGATCCTTCTTGCGATCGGTGATCACCAGCCGGCCCTGATCGTCGAGATGACCGATATCACCTGAATGGAGCCAGCCATTCTTCAGAACCCGCGCCGTTTCCTCCGGATTCTGCCAATAGCCGTGCATGACGAGTTCGCCGCGGACGAGGATCTCGCCATCCTCGGCGATGCGCACTTCGACCCCCTTCATCGGAGGGCCGACGGTATCCATTCGAATGCCCGCACTCGGCCGATTGCATGAAACCACCGGGCCGGCCTCGGTCTGGCCATAGCCCTGAAGCAGGGTCAATCCGAGCGCTTCGAAGAATATGCCGATTTCAGGATTGAGTGGCGCACCGCCCGAGACCATTGCCTTCATCCGTCCGCCGAAGCGCGCGGTGATCTTGGGGCGCAGTGCGGCGCCGAGGAGAAGGTCCATCGGAAGGTCCGCCAGCCGACGCCGGCCTTCGTAGCGCCTTGCGCCGATGGCGAGCGCATTGTCGAGCAGATATCGCGCGACCGGGCCTTGCTTCTGGATCGACTTGAGGATGCGCGCGCGCAGCACCTCGAACAGTCGCGGCACCACGATCATGATCGTCGGTCGCACCTCCTCGATGTTCGAGGCGAGCTTTTCCAGGCCTTCCGAATAATAGATCTGCGCGCCCAGCGCGATCGGCAGATATTGGCCGCCGGTATGTTCATAGGCATGGCTTGCGGGAAGGAAGCTCAGGAAGGTTTCGTCGCCCCAGCCGAATTCCTGGTCGACGAGATCGACGCAGCCCTCGACGTTGCACAGGATGGCGCCATGATGCTGGCGTACGCCGCGCGGTGCGCCGCCGGTGCCGCTGGTGTAGATCAGGCAGGCCAGATCATCGCGCTGGAAGTCGGTTACGAGTTGCGCAGGTGGATGTTCGGCGATGAGATCGGCCATCTGGTGGAAACCGATCGCGCCCGATTGACCGATGCGGAGCGGTTCGAAACCGATGACGGCGCGGCATGCTGATGAGCGCAATGCGGCCGGTACCAGCGTCTTCGCGAGCTTCGGAGAGGAGACGAAGACCGCGCGGGCACCGCTATTCTCGATGATATGGAGATGATCTCGTTCGGTATTGGTTGTGTAGGTCGGTACCGAAATGCAGCCGGCGGCCATGATTGCGAGGTCCGCAATGCACCATTCCGGGCGGTTTTCGGAGACCAGCATGACTCGATCGCCCGGTAGCAGATCGAGTGCCTTCAACGCGTTCGCGAGCGATCGTACCTGCCGCGCGGTTTCGGCCCAACTTGTGGGTAGCCATTTCCCGTCACGCTTGGCCCAGAGAAAGGGCGAATCCCCGTGCTGCTCGGCTCGGGCGAAGAACATCGTCACAAGATTGGGGAATGTCTCCAGTGGCCTCATGCGCTCTCCATTTTCTCCATCTGCGTCATTTCCGCCCGGGCGAACATGGCGGCAGGGATGTCGTTGATATCCCGTCGAGTCACTCGCCCAGCGTCACGCCTTCGCTACGCGGATCGGCGGCGCCGCGCCAGCCCGTGGGAGTGCGCTGGATGGCGTTGACCTTCGAGCCGAGCGTCGCCGGCGCGACGCTGTGGCCAAGCGCGGTGAGTGCCGGGATCATGTCATGGAGTGCCGAGCCTTCCTCGACCAGCAGGGTCCGATCGCGGAAGAAGATATTGGGGAGAGCGACCGCATCACCAATATCGAGGCCCCAGTCGAGAACCCCGATCAGCGTCCGCGTGACATGCATGATGATCTGCTTGCCACCGGCCGATCCGAGCGCCAGCACGACCTTGTCCTGCGCGTCGTAGACGATTGTCGGCGCCATAGAAGAAAGCGGCCGCTTGCCGGGTTCGATGCGGTTCGCGGCGGGCGCTCCACCCCTTTGGGGCGCGAAGCTGAAATCGGTCAGCTCATTGTTGAGAATCATCCCGTCGGCGAGCAACTGGCTGCCGAACGGGCCCTCGACGGTCGAGGTCATCGTATCGACATTGCCGGACCGATCGACCGCGACGAAATGTGTCGTGCCGTGCTCGGGCGGAGCAGGCAGGGCCGCGCGCGGGGCTGCGCCCGGGGGATTGCCGGGGAGATAATCGGCCAGGGTGCGATCGGGGGAAACGAGCTTCGCTCGACTTGCGAGATAGGCGGGATCGAGTAGGCCAGCGACGGGCACCGGCACGAAATCGGCATCCCCGAGGTAAAGTCCGCGATCCGCATAAGCGAGTTGCATGGCCTCGCCGATCAAATGCCATGCGACGGGCGAAGACTTTCCGAGCCGCTTGAGATCGAAATGCTCAAGAATGCCGAGGATGCCGAGCACGGTAGTCGCACCGGAAGAGGGCGGCCCCATCGAGCAGATTTTCCAGACGCGGTAGCGGGTGCAGACTGCGGGGCGCTCCTGCACATGATAGGCGGCGAGATCATCGAGCGTCAGTGCGGCTGGATGGCGCGGTGCGGCGGCGACTGCATCGCTGATCGCATGCGCGGTCCGGCCCTTGTAGAATTCATCGGGTCCGCCCACCGCTATACGACGAAGCGTTTTCGCCAGCTCCGGATTGCGGACGGTGTCGCCGACTTTTTTCGGTGCGCCATCCTGCCAATAGAGCGCCCGTGCCTCGGGAAAATCGGCCCAGACAGTTTGCATCATCGCGAGCCGGCTGGCGAGGATCGGGGTGACCATATAGCCTTTTTCGGCAATCCGGATCGCTGGCTGGAATAAACGGGCCCAGGGCAGTTTTCCCCAGCGCGCGTGGGCCCTCGCCATGAGCGCTATATTTCCCGGGACGCCCACCGACAGCCCGCCCGGATACGCGTCGCTGAAGGCAAGCGGCTTGCCGTCGGCGCCGAGGAATCGATCCGGACGCGCTGCAGCCGGGGCGGTTTCCCGTCCGTCGATCGTGGCGATCATGCTGGTCTTGCCATCATGATGTACGAGGAATCCACCGCCGCCAATACCCGAGGATTGCGGTTCGACTACGCCGAGTGTGAGCATCATCGCCATCGCCGCATCCGTTGCGCTTCCCCCCGCTCGGAGCATCTCCTGCCCGGCCTGCGCAGCGCGCTTGTTGGCGGCCGTGACCATTCCCCCCTTGGCCTGCACGGTCGCGAGCGGTGCCAGCAGCAGGGAGAGTAAGATGAAGATACGGGAGAACATCAGGCTACCTCACTGGGTGATGCTGCGATGGGTTGGTGGCGTGTGGTCACGACACTATCCCGAGCCGACGGCCTGTGCGACATTTGAAAATCCATCGCGTTCCAGTAGCTCCGCAAGGTCGTCTGCGATCCGACGCGCGAGGCCTGGGCCTTCATATACCAGCGCCGAATAGAGCTGCACCAAATTGGCCCCTGCGCGAATACGGGCATAGGCGTCCTCGGCACTGGCAATGCCACCCGCTCCGATAAGGGGCAGGCTGGCGCCGGTCGCCTTGCGGAAATCGCGCAGTCTCTGGAGTGCAAGGTCGCGCAGCGGTGCCCCGGAAAGCCCGCCGGTCTCGCGGGCATGGCGCGACGCGAGGGTTGGTCGGCTGATTGTGGTGTTCGAAACGATGAGCGCATCGATCTTCTGGTCGATCGCAACCTTGGCGATATCGTCGATATCGGCAGGCTCGAGATCGGGAGCGACCTTGAGGAAGACGGGTACCTCGTTGGTGCCGCGCGCCGCCAGCGTGCGAGCGAGAAGCTCTTCCAGCGCGCCTTTGTCCTGAAGCGCACGCAAGCCGGGGGTATTGGGGGACGAAATATTGATGGTGAGGTAGTCGGCGACATCGGCCATCGCAGTTGCGCCTGCCACATAGTCGGCAATGCGATCGGTGGCGTCCTTGTTTGCACCGATATTGACACCGACGATGCCGCGCCGCTTGCGACGGGAGAGCCGCGCGTGTGCATCCGCCTGGCCACCATTGTTGAACCCCATGCGATTTATCACGGCGCGATCCTCGACGAGCCGGAACAGGCGCGGCGTCGGGTTGCCCGCCTGTGGCAAGGGCGTCAGCGTGCCGACCTCGACGAAACCGAATCCCAGGCCAAGCAGTTGATCTGGCGCTACGGCATCCTTGTCATAACCGGCCGCCAGACCGATCGGGCTTGGGAAATCGAGCCCCGCGACTCGGGTGGCGAGAATCGGATCGAAGGGTTCGGAAATCGGGCTGAAAGGCTTCAAGCGCAGCGCGACAAGGCTCAACTTGTGCGCGCGTTCGGCATCCAGCGTAAAAATCAGGGGGCGAACAAGGCGGTAGATCGACATCGTCGGGCTATGGCAGCGAGGCGGTCGTCCGTCAAAGCGCCGCCCGGGGATTTCAATCCTGCCAGTATTTCGGAGCTGCTCGAAAAACCACCAAATATCGCGTTTTATTAGGGATAGAGGTCGGATTTGTTCAAGACAGCATCCGCGACTCTGCATAGCAAGGTAGTGCGACCCGAAGGTCTTCCCCCCGAGGAAGCCTTTACTCAAGGCTCGGCCCGGATTTGTCCGGGTCGGGCTTTTTTTTAGGCGGCGTTTCCAAAAGAAAGATGCGCGCAATCGCAAAATGCGCTTATGGTTTCCGAGACTTGATGGTTTCCTATAGGTCGACGGCGGAACAGGGGCGTTCGTGCGGATAGACAGGCCACCGATCGGATTGCGTTATCTGACACCTGCGGCTTCGCTTCGCAGCGTCATATCGTCCTATTATATCTTCCATGCGGACCTGCCTCATTTTTCCGACATGATGCGTGCGGATCTCCCGCAGCTCCGCTTCATGATTTCCGGAGGAGGAAGTTATCGGTTCGGCGATGGCTCTGTGTCTCTCGCACCCCCGGTCTCCTTACTCGGGCCGACATTTGGATCGACGCGTTTCACGGTGACGGGGCCCTTGCTTGTTGCCGGGATCGGGATCCTGCCTGCGGGCTGGGCTGCATTGATACGCGACGATGCCAGCAGGTTTGCCGACACGGTCGTCGATGCATCCGACATATTGGGCGCGGTGGTTCATGATTCGCTGGACGCGATGCGTAACGCGCCATCGCAGGAGAACATCGCCGATTGCATGGACGCGTTGATGAGGATCCTGTTCGCGCGGGTCCAGGAGCCGCCCCTTTGGTTCACGCGGCTGACCGATCACTGGCTGGCAAGCACTTCATCGCCGGAAGTCGATCGCCTGGTGGCGGATGCGGGCATTTCGAGCCGGCAGGTCGAGCGGCTGGCGCGGCGAATCTATGGCGGTCCGCCCAAGCTGCTTGCGCGCAAATACCGGGCGCTGAAGGCTGCCTCGCTACTGTCGGAGGGTGAGGCCGGCTGGGCGGACGTGGCTGGCGATTCCTTTTCGGATCAATCGCATTTCATTCGTGAGTTCAAACAGTTCACGGGACTGACCCCGACGCAATTGCTGAACAACCCATCTCCCGTCACGCGGCTGACGTTCGAACGACGCAAGCTGATCGGGGATTTGCCGGAACTGACATTGAAAACCTAGCGCGCATCTCGTGCCGTTACCGAGTGCCGGTCGAGCCAATTCATCCTGCAACAGGTTAAGTTCATTACGGATTCGTCTCCGCGGGCATCGCTGCCATCGCGCTGATAACTATCCCGCCATTCCAGCAGGGGGTGGCAACATGCGATGCACGACGGCGATAGCGGATCACCTGAAAGCCATCCTCGCTACCGAACACGGCCTTCGCAGCCGGATTGCGCGGATCACCAGGATGATCGACCAGCACGTCGCAATTGGCGAAGACGATACCGATGCGATCCAGGACTTGCGCTACCGCTCGTTTCGACGCGAGGGGGCGACCGAGCGGCGTGCCGATGCCAGGTTGCGGGACCGGTTCGATGCGAGTGCTAACATGTTCAATTGCGGGCTATGGTTCGAGGGGCATCTGTGCGCGGCGATCCGGTTGCATGTCATCGATAGGGGCGCATGGGAGTCGCCAGCATGCTCGGTCTTTCCCGATTTGCTGCTGCCGTTGGTCGAGGCGGGGGAGCGGCTGATCGATCCCAATTGTTTTTGCGTCGATCCGCTTCTCGCAGGGAATATTCCCGAATTCGCCTACATGACGCTGCGGCTGCCATTCATCGCAGCGGGATTGCGGGCGCGTTCATCGGTGACCGCCACGGTACGCACGGAGCATTCGGCATTCTATCGGCGCGTGCTGCGTTGCCAGGCGATCGCCACGCCGAGGCCGTATCCCGGGCGGAACAGACCGCTCGGGCTAATGTTGGTAAGCTATGACGAAGAGGCAGCGCGCGTCATCGATCGCTATCCCTTCTTCGCTGCGAATTATGACGAAGCGGCGCTTATCGGTTTCGACCGGACAATCGAACCTACGCGCGAGTTGGTGTGGGCATGACAGTCGCGGTTGCGGAACCGCGCACGTTGCGGTTCGCTGGCGGGCTGATGCCGCGCGTCGAGAGCCTGCTCGGGCGATTGTCGCGGGTTGGCAATAGCGCGTTCTTCTCGCCCACCATGTTCCCGTGGGTGCGACGAATCGAAGCCTGGTATCCCGCCGTCCGGGGCGAATTGTTGAATCTGTTTGATAGTGGCGTTCGCGTACCAGGTTTCGAGGAAATCTCCGATGACCAGCGCAAGCTGAGCAACGATCGCGGGTGGAAGACCTTTTTCCTTCTGGGTTATGGCGCGCGCTTCGAGGAAAATATCGCGCTGTGTCCGGCAACTTGGGCGGCGGTGCGCCAAGTCCCCGGGCTCACCACCGCCTTTTTCTCGATCCTCGAGCCGGGCAAGCGATTGCCGATGCATCGCGGGCCCTACAAGGGGGTATTACGCTATCATCTGGGCGTACTGGTGCCCGATGATGAGCGGCTGTGCGGGATCGAGGTCGCCGGCCAGCGGCGCCATTGGCGCGAAGGACATAGCCTGATCTTCGACGACAGCTTCCCGCATAGCGCCTGGAATCTCAGCGATGAGGTGCGGGTCGTACTCTTCATTGATTTCGCGCGACCGCTGCCGTTCCCGGCGAACCTGGTCAATCGGCTGTTTCTCAAACTGATCGCGCGCAGCGGTTATGTTCAGGAAGCCAAGGCGAATTACCGGAAATGGCGCGCGAGTGGTGGCTGACGCGGCGTTTGGTAGATACTAACATGCGATTATTCGTACGAGCCGCCACTTGACCCTTGGCAACGGCGCCACCATTTTCTAATCGGAACGAATCACTCCGATTGAAAGCGCCATGCGACTCTCCAGTATCACGGACTATGCGATCGTCATGCTCTCTGCCGCCGCGCGGCTGGGCGGAGACGAGCCCGTGTCTGCTGCGACTTTGGCCGAGGAAACCGGTGTGCCGTTGCCCACCGCCCAGAAGCTCATGGGGCGCCTGGCCGCTACCGGGTTGCTCGAATCGTCGCGTGGAACGGGTGGCGGTTTTCGACTGGCGCGGTCTGCCGACACAATCAGTGTTGCAGATATCATCGAAGCGGTCGAAGGGCCGATCGCGATGACGAGTTGCGTCGAGGATGGGCGGCATGATTGCGGACTCGAGGATGCGTGCCGCGTCCGGCCGCACTGGGGAGCGGTCAATCTCGCGGTTAAAGGTGCGCTTGGCGGGGTCACGCTCGCGAGCCTGGCAGGAGAAGTAGCGTGACCAAGAATGCCGATGCGCTTGCCGCCGCGGAAAAGGCCTCCACCTACGAATGGGGTTTTTCCAGCGATATCGAGCAGGATTTCGCGCCCAAGGGGCTGAGCGAGGATACTGTCCGCTTCATTTCTGCGAAGAAGAACGAGCCGGAATGGATGCTCGAATGGCGGCTGAAGGCTTATCGTCGCTGGCTCGACATGGAAGCGCCGGATTGGGCGAAGCTCGATCTCGCGCCGATCGATTACCAGGACGCCTATTATTACGCCGCCCCCAAGGTGAAGCCAAAGCTCGGAAGCCTCGATGAGGTCGATCCCGAGATTCTGCGCGTATATGAAAAGCTTGGTATTCCGATCGAGGAGCAGAAGATGCTCGCCGGTGTCGAGGGCGCGCGCAAGGTCGCGGTCGATGCGGTATTCGACAGCGTCTCGGTGGCTACGACCTTCCGGGCCGAACTCGAGAGCGCTGGCGTCATCTTCCGTTCGATCTCGGAAGCGATCCGCGAATATCCGGAGCTGGTGAAGAAGTGGCTTGGCAAAGTCGTGCCGCAGAACGATAATTTCTTCGCCGCTCTAAACTGCGCTGTCTTTTCGGACGGGACATTTGTCTACATCCCGGAGGGCGTGCGCTGCCCGATGGAACTCTCGACCTATTTCCGGATCAATGCCGAGAATACGGGACAGTTCGAGCGCACCCTGATCATTGCCGACAAGGGGAGCTATGTCTCCTACCTCGAAGGCTGCACAGCGCCGATGCGCGACGAGAACCAGCTTCACGCGGCGGTGGTCGAACTGATCGTGCTCGACGATGCCGAAATCAAATATTCGACGGTGCAGAACTGGTATCCTGGCGACGCCGACGGCAAGGGCGGGATCTATAATTTCGTCACCAAGCGGGCGCTCTGCCAGGGCAAGAACAGCAAGGTAAGCTGGACGCAGGTCGAAACCGGTTCCGCGATTACCTGGAAATATCCGAGCTGCGTGCTTTCGGGCGAGAACAGCGTGGGCGAGTTCTATTCGGTCGCGGTTACCAACAATCGCCAGCAAGCCGATACCGGCACCAAGATGATCCATCTCGGCAAGAACACTCGTTCGACGATCGTGTCGAAGGGGATTTCAGCCGGGCGATCGAACAACACCTATCGCGGCCTTGTCCGGGTCGCGGCGACGGCGGAAAATGTCCGTAACTTCACGCAATGCGATAGCCTTCTGCTTGGCCACGAATGCGGGGCGCATACAGTGCCTTATATCGAGGTGAAGAATCCCTCGGCGCAGATCGAGCATGAGGCAACGACTTCGAAGATCTCGGATGACCAGCTTTTCTACGCGATGCAGCGCGGGTTGGGGCAGGAGGAAGCGGTTGCGCTGATCGTCAACGGCTTCGCCAAGGAAGTGCTGCAACAGCTTCCGATGGAATTTGCCATCGAGGCCCAGAAGCTGCTGGGAATTTCGCTTGAAGGCTCGGTCGGATGACCCGGAATGACGAAAGAATGAGAATGCTCGAGATTGAAAATCTTCAGGCAGAAGTTGCCGGTACGCAGATCCTGAAAGGGTTGTCGCTGACGCTGAACGCCGGCGAGATCCATGCGATCATGGGGCCAAACGGTGCGGGCAAGTCGACGCTGACCTACACGCTGGGTGGACGGCCGGGCTATGAAGTAACCGGCGGCCGCGCGACCTTCGACGGGCAGGACCTGCTCGCGCTCGCGCCGCATGAACGCGCGGCGGCGGGGCTGTTCCTCGGCTTCCAGTATCCGGTAGAGATCCCGGGCGTTTCGAACGTCCAGTTCCTCCGCGAGGCGTTGAATTCGCAGCGCAAGCAGCGCGGCGAGACGCCGCTTACTGGGGGCGAGTTCCTCAAGATCGCGCGCGCGCAGGCCGATGCGCTGGGGCTGAGCATGGACATGCTCAAGCGCGCGGTGAATGTCGGCTTTTCGGGTGGCGAGAAGAAGCGCAACGAGATGGTGCAGATGGGGATTCTCGATCCCAAGCTCGCCATCCTCGACGAGACTGATAGCGGGCTCGACATCGATGCGCTGCGCGTGGTGGGCGACGGTATCAACCGGATCATGCGCAAGCCCGACAAGGCAGTACTGCTGATCACGCATTACCAACGGCTGCTCGACTATGTGCAGCCCGATTTCGTCCACGTGCTCGCTGTGGGCCGCATAGTCCGTTCGGGCGGACCCGAGCTTGCCCATGAGCTTGAGCGCGAAGGCTATGGAGCAATGGCCGCGTGACGCTTCCGCTTCCCACCCGGCGCGATGAAGCGTGGCGATATAGCGATCTCGATGCGCTGGCGAGCGTATGGCCGCTGGCCGCGCCCGAGCGTATCGCGTTGGGCGCGGGCGAGCGGCATTCGCGCGTCATGATCGAGACTAGCGGCGGCATCGTCGTTCGCGATCTTGTGATCGAACTGGCGGCGGGCGCACGACTCGACATGCATCTGCTCAATAGCGGCGCGCGCTTCGGCCGGATTGCGATCGACGTGACGCTTGGTAGTGGCGCGGAGTTCAACCTTGGTGGCGTCCAGATCGGCGGTGGCGAACAGGTGCTCGAAATCATCACCACTGTACGTCATGCAGCGCCCGAGGCGACTAGCCGCCAGACAATCCGCACCGTGCTCGGCGGGCAGGCGACCGGGACTTATCTGGGCAAGGTGGCAGTAGCGCGTGCGGCGCAGAAGACCGACAGTGCGCAATCCGTGCGTGCGATGCTGCTCGATCGGACGGCGACCGCCAATGCCAAGCCCGAGTTGGAGATCTACGCGGACGACGTGAAATGCGCGCATGGCTGCGCGGTGGGCGAGCTCGATGCGCGCGGGCTTTTCTACCTCGCGAGCCGGGGACTGCCGCCGCCGCAGGCGAAGGCGCTGATGCTGCATGCGTTCGTGGCGGAGGTTTTTGCCGACATGGAGGATGAAACGGCGCGCGAGACCATCGAGGCGGCCGCGCTGGCCGCGCTGGAGGCGCTGCTGTGATGGCCACGCTCGCTGCCCGGCCGCTCGACACGCTCGCGGATTTCCCGGCGATCCCCAAGGATTGGGCCTATCTCGATACAGCGGCGACCGCGCAGAAGCCGTTGCCCGTGATCGATGCGATCATGCGGGCTTACGGCGAAACCTATGCCACGGTGCATCGCGGCGTCTACCAGCGCTCGGCTGACATGACGCTGGCCTATGAGGCCGGGCGACGCCGCGTGGCGCAGTTCATCGGTGCCCCATCCGCCGACGAAATCATATTCGTGCGCGGGGCGACCGAAGCGATCAACCTCGTAGCTTCGAGCTGGGGTGGCACGCACCTGAGGCGCGGCGACCGCATCCTGCTTTCGACGCTGGAGCATCACAGCAATATCGTGCCCTGGCAGCTGCTCCGCGACCGGACGGGTATCGAGATCGACGTTGCGCCGCTGACCGAGGATGGCCGGATCGATCTGGAAGCGGTCGAGGTGATGCTGACGCCGGCGCACAAGCTCGTCGCCTTCGCGCATGTCTCGAACGTGCTGGGCTCGATCCTTGACGCACGGCGTGCTGTCGACCTTGCGCATGCTGTAGGCGCGAAGGTCCTGCTCGACGGGTGCCAGGCGGTGCCGCGCCTCGCGGTCGATGTCGCGGAGATCGACTGCGACTTCTACGCTTTTTCAGGCCACAAGCTTTACGGACCGACCGGGATCGGCGTGCTATGGGCACGAGCCGAAATCCTTGATTCGATGCCACCTTGGCAGGGTGGCGGTGCGATGATCGACAAGGTCAGTTTCGCGCGAACAACCTATGCTCCGCCGCCCGCCCGGTTCGAGGCCGGGACACCCCATATCGTGGGGGTGCTCGGGCTTCACGCTGCTATCGATTATGTCGATTCGATCGGACTGGAAGCCATTCACGCGCACGAAACAGCGCTGGTTCGCCAGACCCGGGATGCGCTTGGCCAGCTCAACAGCGTCCGGCTGTTCGGCCCGGAGGACAGTGCTGGAATCGTGAGCTTTGCGATGGAGGGGGTGCATCCCCACGACATCGGCACCATATTGGACGAGGAGCGGGTCGCGATCCGCGCGGGGCACCATTGCGCTCAACCGCTGATGGAGCATCTGGGCGTGTCTGCTACGGCGCGCGCAAGCTTCGGAGTTTATAACGGGGAAAACGATGTCGCGTCACTGGTGCGCGGTCTCGAACGGGTAGCGAGAATTTTCGGATGAACGAAGAACCCAAATTCAGTGTCGAGGAAATCAGCGAGGCTGAAAAGCCGCCTCGTGCGCGCGTCGACCAGGTCGTCGATGATGCACACAAGCCTGATTATCTGGAGGGCTTCCTGCAGGAGCGACCGGCATCGGTTACTCCAGCGGAGGTCGGCGGCGATCTCTACGAAGGCGTGATCGCAGCGCTCAAGGAAATTTTCGATCCCGAGATTCCGGTCAATATCTATGACCTTGGGTTGATTTATGGGGTCGATATTTTCGAAAGCTGCCATGTGGTGATCACGATGACGCTGACGACGCCGCATTGTCCGGTTGCGGAATCTATGCCCGGTGAGATCGAAATGCGGATCGGGGCCGTGCCCGGGGTCGGCGATGTCGAGGTCAAGCTCGTCTGGGATCCGCCGTGGGATCCGATGAAGATGTCCGACGAGGCGAAGCTCGAACTGGGGATGCTGTAATGGCCGAAACCAAGATACGCGCTCGGCCGACCGCCGTGATCCTGACGCCCACCGCAGAAGCACGCGTTGGTGCGCTGATGGCGGATGCGCCGGAAGGCGCGATCGGGGTCAAGCTTTCGACCCCGCAGCGCGGCTGTTCGGGGCTTGCCTATTCGGTCGATTATGTGACGCAGGCCGATCCCTTCGACGAGAAGATCGAGACTCCGGGCGGCGTTCTCTACATCGACGGCGGCTCTGTACTCTATCTCGTCGGATCGACGATGGACTGGGTCGAGGATGATTTCACCGCAGGCTTCGTGTTCGCCAATCCAAACGCCAAGGGCAGTTGCGGGTGCGGCGAGAGCTTCACCGTCTAGCGGCGCTGCTCGCCTGCGGGCTATGCCTGCCCGCGCAGGGAGCGAACATTTCGACGGATCGATACAAGCGCGTGATCGCGGTTGCCGACCGGCCGGCGATACCCTGCCCGGTGCAGGATGCTCGGACGGCGGTGCTCCTCATTATCGGCCAATCGAACAGCGCAAACTTTGCCGCGCGACGCTATCGATCCGCGCATGGCGACCGGGTGATCAATTTCTTCGGTAGCCGATGCCATGTCGCCGCCTCACCCCTGATCGGTGCCGACGGCAAGCGGGGCGAGCCATGGACTCTGCTCGCAAATCTCCTCGTCGAGCGGAATCGATTCAGCCGCGTAGTGCTGGTCCCTGCCGGAATCCGGAGTTCTGCGATCACCCGATGGGCGGCGGGGGGTGACCTTAACGCCCTGCTGATGAGCGATCTCGACAAGATCCAGGCGCGTTATCGAATTACGCATGTGCTTTGGCATCAGGGCGAGAGCGATTTCGTCCTGGCTACGCCGCCTGCGGATTATCGGCGCGCCTTCCAATCGCTGGCCGGAAGGCTGCGCGGGCGTGGCGTGGTGGCGCCGGTCTATGTCTCAGTGGCGACGCGATGCAAGGCGCGGCGCGATATGCCGTGGTCCGTCGGCAACCCGATCGCACAGACGCAGCGAGCGCTGGTCGATCCGGGACGAGGCATCTTCGCGGGGATCGACAGCGACGCTCTGATCGGCCCGGATGGCCGCACCGACGGTTGTCATTTCAACCAGCGCGGCGAGGAAATATTCGCGCGGGCGTGGCTGGGGATATTGGGCGAATAATCCCTTACGCGGGCTCGGACTTCTCCACGAGTGGTGTGTTGATACCCGCCAGATGGCGCGCGGCGACGAAGCCGAAGGTCAGACTGAGCGTGTTGTTGGCGCCGTTGGCCGGCGGAATCCCTCGCCAAAGCGAGTTCATGTCCAGCCCGCAGGCATAGAGGCCGGGAATGGGCTTTTCCTCCGCATCGAGCACGCGCGCCTGCGCATCGACCCTGAGGCCGAGCGTCGTGGTGGCGTCACCGGGGCTGACCTGCACGGCGTAGAATGGGGCGGTCTCGATGGGGCCAAGGCATGGATTGGGCGTGTGGGAGAAGTCGCCGATCGAGCGATCGAAAGCATTGCCGCCCTTGCCGAAATCCTCATCAATTCCGCTTGCGGCAAACGCATTCATGCGCGCCACCGTGCGCTTCAGTCCTTCGGCATCGATGCCGATCTGCGCCGCAAGAGTGTCGAGAGTCGGCGCTCGTTTGATATAGCCGGTCTTGAGCATGCGCTTGAGGCGCCATCCGCCCGGGAGCACGGCGCCAAGTCCGTATTTGCGGAGCGCGCGGGCATCGCAGATGAGATGTGCGGGCACCGCCCCATCGCGATGCATGCTCTCCACGAAATTGAGTGACGCCTCATCGCCGAAGCGCTCGCCGTTCGCATTGACAATGATGAATCCGGGCTTGGGCCGATCGAGGAAGAGGTGCGGCCATTTGCCCATGGTGCCGTCGCCGCGCGGATATAGTGAGATCACCGTCCACGCTGCATTCTGGGTGTTTCCCTGGTCGAGCGCGCCGCCGACGGCGATGGCGGCTGACAGGCCGTCTCCAGTATTTCCAGGCGGCATCAGCGAGATGTGCTGATCAGCATATGGGATGTGCCTGGCGCGCCACTCGGGACTTGCGGAAAAACCGCCAGCGGCGAGAACTACGCCACGCCGCACGCGGATCGTCTTCGCCTTGCCCTCGCGGATGACATTGACTGCCACAATACGCGACCCCTCCCTCACGAGTTCCGTCATCGGGGAATTTCGCCACAACGTCACCCCGGCATCGATCGCGGAGCGAAGCAGGCGTCCCGCCAGCGCATTGCCCATCGTCAGCCGAGTGCCGCGTTTGTAGCCGCGCAGCCTATCGACAGCGACCCTGCCTACCATCTTGAGCACGTGGATCGCTGACTTCAACGAACTCGTCGGTGCAAGGACATGCTGCATGTCCGGGAGGTCGATCATCATCCCGCCCGGCGCGTTGAATTCGGGAAGGGGCGGTCTCAGCCAGTCGAAATAGCCCTTCAGGCGCTTGCCGTCATAGGGGGCCGGGCTAAGCAGCCGCCCGTCGTTGCTCGCACCGTCGACGTCCGGATGGTAATCGGGTGAAAAGGGCGCGACCCAGAAGTCGAGTTCGGTGTTCTCAAGCATGAAATCGAGCATTGCCGGCGCTGCGTCGAGATAGGTCTGGAGAATGTCGGTGCGCAGCGCGCCGCCGACGACGTTCTCGACATATTTCTCGGCCTCTGCGCGAGAGTCCGTGTACCCGGCTTGTCGGGCGAGACTGCTGTTGGGAACCCATGTGCCGCCACCGGACATTGCGGTCGCGCCGCCGAAATATTCGGTCTTTTCGATCACGAGGACGTCGAGGCCGTGGAGCGCAGCCACAATCGCTGCGGTAAGGCCGGCGCCACCCGATCCTACGACGACAACATCCTTTTCCATGCGCGCTCCCCCGCTCGCAGCCGAATTCACCCCGGCGTTTGTAAGATTGTGCATAATCCTCGCAACCGCCGGCCTTAGCCTGCCCGGCGACAGGGCGAGACGCCAATTTACTCTGGAAGGTGCGTCTATAAAAATGTGACGTCGACAAGGGTGACCACACAATGTCGTTGTAGTAGCTAATCGTCACGATCTGCCGACCGGTTAACCGGGCCGAATTCGAAATCAAGCAGATGCGCGTGGGAAGGAAATCTGAATGGCGGTCGATCGCGAAGAGGCATTACGCATTGGCCATTTCTGGGCCACCGTCTCGGAAGAACATAATGTCCCCAAGTTTGCGACCATTCTCCATGATGATTTCGTCATGTGGTATAATTTCGATCCAAAGGATCGCACCAAGGACGAGTTCATCGAGACGCTGAAAAGCGCTCATGCGATTTTCGAGAACCAGGTGAACGAGAACACCCGGATCACGCCCACTGAGGAAGGCTTCGTGCTGCAGGCTACCCTGCGCGGCATTCTCGACGGGCAACCGATCTCTTCGCCATATTGCATGATTGCCAAGATCAAGGACGGCAAGGTCATTCGGGGCGATGAGTATTTCGATACCGCGCAGCTCCCCAAATATGCCGGTCCGGTTGGCGAAGGCATGATCTGATTGCCGGCGCGCTGGTCACGAGGACGAGAGTGAAGGCGGGGCAGTTCGGTTGTGCGTATATGGTCGAACTGTTAATGCATAATGCGATCGATAAGCCCGGCACAGACCAGGGCACATGACATGGGTGCGGCGCTCGAAAGGGCTTGCCGCGAGTTTCCAAGGATGAGGGTGAGATGAGTCAGCACGCTGCATTGAGCTTCGATATCGGGACCGGGCCCCTTCAGCCGGACGCGTCCATCCTCGAAACCGGCAAGGTCGAGCTGGCGGTCTACACGTCGCAGGAGCGTTTCGAGCGCGAGAAGGAAGTTTTCGGCCGGGTCTGGCTGAACATCGCCGAAGCCTCGGAAATCCCGAACGCTGGCGACTGGATCGTGCGCGAAGTCGCGATCCGCTCGGTTTCGGCGCTCATCGTGCGCGGCAAGGACATGAAGATCCGCGCCTTCCACAATATCTGC